>NZ_SMKD01000254.1 GCF_004348595.1 Micromonospora sp. KC723
ATCGCCCGACTCAAACGCCACCGCGGCGTGGCCACCCGCTACGACAAGTTAGCCGTCCGCTTCCAGGCCGTCCTGACCATCACCATCATCTGCGAGTGGCTCTGACCCGCTTATGAAACACGCCTTAGTCGCGTCGCAGCCGGGGTCCGATGAGGGCGAACACGACCCCGAGTAGTAGCCCGTACGCGAGGTGGCCGGCCAGGCTGCGCCAGGCGGTGGTGTTGAGTTCGAAGATCATTTCGTTCATGCCGAGCCAGGCGGGCATGATCAGTAGGGCGCCGACGACCCACCACAGCACCCCGTAGGCGAGCCCGATACCGATCGCGGGTAGCAGGGTGGAAGCCCACCGGCCGAACAGGATCGCGAAGATCGCGCCGAACAGGGCCGAGTTGAACAGGTGGACCAGCCAGCCCACGGCGACGGACTCGCTGTCTATGAGCATGGCCACCATGGGCAGCATGTCCCACGCCTGCATCAGGATCCCGAATACCAGGCCGCCGGCCAGTCCGCCGGCGATTCCGGCGATCACGCGGGCAGGCAGAGTGACCGTTCCGGTGGCGGTGTAAGTGGGGCCCTCCGTGGGCCTGTGGGGTTGTCATCGTGAGCCTCCCTGGCACCGTTGGCACCAGCGCCAACCCGGTCGCTGGTCTCAACAAGAAGGGACGCGTAGCCGCGGGTTTGCTTGCATCCTGGCGCGGCGTGGACGGTGCGAAAATAGGGTGCGCGGCGTGTTCTCGGGACGGTCGGACGGCGCGCGCAGGCAGATCGTCGTGTGGGCGGGTGCAATCAGTGGGGGGGGCGCGGCGGGTCCTACCCGGGCAGATGGGTGGGCCGATGAGCGACGACGAGTTTGTGCGAATGGTGGGTGAGCACCTGGACCTGGTTTACAACCTGGCCCGGCGGTTGGCCCGCACCCGCCCGCAGGCCGAGGATCTGGTCCAGGAGACTTACCTGCGCGCGTTGCGGGGCTGGCGCCGCCAACCGCCGGACGATGCACGGGCGTGGCTGGCCACGATTTGCCTCAACATCGCGCGGGCCGGGTGGCGGCGCGATGCCGGCCGGCCAACTGAGGTGCTCGACCCGTACGCCGGCGCGAGCGTGGTGTCCGGGCATGACACCGCCGCCGAGGCGATCAGCGGCACGATCCGGGACCAGGTGCACCAGGCGCTGTGGCAGCTGCCGGCCGTCCAGTGCTGCGTCGCCCCCGCGCGGTGGCCGCCGCCGTCCTGGCACTGGTCGCCGCGGTGAGTGCGGTGGTCGCCGTCCGCGCCGCCAGCCCGGCGGCGGAGCCGGTGCAGATCACCCTGGCCGTGACCGGCTACCGCAACGACCGGCTGCCCGGGACAGGCATCCCCGACCAGACCGCGCCCGACCTGACCAGGCTGCGGCTGGCCGAGACCGGTGCCGGCACCGGCCACCTCGCCGGGCAGCCAGTCAACGGCTACGCCTACCGCGACGACACCGGCCGCCGGGTGTTGATCTACACCTCCGACCAGCCGTTCCCGATGCCGGAACGCGCCGACCACCCCACCGGCCCGTCGTGGGGCGGCCATCACGACCCACCGCGGGGTAGCCCTACTCTGCTCCCGCTACCCCTACAAGGCACTCGTCCTGGGTGACGACCAACGCCTCGTCTGGCAGGTGGCCACCGCCCTGGACCTGACCTGATCCACGCGGCGACTGCGACGGGCGAAGCGCCGGTTAGCCGCCGCGGTGCCACGGTCAGGACGCTGCGGTGACAAGCTGGCGACTTGCTGGCGGGATGGTCAGTGTGCCAGGTCGATGATCGGGTATACGGCGGCGGCCGTGCGGTCGGCGGCGTGGCGGGTCTGGGTGAGGGTGGCGCGCAGGGCTTGCAGGTCGGCGATGGTCCGGTCGATGTCGATGATGTGGGCGTCGGGCGGTTCCCGGACGGTGCCGCAGGGCGGTGCGCCGTCGCGGTGGATGGTCAGGACCGCGGCAATGTCCTCCAGGCTGAGCCCGAGGGTGCGGGCGCGCCGGATGAAGGTGTTCCTCGGCGTCGATGTCCGCGACGGCCGAGACGCCGCCAACGCCTTCGTGCAGGCGTTCGGACACACCTGGCCCAGCCTGTTCGACCCGGCCGGCCGCGTCGCGCTCGCGTTCCAGGGCGTGCCACCCACCGTCGCACCGGCCACCGTCAGCCGTGGCGCGCAAGGGTTTCCCGACCCCTGACCGCCCCAGCGGCCCTGTAACACGCGGTGCATGAGGCGGCGTTCGACCCGCTCGGCGACATCGAGCAGGTACGGCTCGCGCAGCGGCGGCGGGCGGAGTGGTCGTTATGGTCCGGCGTGGTCTCGGCCCGGTTCGTTTTGCTGTTTGACACCGCTCGGCCGGGGCTGGGCTCGTGGTCTGCGACGGTGCGCTGTGTAGCCCCAGACGGTCGCGGCCAGCCATACGGGCGTGAGCAGCAGCGCCACGGATGTGGGGTAGTGGTTCGGCAGGACCTGACGGTTGCCGGGTTGCACCTCGATCGCTTGGCCTGCCAGGCCCCAGGCGGCGATGAGGAGCACGAACGCGGACACGATGAGCGCGAATCTGATCGGTGCCCGCCACGCTGGTGGCACCAGACGGAAGGTGACGGCGGCGAAGCCGAATACCAGCGGTAGGAGCACGAGGTCGTGGAGCAGGAGTATGACCACGAAGCGGCGGATCATGCCCCACTGCGCGGATGCTGGGGAGACGAGCGTCTCGTTGGCGTACGGCCAGGTTTGGATCGGGTCGCGCCAGAGCAGCAGCACACCGTAGCCGATCATGAGGGTGCCGATGCCGACGCTGATCCAGAAGATCCGGTCCGGTCGGGCGGTCGTGGCGTCGGGCGTGTCGGCTGACGGCGTCCCGGCGGGGGCGGGT
>NZ_SMKD01000255.1 GCF_004348595.1 Micromonospora sp. KC723
GCCGAGGTCTGCGCGGGCGGGTGGGCAGGACTCTGCGACGGGATGCCCGCCGGCTCCCCCGCGGCGCCGGCGGGACGGTCGGCCGGGGAGGTCTCGGTCGAGTCCGACTGCCCGCGCTCGGCGCGGGGCAGCTCTGCGGTGTGGGGCGACGGCTCGGCGTCGAGGGCGGCCGGCCGCCGCTGCGGGTCGGTGTCGAACTCGTTCATGACTCCACCTTCTCCCTTCGCACTGTCACCAGCCTGGAACCCACCTGGAAGTTGTCTGACAGTCACTCCGGCTCGCCGTCGGTCGCCGGCAACAGGGGCAGCCGCACCCGGAACGTCGCCCCGCCGCCGGGCGTGTCGGTCACCTCGACCGTGCCGTGGTGGGCGGCCACCAACGCGGCGACGATGGCCAGCCCCAGGCCGGTGCTGGTGATCCCGCCCGCCCGGCGGGTGCGGGCAGCGTCGGCCCGGTAGAAGCGTTCGAAGACCCGCTCGGCCTGCTCGGGGGTGAGGCCGGGACCGGTGTCGGCGACCTCCACCACGGCCAGGTTCCCCGGTTCGGTACGCAGCCGCAACGCCACCGCGGCCTCGGGTGGGGTGTGGGTGAGCGCGTTGGTCATCAGGTTGCCGATGATCTGGCGCAGCCGGGCGTCGTCCCCCTGCACGACCAGCGGTCCGGAGCCGGGCGCGATCTCCAGCTCGATCCGGCGGTCCGGGGCGACCACCCGGGCCGCCTGCACGGCGTCGGAGGCGAGCACCGGCAGTTCCACCGGGGCCAGCGCGAGTGGACGCTCCCGGTCCAGCCGGGCGAGCAGCAGCAGGTCCTCCACGAGCAGCCCCATCCGGGCCGCCTCGTCCTCGATCCGGCGCAGCAGGTCGGCGGTCTGTTGCGGCTCCCGTGCCGCACCGTGCCGGTACAGCTCGGCGAACCCGCGGATGGTGGTCAGCGGGGTACGCAGCTCGTGGGAGGCGTCCGCGACGAACTGCCGCATCCGCTCCTCGGAGCGCCGGGCCCGGGCCTCGGAGGTCTGCGCGGCCTGCGCGGCGTCGCGCGCCCCGGCCTCGGCCGCGCGGGCTGCCGCCTCGGAGGCGGCCCGCGCGGTGAAGGCGGCCTCGATCTGTGCCAGCATCGCGTTGAACGCCCGGGAGAGCCGGCCCAGCTCGGAGGTGGCGCAGGGCTGCCCCTCCTCGGGGTCGGGCACCCGGCGGCTGAGGTCGCCGCCGGCGATCGCGGCGGCGGTCCGTTCGATCTCCATCAGCGGTTTCAGGCTGGTCCGGACGATCGCCGCGCCGATGGAGGCGAGCAGGATCAGCACCGCCCAGCCGACCAGGAGGTCTATCCAGACCAGTCGCTTGACCGCCAGGTCGACGTCGGTGAGGTGCTGGCCGACCGCGAGCACCCTGCCGTCGGGCAGTTCCCGGTAGAGCATCCGCCACCGGTCCCGGCCGTCCTCGGAGCGGACGGTGAACGGATTCCCCACGGCGTCCGCGTATCCTGCCAGGTTGCCCGGCATCTTGGGCAGGTCGTCCAGGGCCAGGCTGTGGTCGTACCCGACGATTTTGGCGTTGTTCTCGTCGGCGAGCGCCACCACGTAGTCGGTGGGTAGCGCGGTGGTGGCGAGCCTGGCCTCCAGGGCGGGCAGCACCCGGCCCACCTGGACGCTGGTCGCCTGCAACTCCCCGTCGACCTGCCCGATGAGGTAGTCGCGCAGGAAGTACGTGGTGAGCGAACTGATCACCACCAGCGCGGCGGCGACCAGCGCCAGCACCGCCGCGACCAGCTTGACCCGCAGCGGTACGCCCCGCAGCCGGCCCTTCGCCTCGTCGAGGAGATTCACGCCGCCGGCTTGCGCAGCACGTAGCCCACCCCGCGCAGGGTGTGGATCAGGCGGGGCTGGGTGTTGTCCACCTTGCGGCGCAGGTAGGAGATGTAGGACTCGACGATGTTGTCGTCGCCGCGGAAGTCGTAGTTCCAGACGTGGTCGAGGATCTGCGCCTTGGACAGCACCCGGTTGGCGTTGAGCATGAGGTAGCGCAGCAGCTTGAACTCGGTCGGCGACAGCTGCACCCGCTGGCCGGCGCGGTGCACCTCGTGGGTTTCCTCGTCCAGTTCGAGGTCGGCGAAGGTGAGCCGGGACGGGGCGTGTTCGCCGGTGGCGGTGCGCCGCAGCACCGCCCGGATCCGGGCGGTGAGCTCCTCCAGGCTGAACGGCTTGGTGACGTAGTCGTCGCCGCCGAGGGTGAGGCCCCGGATCTTGTCGTCGGTGGCGTCGCGGGCGGTCAGGAAGACCACCGGGGTCCGCGTGCCGCCCTCGCGGAGCATCCGGATGACCTCGAAGCCGTCGAGGTCGGGCAGCATCACGTCGAGGACCACCAGATCGGGGCGATGCTCCTTGGCGGTGCTCAGCGCCGCGCTGCCGCTGGTGGCGGTCGCCACGTCGAACCCGGCGAAGCGCAGGCTGGCGGAGAGCAGCTCGAGGATGTTGGGGTCGTCCTCGACGACGAGCAGTCGCGCCTCGGTCTGGGTAGCGGCCATGCCCGCATCATCTATGACGTGACTGCGCCGGTGCTGGACGCCGGCTGAAAGGAGCCTGTGAGTTGCTCAGCGCAGCAGCCGGCGGAGCCCGTCCAGCGCGCCGTCGAGGACCCGGATCGCGGTGCGGAGCTGGCTCTCCGACAGCCGGCCGGCGCGGACCAGCCCGCCCACCTCGACGGTGAAGGCGGCCAGCCGCTGGTCGAACTCGGCCCACCTGGACGCTGGTCGCCTGCAACTCCCCGTCGACCTGCCCGATGAGGTAGTCGCGCAGGAAGTACGTGGTGAGCGAACTGATCACCACCAGA
>NZ_SMKD01000256.1 GCF_004348595.1 Micromonospora sp. KC723
CCCTCGGCCTCCACCTCCAGCGAGGTGGTCGCCCCGCCCGCGCCGACGGTCAGCCGGTAGCGGCAGGTGAAGCCCACCGGATCGACGGCGAGTTGCGTCCCGTGCGCGGTGAGCCCGGGGCCGTCGGCGACGATGGCGTGCTCAGCGCCGCCGCTGCCCGTCCGGCTCCAGAAGAGTGACCTCGGCATGCTCCGGACGTTACGCCAAGCGGGCTTGCGCCGGCAGCGCATGCGGCAACGCCGCCGCGGAGCGTGCTCCGCGGCGGCGTTGCGGTGTCCGGGTGGCTCAGTGGGTACGCGCCGGCGGCCGGCCGCCGAAACCACGCCGGTCGTCGCGCGGCCGGTCGTCGCGGCTGCGCCCCTCGGGACGGAACCCGCCCCGGCGCTCGCTGCCGCGCTGCTCGCCACCGAAGCGGCGTTCGCCCTGCGGTCGGTCGCCGAAGCGCTGCTCGCCACCGAAGCGGCGTTCGCCCTGCGGTCGGTCGCCGAAGCGCTGCTCGCCACCGAAGCGGCGTTCGCCCTGCGGCCGGTCGCCGAAGCGCCGTTCCCCGGTGGGGCGGTCGAAGCCACGCTGGCCCCGATCGCCGAGGGAGCGGTCGCCGTAACGGCGTTCGCCCCGGCTGTCGCGGTCGCCGTGGCGCCGGTCCCCGGCGGGGCGGTCGCCGTAGCGGCGGCCCGCGGCGCGGCGCGGCTCCGGCTCGTCGCGGACCGGGACGCCGCTGGGCTCACGCGCGCCGGTCAGCTCGGCCAGGGCCGGGTCACCGGCCCGGACCCGGGCCTGCGCGGGTTCGACGCCCGCCTTCTCCATCATGGCCAGGGTGGTGCGGCGCTGCTTCGGCAACACCAGAGTGGCCACCGCGCCCGACTCGCCCGCCCGGGCGGTACGGCCGGCGCGGTGCAGGTAGTCCTTCGGGTCCTTCGGCGGATCCACGTGCAGCACCAGGGAGACCCCGTCGACGTGGATGCCCCGGGCAGCCACGTCGGTGGCGACCAGGACGTCCATCCGGCCCTCACGGAACTCGGCGAGGGTCTTGGTACGCATCCGCTGGGTCTTGCCGCCGTGCAGCCCGCCGGCCCGTACGCCCACGGCGGCGAGCTGCTCGACCAGCCGGTCGACGCCGAGCTGGGTACGCGCGAAGAGCATCGTCCGGCCGGCGCGGGCCGCGATCGAGGCCGCCACGGCGAACTTGTCGTGCGGCGGGATCAGCAGCAGGTGGTGGTCCATGGTGGACACGGACGCGGTCGACGGGGCGGTGGAGTGGGTCACCGGGTCGGTCATGAACCGCTTGACCAGTGAGTCCACGTCCCCGTCCAGCGTGGCCGAGAAGAGCAGCCGCTGGGCGTTCGTGGGCGTCTTCGCCAGCAGTTCGGTGACCTCGGGCAGGAAGCCCATGTCGGCCATCTGGTCGGCCTCGTCGAGCACGGTCACCTCGACGTCGTCCAGGACGCAGACACCCCGCGCGATCAGGTCGCCGAGCCGACCCGGGGTGGCCACCACGATCTCCACACCCCGGCGCAGCGCGTCGATCTGCCGGTCGTACGGGACGCCGCCGACGGCGGTCTTGAGGAAGATCCCGACGGCCTTGCCGAGCGGCATCAGGGCGTCGTTGACCTGCATGGCGAGTTCCCGGGTGGGAACCAGCACCAGGGCTCGCGGGTGCAGCGGGCGGGCCCGGTTGCGGTCGGCGAGTCGGGCGATGATCGGCAGGCCGAAGGCGAGGGTCTTGCCGGAGCCGGTCTGGCCTCGGCCGAGCACGTCCCGGCCGGCCAGGGCGTCGGGCAGGGTCGCCCGCTGGATCTCGAACGGGGTGGTGATCCCCTGCCGGGCGAGCGTGTCGACCAGCCGGCGGGGCAGGCCCAGGGCGGCGAAGTCGACGGCCGCTTCGACGGTAGGGGTGTCCTCGACCGGCAGGTCGGGGGCGGACGGAGTGGTGCCGGGATTAGTGGAGATGGTCAAGAAAAACCTTTCGAGCGGGGCGCATCTTCGCGATGGCCTGCCGCAGCTCCACGCCGCCGATTCGCCCGCAAGATCGCCCATGGGCGTGCGCCACGCACGCCGGGTCAGTGATCCTCACCAGTGTACGGCGATCCGGTGACACCGGCAGCGGGCCGCGAGCGAGTAGTGGGCGGATTCACCCCCGCCCTTCGGCCTCACTTGTCGATCAGGTTGCCGACGAGCCCGTCCATGGCGTCGCCGGCCAGCAGGACCACCAGCACACTCATCGCCACCAGCAGGACGAGGGAGGTGGCCAGGACCACCACGACCCGGGTGGTCCGGGACTTCTCCACCGTCGGGTTGTCCGCCCAGCCCTGGGCCAGGATGTGTCCGGTCAGCGAGCCGGAGTTCTCCAGTGGGTTGCCGGCCGGGAAGGCGATCGTGGCGGCGCTTGGCGCGTCGCCGCCGTAGGCGATGGTGGCCAGGTCCGGGCCGCCGTGGTAGGGCGTGCCGGGCTGGCCGGGACCGTCGGCCGGCGCGTTCCGGGGCCCGCCGTGGGTGGTGGGCGTCGCCGGGCTCCCGGCCGGCGCCCACGGTGCGGCCGGCACCGCCGCGGCGGCCCGGGCGGGTGGCGCGGAGACGGGCGCGGCGGCGGCCCGGGCGGGTGGCGCGGAGACGGGTGATGCGGCCCGGACCGGCGCTGCGCCCGCCGCACCTGCCGGATCGGGGGCACCGGCGAAACCGGCCGGTCTGGCGGAACCGCGGGCGGCGGACGGGCCAACCGACCCGGCGGAACCGGTCGGCCCGGCACCGGCGGGCACGGCAGGCGGCGGCGGGAACGGTGGCGCCGGCATCGGTC
>NZ_SMKD01000257.1 GCF_004348595.1 Micromonospora sp. KC723
GACAGGTGGCGGGGCGGCGAGGAGCCGGTCGACCAGGGCGGTGGTGTGGCGGCCGGCACGGAAGTCGGCGTCGTCGAGGACCCGCCGGACGAAGGGGATGGTGGTGCGCACCCCCGGGCCGGCGATGTCGAACTCCGCCAGGGCCCGGTCGAGCCGGCGCAGCGCCAGGTCCCGGTCCGGCGCCCAGACGACGACCTTCGCCAGCAGCGAGTCGTAGTACGGCCCGACCAGGTATCCGGGGTGCCCGTGGGTGTCGACCCGGGTGAACGGGCCGCCCGGCGGGACGAAGCGGTCCAGCCGGCCGGGGGTCGGCGCGAAGCCGCGGTCCGGGTCCTCCACGTTGACCCGGCACTCCACGGCCACCCCCCGCGGGCGGACGTCGTCCTGCCGGATCCGCAACGGCTTCCCGGCGGCGATGTGCAGTTGCTCGTGCACCAGGTCGATCCCGGTGATCATCTCGGTGACCGGGTGCTCCACCTGGATCCGGCAGTTGATCTCCAGGAAGTGGAACCGCTGTTCGGCGTCGACCAGGAACTCCACGGTGCCGGCGCCGGCGAAGCCCACCTCCAGCGCGCCGTGCAGCGCGGCACGCGCGATCGCGTCGAGGGTGGCGGCGGGCAGGGCCGGCGCCGGCGCCTCCTCGACCAGCTTCTGGTGCCGACGCTGCACCGAGCAGTCCCGGGTGCCCAGGTGCACACCGTTGCCGTGGGCGTCGCAGAGCAGCTGCACCTCGACGTGCCGGGCGTCGGTCAGGTACCGCTCCACGTACACCCGGTCGTCACCGAAGGCGGCCTGCGCGGCGGCCCGGGTACGCGCGTAGGCCCGGGACAGCTCGGCCGGGGAACCGACCACCGTCATCCCCCGCCCGCCGCCGCCCGCGGCGGCCTTGACGATCACCGGGTACCCGACCTCGGCGGCGATCTCGGCGGCGCGGGCCGCGGTGGGCACCGGGCTGACGCTGCCCGGCGGCAGTGGCAGCCCGGCCCGGCTCATCAGCGCCCGCGCCGAGGACTTGTCGGCGAGCGCCGCCATCACCTGCGGGGGCGGGCCGATGAAGACCAGGCCGTTGTCGGCGCAGATCTCGGCGAAGTCGGCGTCCTCGGAGAGGAAGCCGTAGCCGGGGTGCACCGCGTCCGCGCCGACCTGCCGCGCCGCCTCGACGATCGCGGCGGCGTTGAGGTAGCTGCGCCGGGCCAGCGGCGGTCCGATCAGGACGGCCCGGTCGGCGAGGCGGACGGCCGTCGAGTCGGCGTCCGCCGTCGAGTGGACCACCGCCGTGCGGATACCCAGCTCCCGGCAGGCGCGCAACACCCGCACCGCGATCTCGCCCCGGTTGGCGACGAGCACTGTGGAGAACATGGCGGCACCACCTCAGACCGGGTTGAGCGCGACCAGCGGCTGGTCGTACTCCACCGGCCGGCCGTCGTCGAGGATCTCGACCACCCGCCCGGCCCGCTCGGCGGTCACCTCGTTCATCAGCTTCATCGCCTCCACGATCCCGACGACCTGCCCGGGCCGGACCAGGTCGCCGACGCGGACGAAGGGCGCGGCGCCGGGCTCGGGCGCGCGGTAGAACGTGCCGACGATCGGCGAGCGCACCTCGACCCGACCGGTCGGGCCGGCCATGGGCTGCGGGCGCGGCGCCGGCGCGCTCGGCTCCGGGACGCGAGCCGGTTCCACCGCGGCGGCCCCGTGCCACTCGATCTCCAACACGGTGTCCCCGCTGCGCAGCCGTACCCGCCGGACCGGGCCGGCGACCTCGGCGACGAGCTGCCGCGCGTGCCGGCGCAACCCGGCCAGGACGGTGTCCACGTCGTGCGTCACCGGCGCGTGGTCGGTCTCGGCGGCCACGCCGCCGGCCGGCGGCGCGACACCCGCGCTCACCGGACACCCGCCCGGACGCCGGTGCGGGCGGCGCCGAAGCGTCGGAAGCGCTGCCGGCGGCGGCGGACCAGGGTCGCCGGGGGGACGTCGAGCAGGGGCAGCAGGTTGGACAGCAAGGCGTCACGCAGCATCAGCGCAGCCCCTTCCGGGTCGTGGTGGGCGGCCGGGGACGGCTCGGGGACGAGGTCGTCGACGACGCCGAGGCGGCACAGGTCCGGTGCGGTCAGCCGCAGCGCGCGGGCGGCCTGCGGGGCGGCGCCACGGTCCGGCCACAGGATCGCGGCACAGCCCTCGGGGCTGATCACCGAGTAGACGGCATGCTGGAGCATCAGCACCCGGTCGGCGACCGCGAGCGCCAGCGCGCCGCCGCTGCCGCCCTCGCCGGTGATCACCGCGACGATCGGGGTGGGCAGCACGCTGAGCGAGAGGATGTTCTCCGCGATGGCGGCCGCCTGACCCCGCACCTCGGCGTCGACACCAGGGTCGGCGCCGGGGGTGTCGACCAGGGTGACCACCGGCAGACCGAGCCGGGCGGCGAGCCGGACCAGCCGCAACGCCTTGCGGTGCCCGGCCGGGCTGGCCATGCCGAAGTTCCGGGCCACCAGCTCGCCGGTGGTGTGTCCCTTCTGGTGGCCGACCACCATCACGTGCCGCCCGTCGAGCCGGGCCAGCCCGCCGACCACGGCCGGGCAGTCCCCACCGAGCCGGTCGCCGTGCAGTTCCACGAAGCCGTCGAAGGCGGTGTCCAGGTAGTCCAGGGTGGTCGGCCGCCCGGGGTGCCGGGCCAGCCGGACCGTCTCCCAGGCGTCGGCGCCGGCGGCGTCCGCGCCCGTTCCGGCCGGCCGGATGCCCGGGTCGGTCGGGTG
>NZ_SMKD01000258.1 GCF_004348595.1 Micromonospora sp. KC723
GCGCCCGTCACCGGGCACCCACCCGCGGCGCGGTGGCCAACCGGGCAACGTCACGGAGCACCTGGTCCAGGCTGCCCGCGCCGGCCCAGGGCACCACCGGCACGCCGTGCTCACGCAACTGGCTGATCATCGTGTCCCGGTCCAGCCGCCACAGCCGGTACGCCACCGGCGCCCAGCCCTTCTCCCCCGGCGGCGGCAGGTCGGCCGGAAGGGTGTCCACCGCCACCACGAACCGGCCGCCCCGGGCCAGCCGGGCCAGCATCTGCGCCGACCGCTCGTCCAGCAGCGGGGTGAGCACCACCACCAAGGCGTCGGCGGAGAGCAGTTGCGGCCCGAACACCTGGTCGTACGGCTCGTGGGGGGAGGACTCGGCGCGGGTGTCGAGCAGCCACTCCAGCACGGTCAGGTACTGCCGCCGGCCGGTGGCCGGACGGAGCCGGCGGGCCGCCGGCCCGTACTCCAGCAGCGCCACCCGGTCACCCCGGTGCAGGTAGTGCTCGGCGATCGCGGCGGCGGCCCGGACCGTGGTGTCCAGCACCGACGCCGCCCCGCGTACCCCGCCCGAACGCCCCGCCTCGGCGAGCACGTCGAGCAGGACCACCACCTCGGCGTCCCGGTCCGAGAGGGTGGCCGCCACGTGCAGCTGCCGGGCCCGCAGCGACACCCGCCAGTCGATCCGCCGCAGCCGGTCACCCGGCCCGAAGACCCGTACGCCGGCCAGTTCGCCCCCCTCACCCGGGCGGCGCGAGTGGTGCGCCCCGACCAGCCCGGCGGCCCGGGGCATCGCCTCGACCGCCTCGAACGGCTCCGTCATCGGGTACACCCGCAGCTTCACCGGCTCGGTGACGACCGTACGGGAGACCAGCAGACCGTCGGCGGCGGCGACCCGGGTACCGGCCGGACCGACCGGGTGCCGGCCCCAGCGCAGCGCCGTCCCGGTCAACTCCAGGTCGACGGCGGTCTTGGTGGGGATGGCGGTGACGAAGGGCCGGTCCGGGCCGGAGCCGCTGACGTCCAACCCGACGCCGCCGAAGCCGGCCCGGTCGATCCGCAGCCACGGCGAGATCCGGGTGCGCACCACGACCAGGTGGTACGGCACGGTGTCCGGGTTGCCGACGCTGACCCTGCCGGTCATCGGCCCCCCTTCGACCAGGTGCGCGTCCTCGGCGGCGATCTCCAGGTGCGGGGCGGCGGTGGGCCGGCGGCGCAGCGCGTACGCGGTGCCGAGCGCGAAGGGCGCGGCCAGCACGACCAGGTCGACCCGGCCGAGCAGCACGGCGGCGATCAACAACAGCCCGGTGAGCAGCACCGCCCGGCCCAGCGCCCAGGTGGGCGCCCAACCCGCCGCGGGCTCCGGCCCGGCCTCGGTGGGCACGTCAGCGCCCGAGCCGGCCGGCCGCGTGGCTGGGCAGCGCGCCGCTGGCCGGGGCGGGGGTCTGCTCCAGCACCTCACCGACCACGAAGGACGGGTCGACCCGGCGCAGCCACATCTCCGGGCGCAACGTGATGCGGTGCGCCAGGGCGGGCGCCGCCACGTCCTTGACGTCCTCCGGCACCACGTAGTCCCGGCCGGCGAAGACGGCCCGGACCCGGGCGAGCAGCAGCAGCGCCAGCGAGCCGCGCGGGGATGCTCCCACCAGCACCGACGGGTGTTCGCGGGTGGCCGCGGTCAGGTCGACGATGTACCGGCCGACGGAGTCCTCCACCACCACGTCCTCCAGCGCGGCCTGCATGGACCGTAGCGTGCCGGCGTCGACCACCGGCGGGATCTCGGCCTCCTCGCGGCGGCGGGCCATCCGCCGACGCAGCACGTCCCACTCCTCCTCGCGCCGCGGGTAGCCGAACGACACCCGCAGCAGGAAGCGGTCCAGCTGCGCCTCCGGCAGCGGGTACGTGCCCTCGTACTCGATTGGGTTGGCGGTGGCCAGCACGTGGAACGGCTCGTCCAGCCGGTAGGTGACGCCCTCCACGGAGACCTGTTTCTCCTGCATCGCCTCCAGCAGCGCCGACTGGGTCTTCGGCGGCGTCCGGTTGATCTCGTCGGCGAGCAGCAGGTTGGTGAAGACCGGGCCGGCGCGGAACGAGAAGTCGCCGGTGCGCTGGTCGTACAGGAAGGAACCGGTGACGTCCGCCGGCAGCAGGTCGGGGGTGAACTGGAGGCGGCGGAAGTCCAGCCCGAGCGCCTGCGCGAACGAGCGCGCGGTCAGTGTCTTGCCGAGGCCGGGCAGGTCCTCCAGCAGCACGTGCCCACCGGCCAGGATGCCGGCGAGGACCAGCTCCAGCGCCTCCCGCTTGCCGACCACGACCTGACCGACCGCGTCCAGCACCGCCCGGGCCAGGTGGCCGACCTCGGTGGCGGGGATGCTGCGGTCCACGGCGTTCATATCTTCTCCAGTTCGGCGACGATCGCCGCGAGGTCGCGCGGCGACGGCGGGCGGCGTGACGGCGTGGCCAGGAACGTCCACAGCGGTTCCCCGAGCAGGGTACGGGCGCGGGCGGGATCGGAGTCGCGGGTGAGGCCGTGCCGCTGGCGCAGCCGTTCGTCGGCCAACTCGCCGAGGCGGGGCAGGATCCGCTCGGTGAACCGTTCCCGGTTGCCGGAGGACCACTCCAGCGGCCGTTCCCAGCCGTTGATGGCGGCGCGCAGGGCGTCCTGGGCGGCCCAGTTCCACGTCCCCGGCTCCTCGCCGACGGGGGCGCGGGCACCGGG
>NZ_SMKD01000025.1 GCF_004348595.1 Micromonospora sp. KC723
GGGTGTAGCCGAGGGTGCGGGTGGCGTGGTCGTTGCGGCAGTTCCAGTTCTCGGACACGTGCACGAGGGAGCGGGTCAGGAACGGCGCGGGGCCGGGCAGGACGGGGTACAACATCTCCATCAGCCGGGCGAAGGCGTAGCCGGCGGTGTACGGGACGCTGAACGCGGGTCGGGGGGATCCGGTCTCGTCGGCGATGAACTCGATGACCTCGCGGGCGGTGGGCAGGGTCGGGCCGACGATGTTGAACGATTCGTAGTCGTCGAGGTGCTCGGCGGTGGCGGCCAGGGCGAACGCCTCGCCGAGGTCGGTGTCGGCGACCAGAGGCAGCCGGGCGCGGCCGCCCGCGAGCCAGGGCACCAGCCGGGTGCGCAGCCGGGGTACCAGGGCGGGCACCATGCCGAGGTTGTTGCCGGCGCCGACGAAGTGACCGAGGCGCATGGTGACCATCTGGGTGCCGTGGCGGCTGTGGCGGCGCATGTGATCGTCGAGGTCGATCAGCAGGTCCAGGTGGGGCCAGAAGCCAGTGCGGCGGGTGGGTGCGCAGTCGTCGACGGGTCCGTCGCCGGTGGGCCGGGCCGCGATCGTGAGGGTGCTGGTTTGGATGAAGCGGCGTACGCCGCTGTCGATCGCCCGGTCGACGAGGTCACGGGTGGGTTCGAAGAACTCCCGGCGCTCCTGCTCGGCGTGTCCCCAGAAGGCACCCCAGGTGCCGGCGTGGCACACCACGTCGATGCCGTCGAGCACGGCCGCCCGGTAGTCGGGGTCGCGCAGGTCCCCGGCGCGTACTTCTCCTGTCACCCCTGTCGGTAGGCGTTCGGGGCGGCGGCACGCGGCCACGACCTCGACATCGGGCCGGGTGGCGAGCGCGGTGACGATAGCGCGGCCGAGGAACCCGGTGGCGCCGGTCACTAGGACCCGGCTGCGGCGCGGCGGGACGGGCACGGTGTCGCTGGCGACTGCGGGGTGCGGAGTGCGGGCGTTCATGCGGCCGAGCCCGCCCGCCGGGCCTGGGCGTCGCGTGCCGCGTGGACCCGGGCCGCCTTCGCCATCAGCCGTCCGTTCATCCGGATGGACATCCGGCGAGGAATGGCCTTGAGCATCACCGAGATCACCGGCCCGGGAATGATCACGGGTTTGCCGGCCTGCAGCGCGCGCAGGGTTCGGCGCACCGCCACGGCAGGCGGTTGCAGCGGTCCGGGCAGGTCCTTGCGGTCCAGGCCGATCGCGTCGACGATCGGGGTGTCGACGTTGGCCGGGACGAGCACGGTGACGCGCACCCCTGCCGGCGCCAGTTCCTCGTGCAGCGCCTCACCGAGGTGCAGGACGTAGGCTTTCGCCGCGCCGACGTGCGCCATCCACGGCATGCCGTGGCGTCCACCGCTGGCCGAGGTCAGCACGATGCCGCCCCGACCCCGCGCGACCAGGCGGGGCCCGAGAGCGCGGGTGAGTTCCATATGGGTGCTCGCGTGCAGCGTGAACGCGCGCCGCAGCTCGGCGGGATCGGTGTCCAGGAAAGCCCCGGGCCGGGCGCTGCCAGCATTGGACACCAGTAGCCCCACGTCGAGGTCGGTGACAGCGTCGACGACCGCGGATGCCCCGGTCGGCAGGGACAGGTCGGTCACCACCACCCGATGGGAGACCCCGTGCGCGGCGGACAGCCGCCGGCCCAGATCGCGGAGCAGGTCGCCGCGGCGGGCGACGAGCACGACATGCAGACCCTGCGCGGCGAGGTGCTCGGCGAACGCGCGCCCGATCCCGGAGGAGGCACCGGTGATGACGGCCCACGGCCCGTACCGTTGAATCATGATTTAGACGCTAGTCCAAACGCCGGTACATGCCAAGTGGTAATCTTGGACCCATGAGAACTCCACCTCCGGACCTGGCCGGCCGACTGCTGGACGCCAGCGCGGAACTGCTGCGTGCTGACGACCCACCGCAGCTGGCCGACGTGGCCCGGCTGATGGGAGTGGCTCGGGCAACGCTCTACTACTACTTCGCCGGCCGGGAGGATCTCCTGGCGTTCATCCTGGCCGCACACGTCCGCGAAGGCGGGGAGGTGATGGCCACTGCCGACGACGAAGCGCTGCCGGCCCCCGAACGACTACGCGCCGTCCTCGCCGCGATGTGCAGCTACCTCGGTGCGCGCCCCTTCGTATGCACCGGGCTGCTCACCGCCGCCGGCGCGGGCGGACGAATGCACGAGGTACTCGCCGCCAACGACGCCGTCATCGGCGCACACCTGCGCCGGATACTCCAGGAAGGCGTGAACGCCGGCACGCTCGGCGGCACCGCCCAGCACAACCTCGACGCCACCGACGTCGCCGACGTCGCCAACGCCGCCATGGGAGCGGTCCTGCTCGCCGTGCTCGGACGAGCAGCAGCCACACTCGACACCACCGAACCCGCATTCGCAACGAAGGTCGCCGCACGCATCGTGGATGGGCTACGCGCGCGCTAAACAGCAGCACAGCGACGCGCTTCGACAGTCGACGTATCGCTCGACGTTGCTTCTTCGTCGTCGGGAACTACGGGCCCCATCGAGGCGTCGTGTTCGAGGCTGGCCATGACGGTGGTGGCGAGGTCGATGCGGTCGTGTAGGTGCGCCAGTAGCTCAACTCGTGCCAGGACTGCGTCGGTGGGCAGCACGACGCAGGCGTCGAGGGTTGCCCAATGATGACGAATACTTTACTGGCTTGAGTTTTTTTGTTTGCAAGAATTGAACAAACCGTTCTGCATACCGCTGGACGGGATGGTCGTGGACGCTTTCGTCAGCCGGGCCGGTCCTTGTCGGACAGAGACCTGGCTCACGCGGTCGCCTGCTTGACACGCAACGTCAACACTTGCTTGACTCTGGCGCAGCAACACTTAGTCGCGTGTCTATGTGATCGTCTGCTGGCGAAATGCGGCGGCCTTGGCATCGCGACTGCTATCACCTTACGGGGAGGCGGCATTGTGTCGCTTCCGAGATCGGGGGATTGCGTGAAGGTGTCAGAGAAATCCATGTCGAATGGTGCTGCCCGCCGTCTTCTGCGGGCAGTGGCGCAGGCAGTGCTGGGTCTCATCGTCGTGGTCGCCGGGACCGTGGTCCTCCCCGGCAGCGCAGCGGCCTCCGACGCCATTCCCGGCGGCAAGCTGTTCGCCGGCGGCCACTTCACCCAGGCCGGTCAGACAGTTGCCACGAGCATCGCGGCCTGGAACGGAGTCGACTGGTCCGCACTCTCCGGCCCCAACGGCGAGGGCGCAGACGAGACGGTCGACGCGATGACCATGTACAACGGCAAGCTCATCGCCGCCGGCTCGTTCATGGAGGCTGGCGGTGTGGTGGTCAGCGGCATCGCCAGCTGGAACGGGACCACCTGGGAGCCACTGGTCGGGTCGAGTGGGGCGATCGGTGTGGTGGTCCGGCCGCTCGGGTTCGTCACATCCCTGGCCGTCTACAACGGTGACCTGTACGTCGGCGGATCCTTCCCGCGCGCTGGTGGGGTGACCGTGAACAACATAGCCCGGTGGAACGGCAGCGACTGGTTCGCCTTGCCGGGCCCGGCGGGTGTCGGCACCGAGTACGGCGGCGCTGTCAGCGCGCCGGTGTGGGACCTGACCGCCGTCAACGGCCAGCTGATCGTCGCGGGCTTGTTCACCACTGCCGGTGGGGTGCCCGCCAACAGCGTCGCCGCATGGAACGGCAGCACCTGGTCGTCGGTGGACCAGCCGATCCAGGGTGCCACGGTACTGGCCGTGGAAAACTACAATGGCGCGCTGGTGGCGTCGCGGGCCTACAGCGAAAACAACTTCAGCGTCAACGACGTGGCGGTGCGTTCCAACGGCCAGTGGTCGGCGCTCGGCGGACAGCCCGGTGGCCGCTTGAACGGCGATGTCCGCGACTTCACCGTCTACAACGGGCTACTCGTCGCCGGTGGGCAGTTCACCCACGTGGGCGGGGTCGTGGTGAACAACGTCGCCGTGTGGAACGGCTCCACCTGGTCGGCGCTTTCCGGCCCTTCGGGCGTCGGAACGGACGACGGGGTGTTCGCGGTGACCCCCCACGCCGGCTTCCTCGTCGTCGGTGGCTTCTTCGACAACGCAGGGGGGCAGCCGGCGAGCAAGATCGCACGCTGGAACGGTTCTGCCTGGTCGGCCCTGCCCGGCGGCGGCGTGAACGACAACGTGTTCTCGTTGCTGTCGACGTAGGACACGTCGCGACGCCAACATCGCACCGGCGGCGCGGGGCAACCCGGCTACGACCGACCCAGCCCAGCGAGCGCTCATGGAAGCAGCTCCATCGCGGCCCTGACGACGACCGTCCGGTCGTCGTCAGGGCCGCGGTGGAGGCCGGTCAGCGACGACCTCGACGTGCTGCTCAGCTCTTCGAGGTCCAGGCGATCCGGCACCGTCGGGCGCTGCGGGTGGCGTTTGAGGCGAAAGCTACCCCGATCGGTGGCGGTCGCACGCTGGTGCAGGGATTCACCGTTGATGTGACGAATCCGAAGACGGTGCCGTCCTTCGCTAGCGTCACCGTGGTCGCGGTCCCGAACAGGCTGGTGGCCTCACCGAACCGGAAGACTCGGAAGGCGCGAGGGAGATGGGAGGACGTCCGTCTCCCACGTTACGAGATCTGGCCCGCCACGATCAGCTCACGCGGCCGCGCGGTCGGCGAGTGGGCGACGACGCTGTGCGGTGTCGGTCAGTGAACGCGGAGGTAGAGGAGCGTTGGGGTTGTACAGGTTGGTTCCGGGCGGCACGATCTCGTCGATCCGGTCGAGAGTCGCATCGCCCAGGGTCAGCGCGGCGCCCCTGAGGAGATCCACCAGCTGCGGCATCGTCCGCGGTCCGATGATCGCCGAGGTGACGGCCGGATGGGCCACGGTGAACGCAATGGCGAGCTGCGGAAGGGTGCGGCCGATGCTTTCCGCGAGTTCGACGAGCTTCTCGACGACGTCGAGCTTGGCGACGTTTGCCGCGTCCGTGGGGTCGAACAGTGCCGGCCGGATCGACGCACGCCCAGTTGACAGGTCAATGGGCTGGTCCTTGCGGTACTTGCCGGTGAGGAACCCGAAGGCCAGTGGGCTCCATACCAGTACCCCCATTCCGTAGCGTTGGCACACGGGAAGGACTGAGGCTTCGATCCCGCGGGCCAGGATCGAATACGGCGGCTGCTCGGTACGGAAGCGTCCGAGGCCACGCCGCTCGGAGACGTGATGCGCTTCCACGATCTCCTCGGCGGGGAACGTCGAGCAGCCGAAGGCGCGGATCTTTCCCTGGTGCACGAGGTCGCTGAGTACGGAGAGCGTCTCCTCGATGTCGGTCGAGGGGTCGGGGCGGTGGACCTGGTAGAGGTCGATCCAGTCGGTGTTCAGGCGCCGGAGGCTGTCGTCGACCGCCTTGAGGATCCAACGTCGTGAGTTGCCACTGCGGTTGCGGCCCTCGCCCATCTTGAAGTGCACCTTCGTGGCGAGTACAACGTCGTCACGGCGCCCCCGCAGCGCCTTTCCCACGATCTCCTCGGACTCTCCCTGTCCGTACATGTCGGCGGTGTCGACGAAGTTGATCCCCTCGTCGAGGGCGGCGTGGATGATGCGGACACAATCGTCGTGATCGGAGTTGCTGCCATCCTGGAACATCATCGTCCCGAGGCAGTAGGCGCTGACTTCGATACCGGTTCCGCCAAGCGTGCGATAGCGCATGGTGATGCTCCCCTCGCTGGTTCAAGCGGTCGTGCGGAGCGACAGAGCGTCGATCACGGAGGACCCTAGGATCTAGAGTCGGCTCTAGGTCAAGTCGCTACCCTGAGCGGTATGGCCGAGGTCGCCGCAAGTCTCAGCATCGGGCAGGTCGCCGAACGCACCGGTTTGAGCGTTCACGCGCTGCGCTTCTACGAGCACGAGGGCCTTTTCGTCAACCCCGTGCGACGCGGACCTGGCGGACGCCGCGTCTACAGCCAACATGACGTGGACTGGCTCACCGTCTGCGTCATCCTGCGCGCCTCAGGCATGCCCCTGCCCGCGCTACGCCGATACGCCGACCTCGTCAGGCAAGGAGCCGGGAACGAGGGAGAACGACTGGCACTCATGCGCGAGCACCAGGCGAACGTCACCACCCAGATCAGCAAGCTGGCAGAGAGCCTCGACCTGATCAGGTTCAAGGTCGGGGTGTATGAGGACAGCCTCGGCCTGGACAGCGCCGGCGACCGCCAGTGTCACGCTCCCGCTCCTTCGGCACCCTCGCACCCGACCGAGATCCGCATCGGCCACGCGGGTGTCGGACTCATGAACACGCCGCCTGGAGGGTGAGCCGGGGGTGTCAGGCGCGCGTGCTCGACGCATACCAGGCGTGCGTGCCATCCTGACGCCGGCTTGCGGCCACCGGTTGACATCGGCATGCGCCGGGCGTCCCGTGGCCCGTTCCCCCGGGATGGCGCAGTCCCGGCCGGGCGCAGGGTGCTGGGACGCCGGTGATCTCCGGCGCCCCAGCGTGCCGTACCCCCTAGACGATCACCGGCATCACGGCGTTGTCAGGGCGAACCGGCGGATCGTCACCGCGCCGCCCAGTGACTGGGTGGCGTAGTTGAAGATGCCGAACCGATAGCCCATGAAGAACTGCCAGGCGTTGTTGAGGGTGAGTCCGTTGCCGAGCGGGACGAAGGTGACCCCATCGGTGCTGTACGAGAACCTCGCCTGTCGACCCGAGCCGGGACGGATGTCGGCGTTGGCCCGCAACCAGATCCGCCCGCCGGACACCGGGGCGCTGGCGATCTCGGTCCCGGTGCCGGTCGTGTCCCAGTTGGTGCCCATGGTCAGGCCATTGGTCATGACCACGCGTGTGGCGCCATTGTCCCGTCTGACGCCGATCCACGCCGACGTGTCGCGCAGCATCGCAAGCCCGGCCCGGTCACCGTCACGCATCGCGGAGTAGTCCAACTCGATGGTTCCGGTCGAGGTCGGACCCTGGATCCGGTGGGTCACCGTGTTGCGGGCCCGGTAGAGGTCATGGGTCACCGACGCCGTCTGCAGGCGCAGGCCGTCGTTCACCGACCACCGGCTGTTGTCCGGGTTGTGGTTCCACTCGTACTGCGGGCCGAGAGTGGTGCCCGGGAAGGTGTCGGTGCCGGTGAGGGCCTTCACCGGACGCAGCGGCAGCGGGTGGGGGTAGTTGACGCCCCAGGAGCCGTTGACCGTCTGCACCTGCGGCCAGCCGTCGCTGGTCCAGGTGATCGGCGCCAGCGTCGGCATCCGCCCGCCCGGGTAGGCGTCGGTGAACGCCATGTAGTACCAGGCGCCGTTCTGGGTCTGCACCAGTCCGCCCTGGTGCGGCACGCCGCCGCCGGAGATCGGACCGGGCATGTTGAGCAGCACCTGCCGCTGTTCGTAGGGGCCGAACGGGCCGTTGGTCGACTTGAGCACGTACTGGCCGTTCGCCGGCCGGGTGAGCCAGATGTAGTACGCCCCGTTGCGCTTGTAGAAACGGGCCCCCTCCAGCGTGCCGATGTTCGACGGCGTCTGGTACACCTGCTGGGCCCGGACCTGGGAACGCCCGTCGGCGGAGAGTTGGGCCACGCTGATCGTGCCGTTGCCGTACGCGATGTACATGGTGTCGTTGTCGTCTATCAACATCCCGGCGTCGTAGTAGCAGTTCGGGATGGTGGCGTGCCGGCTCCACGTGCCGTCGACGGCGGACGCGGTGTAGATGTGCGTCTGGGCGAAATCGATGCAGCCGGCCCAGTAGAAGGTCCGGTTGCTCGGCCGGTAGTTCAGCGTCGAGGCCCAGATGCCGTCGACGTACGCCTGGCTGCCGTTGGCCATGTCGTACTTCGAGCCGAAGTCCAGCCGGGGCACGGAGTGCCCGGCGAACTCCCAGTTCACGAGGTCCCACGAGCGCAGCACCGGAGCGCCTGGCGAGTAGTGCATGGTCGAGGCGGACATGTAGTAGACGTCGCCGACCCGGATGATGTCGACGTCGGCGAAGTCCTGCCAGACGACGGGGTTGGTGAAGGCGCCACCGGGGTTGCTGTCGCCGACCCGGACGAGTTGCCACTGCTGGTGGTTGCCGTTGAAGTCGTCGTACTGCACGATGTTGCCGCCGTCGGCGGTTGAGCCGTTCTGCACCTCGATGGCCTTGTTGGAGTTGCGGTTGATCAGTCGTACGTGACCGTCGGCCGAGTCGGCCAGGCGGAACTGCTGGTTTGCGCCGTTGTGGTCGGCCCACTGCACGACGGCCGCGCTGTTGGCGGTGGAGAAGTTGTAGACATCCAGCACCTTGCCCGAGTGCCGGGACTTGAGCCGGTAGTAGCCACCACCAGAGTCGACGAACTGCCACTGCTGCCAGTTCCCGTCGTTGCGCGACCACTGGGTGATCCGCGCGCCGTCGTTCGTGGCCATGTTGTACACGTCCAACGCCTTACCGCTGTTGCGGTTCACCAACACGTACCACGCGTTGGGGTCCACCGTCGCCGCCGACACGGGCGACGGCGCGACGCCCACGAGGGCAACGCCCGCCACCACCGCCACGGCCGCCGCTACGACCCGCGACAACCACCCACGCCGACCCGGCGCGGCCTTCGGAAGCCCACCGATGGCAACCATGATCCTCCTTGGATTGACAGGCACCAACATGGCCGCGGGCCGTCATACCGGCACCCGAGCCACCCGCCTGCGACTGCACCAATGGATGTGACCGCTAACAGACGTGCCCCTGCCCATGAGCCGCGTACTGGCCGTATGAGCTACGGGAACGGCCATGAGCCCAGATCGCCGCTCATGTCGAACGTCCCGTTCATCGACTGTGAGCGATAACAGGTGCTTAGTCAAGACGTAACACGCGGCTTGGGCGAAGCCGCGACGCCACCCCGACTGCCATTTACAGAGATGGATGTCGGCAGTAAGGTATGACGTCGTACCACGGCAACCGACACGGCCGGCTGCCCAACGGCCGGCGTGGCCCGGGGTGTCGTCGACCGAAGCGGCGGGCTGCCCTCGCGCGACACCAAGAACGGCACGGACCAGGCGTGAAGCCATCCCCCACCGGCCACGACCGGCGTCGTCCGCGATGTTCGTAGCTCGGTGCCGGCAGCCGGAGCGCCGGTGCCGGTCACCCCTCGACCGAGGAGGATCACGTGCGCAAGCCGAGAAAATGGCTGACGTCTGTCCTGGGCGTCCTGGCGTTGACGCTCGCGACGGCTGTGACTGACGGAGTTGTCGCGCCCCGCCCGGCGCAGGCGTTGAACAACGGTGTGGCCCGCACTCCGCCGATGGGGTGGAACACCTGGAACACGTTCGGCTGCAACATCAACGAGACGCTCATCCGGCAGATGGCCGACGCGATCGTCAACCACGGCCTGCGGGACCTCGGATACAAGTACGTCGTCGTCGATGACTGCTGGTTCAACCCGGACCGGGACGCGCAGGGGAACCTCCAGGCCCATCCGCAGCGGTTCCCGAGCGGGATGAAGGCCCTCGGTGACTATCTGCACTCCCGGGGCCTGTTGTTCGGCATCTACCAGGCCCCGCTGGACCAGACCTGCGCCCAGTACTTCGACGCCTTTCCCGGCTCCACCGGCAGCCTGGGGCACGAGTACCAGGACGCCCGGCAGTTCGCCGCCTGGGGCGTGGACTACCTCAAGTACGACTGGTGCTCCCCCACCGGGACCATCAACGACCAGGTGGCCAGGTTCGGCATCATGCGCGACGCACTGGCGGCCACCGGCCGGCCGATCGTCTACAGCATCAACCCGAACAGCATCCACGAGAAGACCGGGCCGCAGCGCAACTGGAGCGACGTGGCGAACCTCTGGCGGACCACCGAAGACATCACCAACGCGTGGAACACCGGCCAGACCAACGGCTACCCGATGGGCATCCAGAACATCGTCAACGTCAACGTACCCCTCGCCGGGTATGCCGCACCGGGCGGGTTCAACGACCCGGACATGCTGGAGGTCGGCAACGGCGGCATGAACGATACCGAGATGCGCAGCCACTTCGCGCTGTGGGCGATGATGGCGGCACCACTCATGATGGGCAACGATCTACGCTCGGCCAGCGCGGCGACGCTGACGATCCTGAGGAACCAGCAGCTCATCGCCATCAACCAGGACACCCTCGGCCGCCAGGCGGTCCAGGTGTCCCACGACGGCACCCGGCGGATCCTGGCCAAACGGTTGGCCAACGGCGATGTCGCGGTCGCCCTGTTCAACCAGGGCGCCTCCACCACGACGATCTCCACCACGGCGGCGGCGATCGGCAAGACCGGCACGTCGTTCACGTTGCGGGACGCGTGGACCGACGGCACCGCCACCACCACCGGGGCCATCACCGCGAGCGTCCCAGCCCACGGCACGGTGGTGTACCGGGTCAGCGGCGGCACCACCACCGAACCACCGTCCCCCACCACATTCCGGCTGCGCAGCGAGTCGGCCGGCCGCTGCCTCGACCTGGACAACTCCAACACCGCCAACGGCACCGGAACCCTGATCTGGGACTGCCACGGCGGCACCAACCAGCAGATCACCCAAGACGGCCAGACGCTGCGGATCCTCGGCAAGTGCCTGGACCTTCCGGCGAACGCGGCCAACGGCACGCGGGTGCAGATCTGGGACTGCCACGGCGGCACCAACCAGCAGTGGACGTTCAACACCAACGGCACGGTGAGCAACGTCCGCTCCCCGTCGCTGTGCCTGGACGTCAACAACGGCGGCACCACGAACGGCACCGCGGTGATCGTCTGGTCCTGCCACGGCAACGCCAACCAGCGATGGAACCGAGCGTAGCCGGGACGTACCCGCCGATTGCGTCGACCTGCCGTCCGAGGACGCCCGGTTGCCGCCTGCCCCGCGCCACCGACGGCGTACCGCTTCACACCCTTGGGGGTAAGCCTTGAAGTTGCCAGCTGCACACCGGAGCGGCCCGACACTCAGGCGCGCCGTCGCCGCACTCCTCGGCCTGCTCTGCGCCGTCGCCCTGCTGCCTGGCCCAGGGCAGGCCGACAACCCCATCGTCCAGCACATCTACACCGCCGACCCGGCGCCGCTGGTGCACAACGGCAGGGTGTACCTCTACACCGGACACGACGAGGACAACTCGACGTACTTCACCATGCGTGAGTGGCGGGTCTTCTCCTCCGCCGACATGGTCAACTGGACCGATCACGGTGTGCCCATGAGCCTCGCGACCTTCGCCTGGGCGGACGCCGACGCCTGGGCCGGTCATGTCGTCCCCCGCAACGGGAAGTTCTACTGGTACGTGCCGGTACGCCAGCGGTCGAACAAACAGATGGTCATCGGGGTCGGTGTCGCGGACAGCCCGACCGGCCCGTTCCGGGACGCGCTCGGGCGGCCACTGGTCGGTAACGGTGAGATCGATCCGCACGCCTTCATCGACGACGACGGACAGGCATACCTCTACTGGGGCAACCCGAACCTGTGGTACGTGCGGCTGAACCCCGACATGATCTCGTACTCCGGCGGCCCGACCCGGATACCGCTCACCACCGCCGGATTCGGCACCCGCACCGGCAACCCCAGCCGCCCGACCCTCTACGAGGAAGGGCCGTGGGTCTTCAAGCGCAACGGGCTCTACTACAACGTGTTCGCGGCGGAGTGCTGCTCCGAGTTCATCGGGTACTCGACCGCGCCCGGCCCGACCGGGCCGTGGACGTACCGGGGAACGATCATGCCTCGGCAGGGCAGCAGTTTCACCAACCACGCCGGCATCATCGACTTCAACGGCGCCTCGTACTTCTTCTACCACAACGGGGCGTTGCCCGGCGGCGGTGGCTACACCCGCTCCGTCGCGGTGGAGAGGTTCACCTACAACGCCAACGGCACCTTTCCCACCATCAACATGACCACCGCGGGCGCTCCCCAGGTGGGCACACTCAACCCGTACGTGCGCCAGGAGGCCGAGACGATCGCCTGGGGATCCGGAATCGAGACGGAGCCGGCCAGCGAGGGCGGCATGAACGTCGGCTGGATCGCCAACGGCGACTACATCAAGGTCAAGGGCGTCGCGTTCGGCGCGGGTGCCCGGTCCTTCTCAGCGCGGGTCGCCTCCGCCACCAGCGGCGGCCGGATCGAGGTACGGCTGGACACCGCCAGCGGCCCGATCGTCGGCACCTGCACCGTCGGGGGCACCGGCGGCTGGCAGAACTGGACCACCACCACCTGCGGGGTGAGCGGAGCCACCGGTACGCGCGACCTGTACCTGCGCTTCGCCGGCGGCAGCGGCAACCTGTTCAACGTCAACTGGTGGCAGTTCGGCGGCGGCACCGCGTCGACGTCGTAGGGGGGGTCAGCAACCGCAACAGTGGCCAGGTCATCGACAGCCGCGGTGGCTGTCGACCGTCAGCACCGTCGACGGCGTCCCTGCACCACCTGGCCCGCATGGACGCCGTCCTCAGTCAGCGTTCGCAGTTTGCGGCAGGTCGCGGTGTCGGGCGGTCCAGACACCGCGACCTGCCGCATGCGGAGTGGATCATGCAGGGTCGGTCTGCTCCGGCCCGTCCCGTCCCGGGCACCTGCCCCGGCGTGCCGCTGTCCACATCGGCGGGTGCCTCGGTCAGCCGTGCGGTACGCCGCTGCGGTCCCCGAGTTCGGCCGTGAGCTGTTCCTCGGTGAGGGCCTCGACCTCCAGGTAGATCTCCGCGGTGGCCGTCAGGACCGCCGGGTCGGCAGCCCGGCGCAGCAGTGCGTCCGCGAGTCGGGCGACGGTCAGCGAGCCGAGCACGTCGTGCACGCGCACGTCGTCGGTGTCGAGGGCCGCGCGCAGCCGCGCCGTGATGGCCGTGGCGAGCACGGAATCGCCGCCGAGCTGGAAGTAGTCGTCGTGCAGGCCGACCGGGCCCGACCGGAGGGCCTGTGCCCAGACGTGGGCGACGAGCTGCTGCAGGGGTGTCTCGGGGAGTACCCGGGTCCCGTCAACCGGACGCGCCTCGGCGAGGGCCGTGAGCGCCTTGCGGTCGACCTTCCCGTTCGGGGTCAGCGGCAGCTCCGACGTGACGACCAGGGGGTCGGGCACCATGTGCGGCGGCAGCCGGAGAGCGGCATGCGCGGCCAGGTCCACGGCGCTGACGGCGGAAGCGACCGCGACGGCGGCCAGGCGCGGCGCGCCCAAACCGCGCAGGACGAGGGCGACCGCCTGCCGGACGCCGGGATGGTCGGAGAGGGCTGCCTCGACCTCGCCCAACTCGATCCGGAAACCGCGGATCTTCACCTGGTCGTCGGCACGGCCGAGGAACTCGATCGTGCCGTCGGGCCAGTACCGGGCGCGGTCGCCGGTCCGGTACCAGCGCACGTCGCCGACGGTGACGAACCGGTCGGCCGTGCGGTCCTCGTCGGCGCGGTACCCGTCGGCGACACCGGCACCGCCGATCCACAGCTCGCCGGGGACCCAGTCCGGGCAGTCGCGGCGCTGCGGGTCGACCACCCGGCACTGGACGTTGCGCAGCGGGGTGCCGTACGGCACGCTCGTCCACCCTTCCGGCACCAGGCCGCCGTGGACCTCCTGGACCGTGGAGTGGATCGCCGTCTCGGTCGTACCGCCCAGGGCGAGGAACCGGCAGCCGGGCACCTGGGCGTGCAGGCGCCGGGGCAGGTCGGTGCCCACCCAGTCGCCGCCGAGCAGCACCGCCCGCAGGCTGCCGCCCAGCGGCTCGGTGCGGCCCGCGGTGAGCAACATGTCCAGCAGGCTCGGCACACAGTTGAGTACCGTCACGGCGCGGTCGCGGACGAGAGTGGCCCAGGCCGTGGCGTCGCGGCGGGTCGCCTCGTCCACCACGACGACGGCACCACCGACGGACAGCGGCGCGAACAGGTCGAAGACCGACAGGTCGAAGTCCAGCGCGGACAGGGCGAGGGTGCGGTCGTCGGCGCCCAGTCCGAGCCGCTCCACCAGGTCGTCGACGGTGTTGGCGGCTGCCCGGTGGGATACCTCGACGCCTTTCGGCTCACCGGTGGAACCGGAGGTGAACAGCACGTACGCCACGTCGGTCGGATCGGCCAGGACGGGGGCGGGAGCGGGGTGATCGGCGGCGACCGCCGAGGCGTACCCGATCTCGTCGTCGCCGGCGGGGGCCTCGGCGACGACGGCGGTGACGCCGGCCCGCTGGCGGATGCGGTGTACCCGTGCCGCCGGCTGTTCCACCCCGATCGGCACGTAGTGGGCGCCGGCCGCCAGCACGCCGAGCACGGCGACGACCTGCTCCGGGCCCTTGGGCAGCCGGACGGCCACGGCGTCACCGGGCCGGACGCCCCGGTCGGTCAGCGTGCGGGCGAGGCGCAGGGCGGCGTCGGCCAGCTGGCCGTACGTGAGGACGGTGCCGGCTGCGCCGACGACCGCCGGCCGTCCCGGCTCGCGGCCGGCGCGGGCGAAGAAGGCATGGTGCAGTGGGTGTTCCGGCACCGGCCCGGCGGTGGCGTTGACCTGTTCGCGCACCGATCGGCACGCGGCCGGGCGCAGATCGCCCACCGGCTCGTCCCAGGCCGTTCCGTCCGCGACGCGGCCGAGCAGGTCACCGAACGCGGCGAACATCGCGTCCGCGACGCCGTCGGGCAGCGCGTCGGCGCGGACGTCCCAGTTGACGAGCAGGCCACCGTGCAGCTCGGTCACCTGGGCGTCGAGCACGACCTGCGGGCCCTGGGAGATGATGTGGACCGGTTCGCCGAGGACACCTTCGACCTCCGCGCCGAACAACTCGCCGAGGTCGAGCGCGCTGGTGAAGACGACGGGGGCGAGCACCTGCGTGCCGTGCTCGCGGGAGAGGTCGCGCAGCACGTCCAGGCCGGGGTAGGAGGAGTGCGCGACAGCGTCGTGCATCGACTGCTGCACGTCCTGGGCGCGCTCGGCGAACTCGACGGGTTGGGAGACGTCCACCGGCAGCAGCACCGAGCTGGTGAAGTCGCCGACGAGGCGCTCCACGTCGGGATGGATCGGCTGACGGTCGAACATCGGGACGTTGAGCAGGAAGCGCGGTACGCCGCTCCACGCCCCGAGCACCTCGGCGAAGGCCGTGGCGACGGCCACGGCGGGGGTGACGGCGTGGCGGCGCGCCTGGCGTACCAGGCCCGCGCGGGTCCTGGGGTCGAGCCACCGGTGCAGCCGGACGACCCGGTGCGGGTCGGTCCTGCGGTTGTCGGGTCGCGCCGGCAACTCGGGGGCGCCCGGCAGGTCGGCGAGCCGCTCCTGCCACCACCGCACGTCCGCGGGTCGCGGCGGTTCGGCACGCCGGTCGGCGAGGTACTGCGCGTACTGGTAGTCGAGGGCCGGCAGCGGCCGCTCGGGGTGTTCGTAGAGCCGCACCAGGTCGGCGAGGAGCATCCGGTAGCTGCGCGCGTCGGCGGCGAGCATGTCGATGTCGACGTGGACCCGGGTGCGGCCCTCGGGCAGCAGGGTGACCCGTACGTCGAGCATCCGGCCCTGGTCCACCGGCAGGAGCTGGTGGGACATCCTCTCGCGCAGGGCGGCGGTGACCGCGGCGACCTCGTCCGGGGCGGCGTCGCGCAGGTCGAGGACGGGCAACTCGGTGCCGTGCCGCCACGGCTCGACGACCTGCCGGCCGTCGTCGAGGATGCGGGCACGCAGCATGTGGTGATGCCCGGCGAGCGTGGCGAGGGCGACACCGAGCCGGGCCGGATCGACGCCGTGCCCGTCGAACTCGGTGTAGAGGTGCGCCGCGACCGCGCCGAGCTGCTGGGTCGCCTCGCGCCCCACCCAGTACGCGTGCTGCATCGGCGCGAGGGGGAACGGTTCCCCCTCGGTGACGGTGGCCGGACCCGGACGTTCGGTCGTGGTGGGTCGGCCGGGTGGCGTGGCGGTCGCGAGCAGCGCCGACCAGGCGCCGAGGGTGGGGGTGGCGATGAGGTCGGCGAAGCTCACCCGTACGCCGCGCTGGCGGAGCAGGCCCGCGATGCGCATCAGCTTGAGCGAGTCGAGACCGAGCGCGATGAGGTGGTCGTCGTCGCCCGGGGTGGTGTCCCCGCCGAGCAGCTCGAACACCAGTCGCCGCAGGTCATCCACAGTGGACATCGCCAACCCTCCGTCATGGTGCGGGAAGCTCCGCCGCCGGCCACCACCGGCCAATGGTTAGGTTAACCTAACCTACTGTCCGGGGATGTTCCTCGGGACCCCTCACCTGCCGTGCCGTTAAGGAGAAGCAGCGATGCGCGTACCGGACGACCTGGTCGCCCCTCTATCCTCCGGCCTGACACCGTGGCCCCGGGAGCTGTCCGAACGCTACGTCGAACGCGGCTACTGGGACGGGCGCACCCTGGGCCGGTTGCTGCGGGACTGGACCGCGGCGCACGGCCGCCGGCTCGCCCTGGTCGCCGGCGAGCAGCGGCTGACGTACCGGCAGCTCGACGAGCGGGCCGACCGGATGGCCGCGGGCCTCGCCGACCTCGGCATCCGCGCGGGTGACCGGGTCCTCGTCCAGCTACCCAACACCGGATCCTTCCCGCCGCTGCTGTTCGCCCTGGCGCGGATCGGTGCCGTCGCGGTGCTGACGTTGCCCGCGCACCGGTTCACGGAGATCTCCCACCTCGCGAAACTCTCCGGTGCGGTCGCCTACGTCATCGCCGACGAGGTCGCCGGGTTCGACTACCGACAGCTGGCCGGTCAGGTGACCGCGCACGCGCCGGAGCTGCGCCACGTGCTCGTCGACGGTGAGCCCGGGCCGTACACGGCGCTGGCGTCGGTCGACGCCCCGCCGCGCGAGTTCGCCGAACCGGACCCGGCCGACATCGCCCTGCTGCTGGTCTCCGGCGGGACGACGGGTGTGCCGAAGTTGATTCCGCGTACCCACAACGACTACGGCTACAACGCCCGGGCCAGCGCCGAGGTGTGCGAGCTGGACCGCGACACGGTCTACCTGGCCTGCCTGCCGATCGCCCACAACTTTCCGCTCGCCTGCCCCGGCATGCTGGGCACGTTCTCGGTCGGAGGCACGGTGGTGCTCTCCCCCTCCCCCGCGCCCGACGACGCGTTCCCGCTCATCGAGGCCGAGGGCGTCACCCACACCGCCCTCGTCCCACCACTGATCCCGTTGTGGATCGAGACCGCGGCGTGGGATCCGGCGGACCTGTCGACGTTGGAGATCCTTCAGGCCGGCGGGTCGAAGCTGTCCGCGGAGCTGGCGCGGCGCATTCCCGACGCGCTCGGCTGCCGGGTCCAGCAGGTGTTCGGGATGGCGGAAGGGCTGCTGAACTACACCCGCGGCGACGACGACGAGGACACCGTGGTGAGCACCCAGGGCCGGCCGATGTGCCCGGACGACGAGCTGCGCGTCGTCGACGCCGACGGGGCGGACGTCGCCTCGGGCGAGGTGGGCGAGCTGCTGGTACGTGGCCCGTACACCCTGCGCGGGTACTACCGGGCGCCCGAGGTCAACGCGACGGCGTTCACGCCGGACGGGTACTACACCACCGGAGACCTGGTCCGGGCACTGCCGTCCGGTCATCTCGTGGTCGAGGGCCGGGTCAAGGACACCATCGACCGCAACGGTGAGAGCGTCTCGGGTGAGGAGATCGAGAGCCACCTGCACGCCCACCCGCTCATCGACCGGTGCGCCGCGGTGGGCGTGCCCGACGGCGCCGAAGGGCAGCTGATCTGCGTGGCGCTGCGGCCGCCCGCCGGAGCCACCCCACCGGAACTGGCGGACGTGCGCGCGTTCCTGCTGGAGCGTGGCGTGGCCGCGTTCAAACTGCCGGACCTGCTGGCCGTCGTCGACGACCTGCCGTTGACCGCCATCGGCAAGATCGACAAGCGTGCGCTGGCGGCGGCCGTCGCGCCGTGACGCCGCCAGCGCACGCCTCCTGACGTCCCCGCCCGCCCCGCCGTCGCGAGCCTCGCGACGGCGGGGCGTCGGTCATCCCTGCGCGACCAGGCTGGCCGGGCGCAGATCCGTCCAGTGCGTCTGCACGTACTCGAGGCAGCCCTGGCGGGAGTCCTCGCCGTGCACGACGGACCAGCCCGCCGGCACGGCGGCGAAGGCGGGCCAGAGCGAGTGCTGGTTCTCGGCGTTGGCCAGCACCAGGTAGCGGGCGTCGTCTTCCTCGAACGGGTTCGTGGCAGCCATCGGTACTCCTTCGGTGAGGGCGGGTGGGGATCAGCCGGGATGGACGGCGGTGGCCAGACCGGCGGTGGCCGCGCGGCGCCGCACCAGCGAGTCGCAGATCTCGCCGGAGCGGACCGCGAGGGTCGACAGCAGGGATGCCGTCAGGCCGTGGCTGTGCTCGGTACCGGCGCCCTGGACGTAGAGGCCGGCCCGGATCCAGTCGGAGGTCAGCACCCGGTGATCCCGACCGATCCGCGGGCGCCCGAGCGCGTCGGTGATGCACTCGTCGGCGAGCGCCCCCAGCAGCTCCCGCCAGTCCACGGGGGCATAGCCGGTGGCCAGCACCACGGCATCCGAGTCGAGCGGGTACCGCTGCCCCGTGGTCAGCGAGCGGAGCACGCACCGCACCCCGTCGGCGGACTCGTCGACGGACTCCAGGGCGGTGGTGTTCAGGATCCGCAGCCGCTGCACGCCCGCCACCTTCTCCTGGTACACGATCCGGTAGAGCTGCTCGATCAGCTCACCGTCCACCACGGAGTAGTTGGTGTTGGCGTGGTAGCTCAGCAGCGTCTGCTTCACGTCCTCCGGCGCGGTGTAGAAGTCGTCCACGGCGGCCGGATCGAAGATCCGGTTCGCGAACGGGCTGTCGTCGGCCGGGCTGTACCCGTACCGGGCGAAAACCGCGCACACCTCCGCGTCCGGGAAGGTGCGGTGCAGGTACTCGGCCGTCTCGGCGGCGGACTGCCCGGCTCCCACGACGATGAACCGCCGGTGCCGGCGCTCCCTGAGCTCACGCGTTCGGAAGAGCAGATCATGGTTGTGCCACACCCGTGGTCCCGCGGTGACGCCGGCGGGCATCCGGGGCCGCAGGCCGGTGCTGACCACCACGTTGCGGGCCCGCAGCACCCGCCGCCGGCCGTCGGCGCGCGACACCACCACGTCGAGGTGGTCGACCGGCCCGACGCCGGTGGCCGCCGGGCGGATGGCGACGGCTGTCTCGCCGTAGGCCACCATGTCGTCCACGGCGGCGGCGCACCAGCGTAGGTAGTCGTGGAACTCGATGCGGGTCGGGAAGAAGCTCTTCTGGTTGATGAAGTCCGGCAGTCGCCCCTGCTCGTGCAGGTAACGCAGGAACGTGAACGGGCTGCCGGGGTCGCGCATGGTCACGAGGTCCTTGAGGAAGGACACCTGCATCGTCGCGCCTTCCAGGAGCATCCCGGGGTGCCAGCCGAACTGCGACTGCTGTTCGACGAACGCGGCACGTACCGCGTCGGTGTCCGGACGTCGCGCGTTGTGCTCGTGGATGGCGACGGCGAGCGCCAGGTTCGCGGGGCCGAATCCCACGCCCACCACGTCGTCGACGTGCTCCGCCGGTGAGCCTGAGTCCCGTGCTGACATGCCGGTCCTACCCCTTCCTGTGTGCGTGCGTGAACATCGGCCGCAGACCGCGGCCGCGCAGCGGCTCGACGGCGGCGTGCAGTACGGCGGACCGCTGGTCGAGCAGGTAGAAATGGCCGCCCGGGAAGGAACGGACACCGGCGAACCGCTCGGTCACCTCGGCCCAGCGGGCGGCGTCGTGGCCCGGCGTCGCCTGGTCCTGCTCGCCCCGCAGAACATGCACCGCGGTCCGCAGGCGGCTGCCCGTCTCGTCCGGCCGGTACGGTTCGAGGACGGCCAGGTCGGCACGGAAGGCGTCGACGACCAGCTGGCGCAGCTCCGGGTCGTCGAACAGCTGCGCCGGCGTGCCGCCGAGGTCACGCAGGTACACCGCGAGCCGGTCGTCGTCGTACGCCGTGAGGGACGACCGTCGCTCCCGCAGCCGGGCGGGGCTGGCGCAGCCCGACACGACCAGGCCCGCCAGCGAGCCACCCGCCGCCTCGACCCGCCGCCCGACCTCGTAGGCGACGGCGGCGCCCATGCTGTGCCCGAACAGGGCGGTCGGGCGGTCCCCCAGCGGGCGCAGCGCCTGGGCGACGGCATCGGCCAGGGACTCCAGGTCGGCCGCCGGTGGCTCGGCGCCGCGCTGCTCACGGCCGGGCAGCGTGACGGCGAGAACCTCCACCTCGGCAGGCGCGGTCCGCGCCCAGTCCAGGTAGAACGACGGCAGGCTACCGGCCGGAGTGAAGCAGACCAGCCGGCCCGTCGCGTCGGGCTTGGGTACGTACCGGCGGAACCAGCGCGCCCAGTCGTTGGTCAGCAGCATCGATCGCTTCCTCTCGCAGGGTTTCCGCGCCCCGCCGCCACGGCTGGCGGGGCGCGGTCCGGCGTCACGGCACGACGGTGGCGTCGGCCTTCGCGATGGCGGCGGTGGTGTCGGTCAGGACCTTCGTGAACCGCTGGTAGGTGAACGGCGTCTCGGTCTGCCAGTCGATGACCTGGTTGGCCTTGACGGCGGGGCTGTTCTGCCAGGCGGGGTACGTGGCCAACTGCGTCGCGTCCAGGCCGCCTTCGGGGCGGGCGTCCTCCATGACGAGGTCGGCCTGGTAGCGGCCGGCCTCCTCCCAGCTGAGCGACTCGAAACCGGCCTCGGGCTTCGCCGGCTTGACGAACCGCACGCCGAGCTGCTGCAGGAACTTCACGTCGCCGTGGAACTCGGGGTCGGCGACGAAGAAGTTCTCCTTGGTGCCCGAGACAACCTCCACCGACAGCCCCGGCTTCGCCGCCACCGCGGTCCTCAGGGCGTTGGCCGCGGCCTCGAATCCGGTCTTGGCCTGCTGGATGGCCGGACTGTTCGGATCCGCGCCCAGGGCCGCGGACAGCTCACCGAAACGCTTGACGGCGTCCGGGACCGCGACGCCCATCAGCTGGATGACCGCGATCGGGGCGACCTTCTCCACCTTCGCCCGCACCTCGTCGGGGATGTACCAGAGCATCGGACCGTAGGCCACGGTGACGATCAGGTCGGGCTTGAGGGCGATCAGCTTCTCCAACTGGAACTCGCCGAACGCGGTACCGACCGACTCGACGCCGGTGAGGTCGAGGTTGCCGATCTGCGGGCTCGGCTTGCCGTCGGAGGTCTTCTGCGGGCCGAACACACCGACCGGCTTGATGCCGAAGTCGTACAGGGCGGCCGCCGGGTGGGACTGCGCCACGATCCGGGTCGGACGCTTCGGCAGGTCGATCTTCGTACCCCGGTCGTCGGTGAAGCTCCACGGCCCGTCGGAACTCGCGGACCCCGCGCCGGCCGTGGACGGGGCCGGGTTGCCGGTGGCGCAGGCACCCAGCAGGACCGTCATGGCGACAGCGGCACCCACGGCGAGCAGCTTCTGCCCGACCCGGACGGGATGACCGATCATTGACATGGTGCGTGTTTCCTTTCAGCAGGCGCCGCGGGGCGTTCCGCCCGGCGGCGTCGGTAGGTCATCGAGGATCAGTGGGCCGCGGGGACGCTGTGGTGACGGCCGTACGGGACGACATGCGGCCCACCGCTGACCGGGTCGTCGACGACGACGCACGCGAGACCGAAGACGTCCTCGACGAGCTGTCGGGTGATGACCTCACGCGGAGGTCCGGCCGCCACGACCCGGCCGCCGAGCATGGCGATGACGTGGTGGGCGTAGCGCGCGGCATGGTTCAGGTCGTGCAGGACGAGCACGACGGTGCGGCCCTGGGCCCGGTTCAGGTCGGCGATGAGGTCGAGAATCTCGATCTGATGGGCGAGGTCGAGGTGGTTGGTGGGTTCGTCCAGCAGCAGCACACCGGTGTCCTGGGCCAGCGCCATGGCGATCCAGGCACGCTGACGCTGCCCCCCGGACAGTTCGTCGACGCTGCGCTGCGCCTCGGCGAGCAGACCGGTCGCGGTCAGCGCGTCCCGTACGGCGCGCTCGTCGGCGGCGGACCACTGCCGCCACCACGACTGGTGCGGGCTGCGACCGCGACGGACCAGGTCCAGTACGGTGATGCCGTCCGGCGCGGCCGGGTCCTGCGGCAACACACCGAGCAGCCGGGCAAGCTCCCTACCGCGCAGCGTGTCGATCGACCGGCCGTCGAGCTGCACGGTGCCGGCCGCCGGGCGCAGCAGCCTGGCCAGGCCCCGCAGCAGGGTGGACTTGCCGCAGGCGTTGGCCCCGACGATGGCGGTCACCCGGCCGGACGGGATCGTCACGTCCAGGCCGTCCACCACTCGTCGGCCGGGATAGCCGAGGGTGAGTCCATCAGCGGTGAGCCCGTGCGCCAGCACATCCATGTCAGCCTCCTACACCGGAACGGTTGGCACGGGTCAGCAGCCACAGCAGGACGGGTGCGCCGAGTGCGCCCGTCACCACGCCGACGGGTAGTTCGACGCCGGGCAGCGCCTCCCGGGCGAGCACGTCACCGAGAAGCACCACCGCGGACCCGACCAGGCCGGACGAGACCAGCGCGGGGCCGGGCGCCCCGACGAGCCGTACGGCGATCTGCGGACTGATCAGGGCGACGAAGGCCACCGGGCCGGCGGCGGCGGTGCCGATCGAGGCGAGCGCGGCGGCCACCGCGAGCAGGGCGACCCGGGCCCGGTGAACGGGAAGACCGAGGGCCCGGGCGGGGGTGTCGCCGAGCTGCAGGCCCGACAGCCACGGTGCGAGCACCGCGACGGCGGGCGCGAGGACGGCGAGGCCGACCACGAGCGGGCCGACGTGCTCCCAGCCACGGGCGTTGAGGCTGCCGGTCAGCCACATCAGGGCCTGCTGCGCCTGGTACACCCCGGCCCTCAGCAACAGGTAGGTGGTGACGCTGCCGCACAGGGCGGCGACGCCGATGCCGACCAGTACGATCCGGAAGCCGCTGGTGCCGCCCTGGTACGCCAGCAGGTAGATCAGCAGGGCCGATCCCAGCCCGCCGAGCAACGCCACCGTCTGCAGGCCGAGCCCGGCGCCGGCACCGATGAGCAGTCCCGCCGTGGCGGCGGTGCCGGCACCGGCGGACACGCCGATCACGTCGGGACTGGCGAGCGGGTTGCGGGTGAGCGACTGGAAGACCGCCCCGGAGACGCCGAACGCGGCGCCGACGAGCAGGCCGACCAGTGCCCGAGGCAGACGCAGGTCGTGTACCACCAGGCCGGTCACGCCGTCACCGCCGGTCACCAGGGCCGCCGCCACATCGGACAGCGGTAGGTCCAGCTCGCCGACGGCGACGGCGAGCAGGAAAGCCGCGGCGACCACCGCCACGAGCAGCAGGCTCACCACCATCGCGCGGGGACGCACCAGCCAGCATGCCCGGGTGCCCGGCAGACGGATCACGACCCCCGGGACCAGGGGCCTGGCGTTCTCTGCGGCAGACACGGTCACAACTCCCGCAGTCCGCGGCGGCGGACCAGCGCGACGAAGAACGGCGCACCCAGCGCCGTCACGACGATCCCCACGGGTAGCTCGTCGGGCCGGGCGACCAGCCGGCCGGCGATGTCGGCGGCAAGCAACAGACACGGCCCGAGCAGCGCCGAGTACCACAGGATCCATCGGTGGTCCGGGCCCGTGAAGGCACGCACGACATGGGGTACGAGTAGGCCGACGAAGGCGATGGGTCCGCACACCGCCACGGCGGCACCGGCGAGGAGGGTCACCGCGGCGGCACCGCGCAACCGGGCGAGGCCCACGCGCTGCCCGAGACCGCGGGCGACGTCCTCGCCGAGCGCCAGGGTGTTGAGCGCGGGCGCGGTGGTGGCGGCGAGCACGGCGCCGGCCGCGAAGAAGGGCAGGACAGGCCCGAGCATCGTGGCGGGCTGGCCGGTAAGGGCTCCCACCGCCCAGAACCGGAAGTCACCGAGAGCCGCGGCATCGACGAGCAGGGCTGCGTTGACCAGCGACTGCAGCAACGCGGAGACGGCGGCGCCGGCGAGGGCCAGCTTGGCCGGCGTGGCGCCGCCGCCGCCGGCCGAGCCGAGCCCGTACACGAGAGCCGTCGCGGCGAGGGCACCGGCGAAGCCGAACCACACGTAGCTGTAGACCGACGCGATGCCGAGCACAGTGGTCGTGACGACGATACCGATGGAGGCACCGGCGGTGACGCCGAGGATTCCCGGATCCGCGAGCGGGTTGCGGGTCAGCCCCTGCATCAGTGCGCCGGCGATCGCCAGTGCCGCCCCTGCCAGCAGCCCGAACAGCGTCCGCGGCACCCGCATCTGGTGGACGATGCCGGCCACTTCCGATCCGTCCGGGTGCAGGAGCAGGGCGAGGACCTGATCGGGGGGGATCCATCGGGTGCCGAGCGCCACGGACGCCAGACAGAGCAGCAGCAGAAGGGCCAGGCAGCTCAGCGTGGCCCACGCGTGCGACCGGACGGCAGGCGACGCCGAACGGCGGGGCACGACGCTCGTCGCCTCGATTGTCACCGAGGTAGGATAGCCTCACCTAACTAGGATTGGACAGTCGCGGTCCTCACGTCGTCGCACGGCGGTTCCGCGACGTCCCGACCGGCCTCCGGCCCGGCGCCGACCGCCCGGTGCCGCCACAGCTGCGGGTAGCACCATCCCACCAGGACGGTGGCGCCGACGCAGAGCGCCCCACCGACAGCGACGGCCGCCGACGGGCCGGTCAGCCCTGCCGCCAGCCCGAGCAGTACGCCGCCGAGCGCGGGTGCGGTCATCGCCTGCGCGAGCCAGAGACTGCCGACCCGCCCCTGCAGGTGCGCGGTGGTGTGTTGCATGAGAAGGGTGCGACGCAGGATCTCCGAGATGGTGTCCGCGGCGCCGGCCAGGGCCAGGAAGACGAGGCCGAGGCCGAGCACCGGGCTGGCACCGAAGCCGATCGTCACCAGCCCGTAGGCACCGACCACGCCGAGCAGGGCCCGTCCGGGCCGGCGCAGCCGTCCCGTCCAGCCCGACAGCAGGGAAGCGACGGCGGCGCCGGCGGCAGGAGCGGCGGTGAGCAGGCCCACCGCGCTCGGGCCGACGGCGAAGACGCGCTCCGCGAACTGCGGAAACAGTGCCGCCGGGGTCGCGAACAGCGCACCACCGAGGTCCACCACGAGCACAGCGGCGACGATCCGGCTGCGACGGATGAACGCCAGACCCTCCCGCAGCGCGGGCCACCAGGCGGCACGGCCTGCCGGCGCCACGGACTCCGCGTCGCCGGGCGCCCCCGGCGGTAGCGCGCCCAGCCGGGCCAGCAGCGGAAGGGCGCCCGCCGCGCCGAGCGCCGCCAGCGCGTACGTGGTGGCCAGTCCCGGACCGGCGACGAGCGCTCCGCCCACCACCGGACCGGCGATGGCGCCGACGGTGGTCGTGACGGTCACCAGCGCGCCCGTCGCCGGTAGCTGATCGGCCGGCACGAGACTCGGCACGACGGCGGTCAACGCACTCTCGGCACAGCCCTCGGTGAGGCCGAAGAGAGCGCCGAGCAGGTAGATGACCCACAACCGCGGGTTGTCGGCTGCCGCGTTGAGCGCCAGCGCGCCGAACGTCACGACCGCCCAGCCACTGCCGAGCAGGATCAGGGACCGGCGTTCCCGGCCGTCGGCGAGCACCCCGCCGGCGAGCAGACCGACCAGCAGGCCCGCGCCGAGCACCAGACTGACCGTCGCCACCTGGAACGACGAACCGGTCAGCGCGTACACCTGCACGACGACGGCGACGGACGTGAGTCCGATGCTGAGCAGTCCCAGCAGCCGGGCGGCGAGCACCCAGGCCAGCCGCGAACCGCCCCGCAGCGGACGCAGATCCAAGCCGAACTCACGGACGCGCACGCGCCACCTCCACCCGTCGCTATAGCAAGATTAGGCTAACCTAAGTTAGGGTCCCTCCGGTTGACCCGGCGCAATCGGAGGTGACAGGAACGTGCCCAACATGGACGGCGACGGCAACGCCGACCTGACGGCCCGGCGGAGGGAACTCGTCCGCCGCAGACTCGCGGAGCGGGGCATCGCCCGTCGGTCGGAGGCACCGTCGACCGTCCCCCACGTCACCGGACCGGCTCCCCTGTCCGCGGCGCAACGCCGGATGTGGCTGCTGCACCAGCTCCGGCCGGAGGACACCGCGTACCACGTCTGCGTCGGCGCGCGACTGTCCGGTGCGCTGTCGGCGCCGGACCTCGCCCGGGCGCTGCGCGACGTCGTGCAGCGCCACGACGTGCTGCACTCGGTCTACCGGGTCGGCGAGGACGGCGAACCGCACCAGGTCGTCGTACCGGTCGACGGGCTGGAGCTGACCACCACCGACCTGACCGCCCTGGCGCCCGAGAAGCGCGAACCCGCCGTCGACCGGGCCGCCGCGCGGCTCGCCGAACGCCCGTTCGACCTGACGACCGAGCTGCCGATCCGGCTGGAGATCCTCCGGCTCGCCGCGGACGAGCACGTCCTGCTGCTGGTCGCGCACCACATCGCCTGGGACGACGCGAGCTGGCAGGTGCTCCTGCACGACCTCGGTGCCGGGTACGCCGGGCGGGACCTGCCCCACCTGCCGGCGCAGTACGCCGACCTGGCCGCCGCGGAACACCGCACGCCACCGTGGACCGCCACGGACCTGGACCACTGGCGCGCCCGACTGGCCGACCCACCGGCCCCGGTACCACTGCCCACCGACCGGCTGCGCACCACCGACGGGTCCGCGACGGGCGGCCGGCTCACCCGGCGGCTGCCGGCGGCGCTGCGCGAACGACTGCACGCCGTCTGCCGCGCCGAGGGCGTCACCCCGTTCATGGCACTGCTCGCCGGGTTCACCGGTCTGCTGCACCGCGTCGGTGGCGTGCCGGACCTCATCGTCGGGTCCCCCGTCGTGACCCGCACCGACCCGGGCGCCGACCGCCTGATCGGCAACTTCGGCAACACACTCGCCCTGCGTACGCGGGCGACCCCGGCGACGACGTTCCGCGCCTTCCTGCAGCACGTCCGTGAGCAGTGCCTCGCCGCGTACGCCCACCAGCGGGTGCCGTTCGACACCATGGTGCGGGAGCTGCGCCCGGATCGCAGCGCCGGGCACCACGTCTGGTTCGACATCCTGTTCTCGGTACGCAGCGACGTCTGGGCGGCCCTCGACCTGCCGGGCGTCACCGTGACCGAACGGCGCGTCGACAACGGGGCCGCGGCGTTCGACCTGGCCGTCGCCGCGGTGCTGGAACCCGACGGCACGCTGGGTCTGGACGTCACCTACCGCGCCGACCGGTACGACGCCGACACCGTCGACGGCCTCGTCGGCCGCTACGCGCGGATGCTCGACGCCGCCCTGGCCGACGTCGACGCCCCGCTCGGCGACCTGGACCTGCTCGCCCCCGGCGAGCGGGAACTCGTGCTCGCCGGCTGGGGCAGCGACTCCCGGCCGGTGGACCGGGCCACGATCGCCGAGCTGTTCCGCGCGCGGGCCCGACACACACCCGACGCGGAGGCCCTGCGCTGGGAGGACGGTGGAACGCGGACCCTGAGCTACGCCGAGTTGGACGAGCGTTCGGACGTCCTCGCCGGCGCACTCGCCGCGCGCGGCGCCGGACCCGAGACCGTGGTCGCCGTCGCGCTTCCCCGCCGCGGCGAGTTCCTCGTCTGCGCGCTGGCCGTGCTCAAGGCCGGCGCGGCGTACCTGCCGATCGACCCGGAGTACCCGCCGGAGCGGATCGCGCTGATGCTGGACGACGCCCGGCCCACCCTGCTGGTGAGTGACACCGCCACCGTGCCGGCGCTGCCGCCCGCCGCGCCGCCGGCGTTCCTCATCGACCAGGACACCGCCGCCGGGTGCGTCCCGAAGCCGTGCCCGGCCGGGCCGGAGCAGGCCGCCTATGTCATCTACACCTCCGGATCGACCGGCCGCCCCAAGGGCGTCGTGGTCACCCACGAGGGCATCCCCAGCCTCGTCTCGACGATGGTCGACGAGCTCGGCGTCGGACCCGGGCACCGGGTGCTGCAGTTCGCGTCGATGAGCTTCGACACGTCGGTGTGGGAATGGACGATGGGGCTCCTCACCGGCGCCACGCTGGTGATCGTGCCGGCGGAGCAGCGCCTCGGCCCCCCGCTGGCGGACTTCTGCGCCCGCCACGGCATCACCCACCTGACGCTGCCACCGGGGGTGCTCGCCTCCCTGCCGGACGAGCACGCGCTCCCGGCCGACGTCACCCTGATCGTGGCCGGCGAGGCGTGCCCGCCCGAACTGATGCGGCGCTGGGCGGCGACCTGCCGCATGTTCAACTCGTACGGGCCCACGGAGACCACGGTGGACGCCACCCTGTGGGCGTGTACGCCGGAGCACTCCGGGCCGGTGGTGCCGATCGGGGGGCCGGTGCACAACACCGCCGTCCGGCTGCTCGACGAACGGCTGCACCCGGTCCCGCCCGGCGCCGCCGGTGAACTGTACGTGGCCGGCGACGGCCTCGCCCGCGGATACCACGACCGGCCGGCTCTCACCGCCACCCGCTTCGTCGCCGACCCGTACGGCCCGCCGGGCAGCCGGATGTACCGCACCGGCGACCTGGCCCGTTGGACAGCGCACGGCGTACTGGAGTACCTCGGCAGGGTCGACCACCAGGTCAAGATCCGCGGCTTCCGGGTGGAACCGGGCGAGGTGGAGCAGCTGCTGCGCGCCCATCCCACCGTCGCGCAGGCCGCCGTCGTGCCCCGCGAGGACACACCCGGCGACGTGCGGCTGGTCGCCTACGTCACCGGGACGGACCCGTCGCCCCGGCGGCTGCGCGACGACCTGGCCCGCGCCCTGCCCGCGCATCTCGTTCCGGCCGCGATCGTCGTGCTGGACCGGCTGCCGCTGACCAGCAACGGAAAGCTCGACCGCCGGGCCCTGCCCGCGCCGGTCTACTCCGCCGGGACCGGACGGGCGCCCGCCTCGGCGCTGGAGGCGCGGCTGTGCGCGCTGTACGCGGACGTTCTCGACGTGCCCGCCGTGGGGCCCGACGACGACTTCTTCGCGCTGGGCGGCCACTCGATGCTGGCCGCCCGGCTGATCACCCGGGTACAGGCCGAGCTGGGCGTGCGCCCCCTCCTGCGGTCGCTGTTCGACGGGCCCTCGCCCGCCGCGCTGGCCCGCACGCTGGCCCCGGCTGCCACACCCGCCGACGACCTGCCGCCGCTGGCGCCGCGCGGCGACGACGGCCCGGCCCCGCTGTCGTTCGCGCAGCTTCGGCTGTGGGTCCTGCACCGCCTTGAGGACGCCGGCGCGGCGTACCACATCCCGCTCGGGCTGGCCCTGGACGGAGCGTTGGACGCCGGCCTGCTCGACGCCGCACTGCGGGACGTCGTCGCGCGGCACGAGATCCTGCGCACCGTCTTCCCCGAGCGCGACGGGACACCCCACCAGGTCGTCCTGCCGGCCGGAGGGCGCCTGGCCGTCCGAGACGTCACCCCGGCGACGCTCGACGCCGAGGTGTCGGCAGCCGCCGCGCAGGTGTTCGACCTCCGCCGGGAAACGCCGCTGCGCGTCACGCTGTTCCGGCTCGCCCCCGACCGGCACGTCCTGCTGCTACTGCTGCACCACATCGCCGGCGACGGGCGGTCGCTGCCCGTGCTGACCCGTGACCTCGCCTCGGCCTACGCGGCCCGGCGCGCCGACGCGGCGCCCGCGTGGACCCCGCTACCCGTGCAGTACGCCGACTACGCCGTCTGGCAGCGCAAGGCCCTCGGGCACGCCGACGACCCCGGCAGCCGCGCCGCCCGGCAGGCGGCCTACTGGCGGCAGACCCTGGCCGGCGCGCCGGCCGAACTGCGCCTGCCCACCGACCGGCCCCGGCCGGCCGAGTCGTCGTACGCCGGCGGGCTCACCCGGTTCACCATCGACGCCGGGCAGGCGCAGGCCGTCCGGGAGCTGGCCGCCCGGCTCGGGGTCACCCCGTTCATGGTGTACCAGGCCGCCGTGGCGGCGCTTCTCACCCGGCTCGGCGCCGGCGACGACATCCCGCTCGGCACACCCGTCGCCGGTCGCGGCGTCGAACCCCTCGACGACCTGGTCGGCTTCTTCGTCAACACACTGGTGCTGCGCACCGACACGTCCGGCTCACCGACCCTCACCCAGCTGCTGCACCGCATCCGGCGGACCAACCTGGACGCCTACGACCACCAGGACCTGCCCTTCGAGCGGCTCGTCGAGATTCTCAACCCGCCGCGGTCCACCGCCCGGCACCCGCTGTTCCAGGTGATGGTGGTGCACCAGAGCGGCACCGCGTCGCGGCTGCCCGTCGCGGGGCTGGTCAGCCGCCCGTACGTCGTCGCCACGCAGACCGCCACCTTCGACCTGAGCCTCACCTTCATCGAGGACTTCGACCCCGAGGCGCCGGGAACGGTCGGCGGGTTCGCCGAGTACAGCGCCGACCTGTTCGACCCCGGCACCGTGAAGGCCCTGACGGCGCGGCTGGTGCAGCTGCTCACCGCCGCCGTCGCCGCACCGGACCGGCCGATCGACGACCACGAACTGCTCTTCGCCGACGAGCGCTCGGCGCTGGTGGCGCCGCCCGTGCCGGCCCCCGCCGCGCCGCCGCTGCCGGACGCGTTCGCCCGGCAGGTCACCCGCACCCCGGACGCCGTCGCCCTGGTCGTACGCGCCGCCTCCGGCGAGCTGTCGCGACTGACCTACGCCGACCTGGCCACGGAGGTGGAGCGGATCGGGCGGTTGGTCACGGCACACGGCGCCGGACCCGATCGAGTGGTGGCACTGGCGCTGGCGCGCCGCGACGTGGTGCCCGCGATGCTGGGCACGCTGCGCGCCGGTGCCGCCTTCCTGCCGCTGGACCCCGCGTACCCGCAGGACCGTCTGGCGGCGACGCTCACCGACTCCCAGCCGGTCTGCCTGCTCACCACCCGGACCCTCGCGGCGACCCTGCCTCACCCGCCGGGCCTGCCGATGGTGTACCTCGACGACGACCCGCCGCCCGCGACGGTGTGGGATCCCCGCCCGCCGGCCCCGGACAGCGCGGCGTACGTCATCTACACCTCCGGCTCCACCGGCATCCCGAAGGGTGTGGTGGTCAGCCACGCCAGCCTGGCGAACCTGTTCGCCGCCCACACCTCGGCACTCTTTCCGCCCGAGGTAACCGCGGTCGGCGGGCGACGGATCCGGGTCGGCCACGTGGCGTCGTTCGCGTTCGACGCCGCCCTCGACCCGGTGGTCCTCATGGTGGGCGGCCACGAACTGCACGTCCTCGACGAGGCGAGCTACCCCGACCCGGCAGCCGTCACCGCGTACGTGGCCGACGAGCGCATCGACTACCTCGACCTGACCCCGGCCCACCTGCAGCAGCTCATCCAGCACGGCCTGTTCGCCCCGGGCCGCCACCGGCCGGCGCTGCTCGGACCGGGCGCCGACGCCATGCCCGACGCGCTGTGGCGGGACCTCGGGGCGCGGCCCGGCCTGCACGCCTGGAACTTCTACGGGCCGACCGAGTGCACCGTCGACGCCGTCGTCGCCCCGGTCACCGGCGAGGGTGCCCCGCGTATCGGCCGGCCCATCGCCGGCATGACCGCGTACGTGCTCGACGCCCGGCTACGACCGGTACCGCCCGGTGTCACCGGCGAGCTGTACCTGGCCGGCACCGGCCTGGCGCGCGGCTACCTGCGGCGCCCGGCGCTCACCGCCGAGCGGTTCGTCGCCGACCCGTTCGGGCCACCCGGCACCCGCATGTACCGCACCGGCGACCTGGCCCGCTGGGTCGACGGCGACCTGGAGTGCCTCGGCCGCGCCGACGACCAGGTGAAGATCCGCGGGTTCCGGATCGAACCCCGGGAGATCGAGGCCGTCCTCAGCCGACACCCGGGCGTCGCCGACGTCGCCGTCATCGCCCGCGACGACCTGCCGGGCTCCCGCCGGCTCGTCGCCTACGTGGTGCCCGCACCCGGCAACCCGGCCGACCCGGACGGCTGGCGGGCGCACGCCGCCGCGGCGTTGCCCGACTACATGGTGCCGTCGCTGTGGATGGCCCTCGACCGGCTGCCGCAGACCACGAACCGCAAGCTCGACCGGGCGGCCCTCCCGGTGCCGCAGGTGCCCGCCGCGGACGGCGGGCGGCCTCCCGCCGACGCCGGCGAGACCCTGTTCTGCGACCTGTTCGCGGCGCTGCTCGACCACGACCGGGTCGCCGCCGACGCGAACTTCTTCGAGCTGGGCGGGGACAGCATCGTCGCCCTGCGACTGGTCAGCCGGGCCCGGGCAGCCGGGTGGACGATCGAGCCGCGCGACGTCTTCCGCCACCAGACACCGGCCGCCCTCGCCACCGTCGCGCGGGCGGTCCCCGGCGCGACCATCCGAGCGGCGGACGACGGCGTCGGCGGCATCGCCGAGACGCCCATCGTCGGGTGGCTACGCGAACTGGCCGCCGCCGGCCGGCCGGGGGCGGCCGACAGCTACAGCCAGGGCATGGCGCTACGCGCCCCGGCCGGGCTGACCGTCGACCAGCTGACCGGTCTGCTCCAGCAGGTCCTCGACCGGCATCCGGCACTGCGCGCCAGGCTCGTGACCACGGCGGGGGGACGCTGGGATCTGGTGACCGCGCCTCGCGGCGCGGTGCGCGCCGGCGACCTGCTGCGCGTCGGCGACGGCACTCCGGCCGACGAGGCACGGGCCGCCGCGCAGCGGCTGCGACCGGCCGACGGCGTGCTGCTGCAGGCGGTCTGGCTGCCCGCGCGCGAGCAGCTGGTGTTGGTCGCGCACCACCTCGTGGTGGACGGGGTGTCGTGGCGGATCCTCTGCGCCGATCTGGCCGGCGCATGGCGCGGTACCGCGCTGTCGCCGGCGGGCACCTCGCTGCGGGCCTGGTCCGAGCGGCTGCGCGAGTACGCCGACCGGCCGGCCACCCGCGAACAGGCGGCACAGTGGACGAGCGCCCTGGCCGCGCCGGGACCATTCGGTGAACGCCGGCTCGACCCGGCCCGGGACGTCACCGGCACTCAGCAGCGCCGGGTCGTCACCCTTACCGCGGACGTCACGGAAGCGCTACTGACGCGGCTACCCACCGCGTTCCGGGTCGACCCGGCCGACGCCCTGCTGACCGCCCTGGCGCTCGCCGTCGCCGAGTCCCGCCACGGCAGCGGATCCGACACGGCCCTCGCCGTCGCGGTGGAAGGCCACGGCCGGGAGGCAGCGATCGCCCCGGGCACCGACCTGGCCGGCACCGTCGGCTGGTTCACCGCCGTGTACCCCGTCCGCCTCGACCCGGGGCCGGTCGACCTCGCCGCGGCCCGGGCCGGCGGCGTGGAGATCGGTCGTGCCCTCAAGGCCGTCAAGGAACAGGTACGCGCCGTACCCGACGGTGGCCTCGGGTACGGCGCCCTGCGGCACCTGAACCCGCAGGCGGCCCCGCAGTTGGCGCGGCTGCCCGTACCGGCTGTCTGCGTCAACTATCTGGGTCGCCTCGCCGGCGGTGGCGACGCTTTCTGGGAGCCGACGGACGACGGGCTGTTCCACCACGTCGACCCGGCGCTGCCGCTCGCCCACCAGTTGGAGATCGACGCCTGGATCCGGCCGGGCCCCGGTGGCGCGGTACTGCACGCCACCTGGTCCTGGGCCGGCGCCGCCCTCGACGCGGCCGAGGTGCGCACCCTCGCCGACCGCTGGGCCGCCTACCTGACCGCTCTCGCCACACACGCCGCAGACCCGGCCGCCGGTGGTCTCACCCCCTCCGATGTCTCCCTGATGGCGATCAGCCAGGACGAGATCGACGACTTCGTCACCGATTGGAGCCTCTCGTGACCGGCCGTCCCGCGCTCGACGACATTCTCCCGCCGACCCCGCTGCAGGAGGGCCTGCTCTTCCGCGCCGAGCTGGACGCCGAAGGCCCGGACGTGTACGCGGGACGGCTCGTGCTCACCCTGCGCGGCCCGGTGGACGCCGACCGGCTGCGCGCCGCCGCGCAGGGGTTGCTCGACGCCCACCCCGCGCTGCGCAGCGCGTTCCGCCGTAACCGGCAGGGACGGGCCGCCGCGCTGGTGGCCCGGCACGTCCCGGTGCCGTGGGAGTACGCCGACCTCGGCGCGCTGCCCAGCGGTGAACGAAACACCGCCGAGCGACGGCTCGCCGAGCGGGACCGCCGGCGGCGCTTCGACCTGGCTCGCCCGCCGCTGGTGCGGTTCACGCTGATCCGGCTCGCCGACGACCTGCACCGGTTCGTCCTCGCCGCCCACCACATCGTCCTCGACGGATGGTCACAGCCCCTGCTGGTACGGGAGCTGTTCGCCCGGTACGCCGGCGACCCGCCGCCGGCGGCAGCGGCGCCGCGACGCTACCTCGAGTGGCTCGCCGCGCAGGACCGCGCCGCCGCCGAGACGGCGTGGCGGGAAGCACTGTCCGGACTCGACGCCCCGACGCTCGTGTCGCCGGGCGCCGACAGCGGCGTGCGGGAGCACCCGCAGCGTGTCGTCGTGCACCTCGACGCCGCCACCACGACCCAACTGACCGCGACCGCGAGGGCGCACGGCCTGACCCTCGGCACGGTCGTCCAGGGGGCGTGGGCCCTCACCCTCGGCCGGACCCTCGGCCGCGACGACGTGGTGTTCGGCACCGTGGTGTCCGGCCGGCCGGCCGACCTGCCGGGCGCCGAGTCGATGATCGGCGCGTTCGTCAACACCGTCCCGGTGCGGGTCGGCCTGCCGCCGGCCGAGCCGTACGCCACCGCCCTGCGCCGCCTGCAGGACCAGCAGTCGGAGCTGGTGGCGCACGAGCACCTGGGGCTGGCCGACATCCAGCGGGTCGCCGGCGGGCGCGAGCTGTTCGACACCCTGGTCACGGTGGAGAACTACCCCTTCGACCCGGACCGTCTCGCCGACCTCGCCCCCGGCCTGCGGCTGGCCGGGTTCTCCGGCGAGGAGGGCGTGCACTACCCGCTCGCCGTCACGGTCCTGCCCGGCGAACGGCTCCAGCTGGAGGTGGGACACCGCCCGGACGCCGTCACCGAGCCGCAGGCGCGACGGGTGGCCGAGCGCCTCATCCGGGCACTGACCGCGTTCGCGACCGCGCCCGCCGTGCCGTTGGGCCGCGTCGAGGTGCTCGACGCCGCGGAGGTGGAGCCGCTGGTCGGCACCGTCGCCGCCGTACCGGACACGACGTTGACCACGCTGCTCGCCGAACAGGCCGCCCGCACGCCGGACGCCACCGCGGTGGTCGCCGACGGCGTCCGGCTCACCTACGCCCAGTTGCACGACCGCGCCGGGCGGGTGGCCGCCCTGCTGGCCGCGCACGGCGTCGGGCCCGGCGGTGTGGTCGGGGTGGCCCTGCCCCGCTCGGCCGACCTGGTCGTGGCGCTGGTCGCGGTGCTGCGCGCCGGCGCCGCGTACCTGCCGCTCGATCCCGACTACCCCGCCGACCGGCTCGCCCTCATGGTCGCCGACGCCGGACCCGCCGCGCTGCTCACCGACACCACGACCCGCGCGGTCCTGCCGGTCGACGCGACCGCGGTGCTGGCGCTCGACAGCGCCGTCCTGCCGGACGCCGCGCCCGGCGCCCCGGCGGTGCGGCCGGCGGACCCGGCGTACGTCATCTACACCTCCGGCTCCACCGGCCGCCCGAAGGGCGTGGTCGTGTCACACCGGGCGATCGTCAACCGGCTGCTGTGGACCCAGGACGAGTACGGACTCACCCCGGACGACCGGGTGCTGCAGAAGACGCCGTCGAGCTTCGACGTCTCGGTGTGGGAGTTCTTCTGGCCGCTGATCGTCGGCGCCACGCTGGTCGTGGCCCGGCCCGGGGGTCACCGCGACCCGCGCTACCTGGCCCGCCTCGTTCAGCGGGAACGGGTCACCACCGTGCATTTCGTGCCGTCGATGCTGCGGGCCTTCCTGGCGGAGCCGCAGGCGGCAGCCTGTACCGGCCTGACCCGGGTGCTGTGCAGCGGTGAGGCCCTCAGCGTCGACCTCGCCGAGGCCTTCCACGACCGCTACGGCGGCGCCGTCGAGCTGCACAACCTGTACGGGCCCACCGAGGCCGCCGTGGACGTCACCGCGTGGCCGTGCCCGCCCGGTGCCGCCACCGTGCCGATCGGCCGGCCGGTGTGGAACACCGCCCTGTACGTGCTCGACGCGGCGCTGCGACCCGTCGCCGTCGGGACGCCCGGCGAGCTGTACCTGGCGGGTCGGCAGCTCGCCGACGGGTACCTCGGCCGCCCGGCGCTGACCGCGGAACGCTTCGTCGCCGACCCGTTCGGCCCACCCGGCACGCGCATGTACCGCACCGGTGACCTGGTTCGGCGCACCGCCGACGGCGCCGTCGAATATCTCGGCCGCGCCGACACCCAGGTCAAGATCCGCGGGTTCCGGGTGGAGCCGGGCGAGGTCGAGGCGGCCCTGCTGGGGCTGCCCGGCGTCCGCGCCGCGGCAGTGGTCGCCCGACCGGAGCTCGGGCTGGTCGGTTACGTCGTCGGCGAGGCACTCGACCCGGCCGGCGTACGGCAGGACCTGGCCACGACACTGCCCGCACACCTCGTACCGGCCACCGTCGTGGTGCTCGACGCCCTGCCCGTGACGCCGAGCGGCAAACTGGACCGGGCCGCGCTTCCCGCGCCGACGCGGCGGCCGGCGGACGCGTCGCGCCGGCCGCGGACTCCCGCCGAGGAACTGCTCTGCGAGTTGTTCGCCGAGGTGCTCGGGGTGGAGACGGTCGGCATCGACGACGACTTCTTCGCGCTGGGTGGCCACTCGCTGCTCGCCACGCGCCTGGCCAGCCGCGTCCGCACGGTGTTCGGGGCGGAGCTGGCGCTGCGTACCGTGTTCGACGAGCCCACGGTGGCCGCGCTGGCGACCCGGCTCGACGCCCGGGACACCCGGCCGGTGCTGCGGGCCGGGGTCCGACCCGACCCGTTGCCGCTGTCGTACGCCCAGGCCCGGATGTGGTTCCTGTACCGGCTCGACGGCCCCAACCCCGCGTACACCATGGCCTTCGCCGCACGCGTCACCGGCGACCTTGACGTCACGGCGCTTCGCGCGGCGCTCGGTGACCTGACCGATCGACACGAGGCACTGCGCACGGTGCTGGCGGACGAGGCGGGCACCCCCCGTCAGGTCATCCTGCCCGCCACCGCGGCCCGGCCAGCGCTGCCGGTGACCGCCGCGGCCGACGGCGAGCTGGCGGACCTGCTGGCGGCGGCCGCCCGCCGGCCCTTCCGGATCGACGCCGAGCCGCCGTTCGCCGCGGAGCTGTTCGAACTGGGCCCGGACGAACACGTGCTGCTGCTGACCGTGCACCACGTCGCGGCGGACGGGTGGTCGGCCCTACCACTGCTGCGCGACCTCGCCACGGCCTACGCCGCCCGCACCGGCGGGGAGGAGCCCGGCTGGGCGCCCCTACCGGTACAGTACGCCGACCACACGGTGTGGCAGCGGGAGCTGCTTCGCGACGACGACGATCCGGACTCGCTGGCCGCCCGCCAGCTCGGGTACTGGCGCAAGGCGCTCGACGGGCTGCCGGAGGAGCTGACCCTGCCCACCGACCGCCCGCGCCGCGCGGTGCCGAGCCTGCGCGGTGCCTCGGTGGAGGTCACCGTCCCGGCCGGGGTGCACCAGGCGCTGCGGGCGCTCGCACGGCGGTGCGACGCCAGCGTCTTCATGGTGCTGCACGCGGCGCTCGGGGCCCTGCTGACCCGGCTGGGGGCCGGTACCGACATCCCGATCGGCACGCCGATCGCGGGACGTACCGACGACGCCGTCGACGACGTGGTCGGCTTCTTCGCCAACACGCTGGTGCTGCGGACCGACACGAGCGGCGACCCGACGTTCCGCGCCCTGGTGGCGCGGGTCCGGGAGACCGACCTGGCCGCGTACGCCCACCAGGACGTGCCCTTCGAGCGCCTCGTGGAGGTGCTCAACCCGGCCCGGTCGATGGCGCGGCACCCGCTGTTCCAGGTGATGCTGAGCCACCAGGTCCGGCCGGACCTGCGACTGCGGCTCGGCGGGTGCCGTGTGACGCAGGAAAAGGTGGATACCGCGACCGCCAAGTTCGACCTGGCGTTCGAGGTCGTGGAGGAGCCGGGCCGGGCCGGAATGACGGTGGGCGTCGAGTACAGCACCGACCTGTTCGACGCCGCCACGGCACACAGCCTGGCGACCGGACTCGTCCGGCTGCTCGACGCCGTCACCCGCGACCCGGAGCGCCCCATCGGCAGCCTGGAACTGCTCAGCGCCGACGGGTACGAGCGCATGCTCGCCCAGGGTGCGGGGCCGGTGGTCGACACGCCGCGGCGTACCCTCGTCGAGCTGTTCGAGGACCAGGTGGCCCGCACACCGGACGCCCCTGCGCTGGTGTGCGGCGAGATCGCGTACACGTTCGCCCAGCTGGACGCCCGCAGCGCCGAGCTGGCGCGCCTGCTCGCCGACCACGGTGCCGGCCCGGACACGGTGGTCGCGCTGCTGCTGCCGCGCACCGCCGACACGGTCGTGGCGCTGCTCGCCGTGCTGCGGGCCGGGGCGGCGTACCTGCCGATCGATCCGGCGTACCCGCCGGGGCGCATCGCGCACATCCTCACCGACGCGGGTCCGCTGCTCACCGTCACGACCGAGCGGCTCGCCCCGCTGGCCGGCGCACCGGTCCTCCTGCTCGACGCGCCGCAGGTGCAGCGGAGGCTGGCCCACCCCAGCGCCGGTGACCTGCCCCGGCCGCGGCCCGAACATCCGGCGTACGTCATCTACACGTCCGGGTCGACCGGGCTGCCCAAGGGCGTGGTGGTGGAACACCGCAGCATCGCCAACCTGTTCCACAGTCACCGGGAACTGCTGTACCGGCCCACGGTCGCCGCGGCCGGCGGCCGGGCGCTGCGGGTCGCGCACGGCTGGTCGTTCGCGTTCGACGCGTCCTGGCAGCCCCAGCTGTGGCTGCTCGACGGCCACGCACTGCACCTGGTCACCGAGGACACGCTGCGCGACCCGGCGCTGCTCGTCGACTTCGTCGACCGGCACCGCATCGACTTCATCGAGGTCACACCGTCGCACGCACTGCAACTGGCCGGTGCCGGGCTGATCCGCGACGGGCGGTCGCCGCTGCTCGCCTGGGGCGTGGGCGGCGAGGCGGTCCCCACGCCGCTCTGGCGGCAGCTACGGGACCTGCCGAGCACCACGGGCTACAACCTGTACGGCCCGACGGAGGCCACGGTCGACGCCCTCGCCGCCCGGGTCGCCGACAGCGAGCGTCCCCTGGTCGGTCGGCCCACCGCGAACACCCGGGCGTACGTGCTGGACCGGACGCTGCGACCGGTGCCCACCGGCGTCGTCGGCGAGCTGTTCCTGGCCGGTGCCGGTCTGGCCCGCGGCTACCTCAACCAACCGGGACTCACTGCCGAGCGGTTCGTCGCGGACCCGTACGGACCGCCCGGGAGCCGGATGTACCGCACCGGCGATCTGGTGCGCTGGATGCCGGACGGCGCGATCGACTTCCTGGGCCGCGCCGACGAGCAGGTCAAGATCCGCGGGTTCCGCATCGAGCTGGGCGAGATCACCGCGGCGCTGTCCGCCGATCCGGCCGTGGCCCGGGCGGCGGTCGTGGTCCGGGACGATCCGCCCGCCGGCAAGCGGATCGTGGCCTACTGCGTCCTGGCCGACGGCGCCGCGCTCGATCCGGCGGCGCTGCGCGCGCGCCTGGGCCGGATGTTGCCCGACTACATGATCCCGGCGGCGTTCGTCGCGCTGGACGAGCTGCCGCTGACGGAGCACGGCAAGCTGGACCGGCGGGCGCTGCCGACGCCGGCAGCCGACGACCGGCGGCCGGGCCGCCGCCCGGAGACCGCCGCCGAGGCGCTGCTCTGCGACCTCTTCGCCGAGCTGCTCGACATAACCGAGGTCGGTGCGGACGACAGCTTCTTCGATCTGGGCGGACACTCGTTGCTCTTGGTGCCGCTGCGCGAACGGGTACGCGACGCCACGGGCAGCCACCTGGGCATCGCCGACTTCTTCGCCCGCCCGACGGCGGCGGCCCTGGCGGAACTGCTCACCGTTCGCGCGGCGGGCTGAGGCGGCGGGCCCGGTAACCGTGCGGGAACCGCTCACCGCCCGCCCGCCGGGCTGAGGCGGCGGGCCCGGTAACCGTGCGGGTCACCGGGCCCGCGGTGCGGATCAGCGGTGCAGGTAGCGGCTGATGCTGCGCAGCTTCTCGGCGGTCTCCTCCAGCTCACGCTCCGGGGTGGACTGTTCGACGATGCCGGCGCCCGCGCGCAGCCAGGTCCGGCCCTCCTGCTGGAAGATCGACCGCAGCACCAGTGCCGCGTCCAACGAGCCGTCCGCGTCGACGGTGAGCACGGCTCCGCTGTACAGGCCACGCGGCGCGTTCTCGATGCGGTCGATGGCCTCGCACGCGGCGGCCTTCGGCACACCGGAGGCGGTGATCGCCGGGAACAGGACGGCGAGCGCGTGCCAGGCGTTGCGTCCGCCGCTCAGGGTGGCGCTGACCCGCGAGGCGAGGTGCTGCACGCTGCCGCGTTCCTTGACGTCCATGAAGTCGTCGACCTGTACGCTGCCCGGCACGGCGAGGGCGGTCAGCTCGTCGAAGGCGAGTTTCACGCTGATGGCGTGCTCGAAGATCTCCTTCGCGTCGGCCTGCAGGTCGGTGCGGAGCGCACCGTCGAGCATCGGGTCGCCGTGCCGGGCCCGGGTGCCGGCCAACGGCTGGGTGGACACCCGGCCGGTGGCCGTCACCTCGACGACCGTCTCGGGGCTGAACCCGGCGCACCGCACGCCGCCGAGGTCCAGCAGGTACGACCGGGCCGGGGTGTTGGCCCGGCGTCCCGCCTCGTAGGTGGCGAACAGGTCGACGTCGCCGTCGACCGGTACGAGACGGGACAGGATCACCTTCTGGTACCGCCGGGCCCGAATCTCCGCGACGGCACGGGACACCGCGGAGCGGTAGAACTCGGCGCCGTGGTCGGGGTCCGGTGGCGGCAGCGGTGTGCCGGCGACGGTGGCGGCCGTCGCCGCGGCGGCCACCTGGGACGTGAGCGGCAGCAGGTCCGCGGTGTCGACCGCCCGGACGTCGACGGTGTCGGCGGAGATCCGCACCTCACGGGTCGGGACCACCAGACGCAGCAACGGTCCACGGGCCGCCGCGGGATCGCCGTGCAGCAGGTGACTGAGGGCGAATCCGGCCCAGCCGTACGCCCGCGCGCCCTCGACCGGGCAGCGGGCGAGCGCGTCCGCCACGGCCTGCAGCGGTTCTGCGCCGGACGGGCTGGTCGACCAGCCGTCGGCGTCCCGGACGTGCAGCTCGTCGGCGTACAGCACCAGCTCGTACGCCGATCCTGACGCCACCGACCACGTGCCGCTGTTCTCGTAGAGGACATACGGGCCCGGCATCGTCCTGGCCAGCTCGGTGGCCAGCCGGAGCGGATCGGCGACGCCGGTCAACCGACCGGAGTAGTAACGACTGACGAGCTTCCGGTCGTCTTCCAACAATCCACGACGTTCCACCCGGGTGGCCTCCTCCGACAGGCGGCCCCCTGCCGACGCCGGGCACCGCGACTCGTGCGCACATCAAACGGCACTTCTTAGGTGAGGCTACCCTTATAGTCTTTGGTAGCGACAGGTGGGCCACCACGCCCTACAGTCGACGCACACCCGGCAGCAACCGCGCCGTCGAGACGCGCCGGCATGCCCGACTAGGGTGGGCAACCAGAATGATCAACCAGTCGACGGAGGCGGGATGCGGCTGTACCTCACCGCGCTCAACCCCACCGACGCCGTCCTGGAAGGATTCCTACCGGCGGCGGCCTCGCTCGGCCTGCCGGTCACGGTGCTGACCGACCGGCCGGAGCAGTGGCCCGCCGGGTCGCCCGTCGCCGGGTGCGCCGTCCGCGACGCCTCGGCCGTCGTCACGGCGGCGGCCCGGCCGGCGGCGTTGTTGTCCAACAGCGACCACCTCCAGGAGGCGACCGCGATCGCCGCCCGCCGGCTTGGCCTGCCAGGCAAGGACCCCGACGCCGCCCGGCTCTGCAAGGACAAGGCCGCGGCCCGCCGGGCCGTCGCCGCCGCCGGGCTCGATCTGGTTCGCACCGTCACCGTCGACCCGGGTACGGCGCCCGCGGTGCCGGACGGGATGTTTCCCGCCGTGGTCAAGCCCCGCGACGGCGTCGCCAGCGAGGATGCCTACCTGGTGACCGACCCAGGTGACCTGGCCGCCCGGATCACCGAGATCCGCCGACGACGGCCCGACGTCGCGCTCGTGGTCGAGGAGTACCTCGCCGGCGAACTACGCACCTACGACACCCTCGGGGACGCGGCCGGCCTCGCCGTCCTCGGCGGGTGGCACACCGGTCTCGGCCCACCACCGACGTTCACCGAGACCAGCCTCGACTGGTCGCCCCCGCCGGAGCGGGACGACCTCGCGCTCCGGGCGCGGCTCGACGCGCTCGGCGTGCGCTTCGGCGCCTGCCACACCGAGTACGTCGTGCGGGACGGCCGGGTGCGGCTGATCGAGGTGAACTACCGCCTGATCGGCGACCGGATGGACCTGATCCTCGCCGAACTGCTCGGTGTGCCGCTGTTCGAGCACGTCATCCGGCTGCACCTCGGCGAGCCGCTGACCGCCCTCGACCTGCCCGACCCGTCCACCGTCGCCCGGCACGCCCGCGTCGAGTACGTCTGCGCCGACCGGTCGGGCCGGCTCGCCGCGGCTCCCGGCCGGCTGGACACCGTCCGCGACGGCGTCCGGCTGGCCTGCCGGCCGATGCGCGAGGTGGGCAGGGTCGCCGACCGGAGCGGCACCAACCGCGACTACCTCGCGTCGTTGCACGCCGTCGGCCCCGACCGGGACACCGTCCGGGCCGCGCTGGCCGCCTTCCGACGTGGCCTGCGGTGGACGATCGTCGGATGATCGACGACAGCGAGCGGGAGGTGTTCGGCCGGGTGCTCGACGCCCTGCTGCGTGAGGACCACCTCGGCCTGTTCAGCAGCGGCCGGCCCGACGGCCCCGGCTGGTGGGCGGTGCGGCACCGGGGCGGGCTGCTGCGGGTCCCGGTCCGCGCGGACGGCTTCCAGCAGGCTCTGCGCAGCGCCGCACCGGTGCTGCGCGTCGTCGCCCACGACGCGGACGCCCGCGACGTCACCACCGTGGACGGCCTGCTGGCGGTGCTCGCTCCGCAGGACGACCCGGAGGCCGAGGCTGGCTGGCAGGCCTTCACCACCGAGTGCCAGGCCGACCTGCGGGCCCGCCGGCTCGCCGCGGCGGCCCGGCGGCGGGTGCTCGCCGAGGTCGTGGCCGAACGCACGCCCGCCCCCACCGGCATGCCGGCAGCACTGCTCGACGACGTGCTCGCCGCGTACGCCGGCCATCCGGTCTATCCCACCGACCGGTGCCGGCACGGACTCGACGACGACGACCTGCGCCGGTACTCCCCCGAGCACGCGCCCCGCTTCACCCTGCGCTGGTACGCCGCCCGCGCCGAGGCGGTACGGCTCGCCGGTGACCTTCCCGACTGGTGGCCACGGACGCCCCGGACCGACCGGTTCCTGATGCCGGTGCATCCGCTCACCGCGCAACGCCACGGACTGCCGGTCACCGACCAGCCGGCGATCACCGTACGGCCCACCCTCTCCATGCGGACGGTGGCGCTCGCACAGGACCCGTACACCCATCTGAAACTGCCGCTGCCGACCGCGACCCTCGGCGCCCGGAACCGGCGGACCCTGCATCCCGACACCCTCGCCGACGGCGCGGCGGTCGCCGGGCTGCTCGACCGGATCGCGAGCGCGGAACCGGCCTTCGCCGGCCGGATCCGGCACGCCGACGAGAGCGTCTACGGGCACGCCGGCGACGACGACCGGCTCAGCTTCCTGATCCGCCGCTTCCCACGCGACCTGGTCGGGGTCCAGGTGGTGCCGGTCGCGGCCCTCGCCGCGCCCGACCCGGTGGCGGGCACCGTGCTGGAACGGATCGCCGCGCGCCCCGCGGAGCTGGTGGAGTCCTACCTCGACCTGCTGCTCGACTGGCACGTCTGCCTGTGGCTGCGGTACGGGGTGGCCCTCGAGTCCCACCCGCAGAACATCCACCTGCTGGTGCATCCGGACGGGACGGTCGGCCTGCTCTACAAGGACAACGACGGCGCCCGGCTGGACCCGCCTCATCGCGCACCCGCTGGGCTCGCGCTGCGGGACGACCGGATGTGGGTACGCGATCCGCAGGAGCTGGCCGACGTCTTCATCACCATCACCCTGCACCTGGCCGCGGCGGCGCCGCTGCTCGCTCTCACCGCCCGGGGGGTACGCCTACCGTCGCCGGCCGCCGCGCTGGCACCGAGGTTGGCCGCGGCTCGTGACCGCTGGGGCGACGGGCCCACGGCGCGGTTCTTCACCGAGCGGGTCCTGCGCGCCGCCCGACTACCGGTCAAGGCGATGCTCACCGCCGGCACCCTGCTGCCCAAGCAGCGGCTCGGCTGCGCCGACGTCAACAAGTACTACCGGCGTACCGGCCCGAACTACCTGCGGGAGACACCTTGACGGACACGCTGTCGCGACCTCGGCAACGCCTCGACGCCGACCGGCACGCCGACCTGGCCGCCGCGCACGCTCTCTTCGGCTGCCTGCTACGCGAGATCGCCCTGCCCGACGGCGACATGACCGTGGGTGGGGGTGCGGCGGTGCTCCGGCTACGGCACCTCGACGTGGCGCTGCGCTGCGCCGTCGCGCGAATCTCACCGGTCGGCGCGCACCGCTACGCCGGCCCGGTGCAGCTGGGGCTCGACGGCGACCGGTGGACGGATCTGGACGCCGCCCGGCTGGCCGAGCTGGTCGCCGCGGAACTCACCGCCCGCACCGGCCGGACGAACGACGAGTTCGCCGGCCAGGTGCGGGCCAGTCGGGACGCGGTGACCCGGCTGCTGGCCGAGCGGCCGGAGCGGGATCCCACCCCCACCGGGGATCCGGCCATCGACGCGTACGTGGCTTCCGAACAGTCGTTGCTCTTCGGCCATCCGCACCACCCTGCCCCGAAGTGGCGTAGCGGCGACGCGGACAGCTGGCGGGCGTACGCGCCGGAGCTGCGTCGCGCGTTCCGGCTGCACTGGCTCGCGGTCCCGGACGACCTGGTCGCGGGCGCGGGGCCGTTCGATCCGCTGGTGGCGGCCCTCGATCCCCCGCGTCCGCCGGCCGGGCACCAGGTGTTGCCCGTGCATCCCTGGCAGTTGGCGCTTGTCCCGCCGACGCATCTCCGGCTGCGTCGGCTGGGCCCGGCCGGCGTCCCGGTGCGCCCCACGGCGAGTGTGCGCACCCTCTACGCCGCCGAGGCCGATCTGTTCCTCAAGACCAGCCTGCACGTGCGGATCACCAACTGCCTGCGCAAGAACGCCCGGTACGAACTCACCGGCGCGGTCGCCCTGACCGATCTGCTCTCCCGGGTGCCGTTGCCGGCCGGCGTCGCACTGCTCACCGAGCCCGCCTACCGCACGGTCGACGCGCCGGGCGCGGACGAGGCGTACGGCACGATCCTGCGCACCGGTTTGCGCCCGCACCTGGGCCCCGGGGAGACGCCGCTGCTCGCGGCGGCGCTCGCCGCCGCGCCCCTGCCGGCGGTGGATCCGGTGGCCTGGTGGCGGTCGTACGTCGGGTTGCTCGTGCCGGCGGTGCTGCACAGCTGGCTGCGTCATGGCGTCGTGTACGAGGCGCACCTGCAGAACGTGGTCGTGGTGCTCGACTCCGAGCGTCGCCCGGTGCGACTACTGCTGCGGGACCTGGAGGGGGCGAAGCTGGACACCAGCCGGTGGGCCACCTGGCCACCGGGCGTCCCGTCGCAGGCCGGGTACGAGCCCCGGGACGCCCGCCGCCGGGTCATCTACTGCCTGTTCGTCAACCACCTGGCCGGCATCTGCGGCGCGCTCGCCGACGCGCGGCCCGGCATCGAGCCTAAGCTGTGGCGGGAGCTCGGCGTGGTCCTCGCGGCGGTCGCCGCCGACCTCGACGATCCTCCGGAACTGCGCGCGCTGCTGCGCGGCGAACCGTTGGTGGCCAAGGCCAACCTCCTGGTGCGGTGGGGGCGCGATGCCGACCGCGCCGCGCCGTTCGTGCCGGTGCCGAACCCGATCGGAGCGCCGCGGTGAGCCGGCCGGTCTACGTACACGACCTCGACGGCCTGGCCATGCATGCCCGCGCCGTCCGGGCGGCGTTGCCCAGGCAGGTCGAACTGCTGTACGCCGTCAAGGCGAACCCGGACCCGGGCGTACTGCGGATCCTCGCCCCGATCGTCGACGGGTTCGAGACCGCCAGTCGCGGCGAACTGCGCCGGATGGCCGAGGTGCTGCCCGGACGGGTCCCGGCCGCGTACGTCGGCCCGGGCAAGACCGACGAGGACCTCGCCGCCGCCCTCACCGCCGGGGTGGACCGCATCCACGTCGAGTCGCCGGCCGAGCTGCGACGCCTCGGCGCACTGGCCGTCGCGGCCGGCACGCCGGCCCGGGTGCTGCTCCGGGTGAACCTCCCGGTGGAGGCCCCGGGGGCGAGCCTGATCATGGGCGGACGGCCCAGTCCGTTCGGCATGGACCCGGCCGACGCGGTGGAATGCGTCCGCCACCCACCCGCCGGCGTCGAGGTGCGGGGCGTACACGCCCACCTGGCCAGCGGGCTGGACGCCCCGCTCGCCGGCGCGGTCGCCGCCGCCGTGGTCCGCTGGTCGGTCGCCGAGGTCGGCGCCACGGAGGTCGACGTGGGCGGCGGCATGGCCGTCGACTACGCCGACCCGGCCGTGCGGTTCGACTGGGTGGGCTACGGCCGGGCGCTGGCGGACGTCCTCGACGCGTACCCCGGGCTGCGGCTGCGGGTCGAGCCGGGGCGGTCGGTCACCGCCTACTGCGGGGCCTACCTGACCGAGGTCATCGACGTGAAGCGCTCGCGCGGCGAATGGTTCGTGGTGGTGGCGGGCGGCACGCACCACCTGCGCACACCGGCGGCCAAGGGGCATCCGCAGCCGTTCACGGTGCACCGGCGGCGGGACGGCGGGGGCCCCTGCACCGACGGCGGGCCGGTCACCGTGGTCGGGCAGCTGTGCACCCCCAAGGACGTCCTGTCCCGGTCAAGCACGGCGGGACCGATCGGTGTGGGCGACGTGTTGCTCTTCGCCATGGCCGGCGCGTACGCCTGGAACATCAGCCACCGGGACTTCCTGCTGCACGACCCGCCGGAGTTCCGTACCGGTGATCCGGAGCGGCTGGCCGCCGACTGGGCGGCTCGACCGTCCCGGTCGTGACCCTGACACGGCGGCTCCGGGCCGGACCGCCGCGTCCGGTCGGCCACCTCCGCAAGACGGCGATGACCAATCGGTCGACAGCTATTTATTTCCAGCCGAATCGCGGACGGCCGGCCACCCTGATTTCGTTCCCGATAAGGTAAAGCCAGCCTTGCCTTACCAAAAGAAAGGCTAGCATTATTCATCGCCGACACGTGGCAGAAACGTCGGCCAGCCTGCTATGAGTAACGCTTCGCTGCTACAGTTCGTTCCGAAGAACAGGCGCCGCCCGTGGTTTCACCTTCCCCATGCGCGGCAACTACGAACTGACGAATGAGTAGGCGGGCGGACGTATTCCTCTGCCCGCTGGTCTGAAACAGCATGGAGGGCACCCCGTGAAAACCCTGCTCCAGACACCCCCGGTACGTGAATGCGCCGCTACGGCGTGCAGTTTCAACGCCAACGGCTGCCACGCTCCGGCGATCACCGTGGCGTCGACGGGTGATGCCGCCTCCTGCGCGACATTCGTCGAGTCTCCGGTGCGGGGCGGGATCGCGGAGGTGACCGGCGCGGTGGGCGCCTGCGCGCGTTCGGAGTGTGTCTACAACACCAACCTCGCCTGTACCGCCAAGTCCATCACCGTCGGACCAGGCGCCACCGCCAGCGACTGCCTCACCTACCAGCCCGCCTGACAGAACGCGGCACCCGGTCCGCCCGGTCAGCGGCATACCGGCAGTGGCGGACCGGCCACGGCGGCACACCAGGACGCCGCCTTGGCAAAGGTAAGCCTTACCTACTAACGTCATAACCCTAGGCCGACCTCACCTTTACTTGATGGCCAAGGAGACTGACATGGCGTTGCACCCAGCCGGGCGACCCGCGGAGCTTGCCCCGCCCGCCACTGACGCCGCCGCGACAGCGGAACCGTCAGTGGCGGGCGCGCACGCCACGCTGACTGATGCCGACGCCGTGATGGCACGCTCAGTTCTCTCCGCCACGCCGTCGCTGCGGCTCCGGCTCGGCGACGCCACCGTCGACCTCATCGAATCGCACGCCGTCCTGCCCGATGGCACGGTGGTCCTCGCGGTTGACGCGATGACCCAGACCGGCGGCCTGCTTGTCGCCACGCGCGGTCGACCGGGTGCGGTACGCCTCGACGTCACGCAACTCGTCCCGGTCGCCGTACGGTCCCGGGTGCGGGCCAGAGTACGGATGCTGGGTACGGTGCGCCGGCTCGACCCGGCTGTTCTGGACTCGTGCGACGGCGACACCATCATGTCACTGCTCGACCTGCCGCCCGTGGCGCTCTGGGCGTTCGAACCGGTCGAGGTCGGCCTCGGTCGCGACAGCAGCGATACCACGGTGAGCATCAGCGCCTATCGCACCGCACGCCCCGACCCGCTCGCCGCCGACGAAGCCGAGTATCTGCAACACCTCACCCAGCAGCATGCTGATGTCTTCGGCCAGCTCGTCACGCTGCTCGATCCGGCGTTGACTGCGGTGTCCGCGCGGGTCGTACCGGTCGCTGTCGACGCTGACGGCATCGTGCTGCGCGCCGAGGCACCGGACGGGCACACCGACGTCCGACTTCCGTTCGTCCATCGGGTCACGAAAAGTGCCGACCTTCCCGAAGGCCTGCGGACACTGCTCGCTGAGGCGGTCCGGCGGGATACATCCGCCGGCTCCGCACCTGACGGAGTGGAGCATTCGTAGATTCCTCGACGACCTCCCGATGAACGGACACCCGATCCTGCAGGGCAGGAGCGGCTATCGGGGGCAGGGCCGGCAGGGTGCGCGTTGTCACCGTGCGGGGGCCGGCTCGGTGGGCCGTGGCGTGAAGAAGCGGGTGACGTCGTCCGCTGCGGTGGGAGACAGCATCATACGACCGAGCGTGCGCCGTCCGCGCCGATGAGGACCTCGCAGTCGGCGCTGTGGCCGCCAGCGAAGGTCAGCCGGAAGCCTCCGTCGGGTCGTGGCGTCGCCGCGACGAGCCGGTGCTGCCACAGGACAGTGTCGGCGGGGAGTGAGTCAAGCAGGAGATCACGCAGCGCGCCGCGGTCGATCTCGGGACGTCCGGAGAACGAGCCGGGTTGTGGCTTGTGGTGCACGAGGGTGCGTCCGGCCGGGGCGAGGATGCGATGTTCCTCGCCCTCCGGCCGCGCCTCGGACCGGAACCGGCTGGCGAGACCCGCGTCGGCCAGGGCCCGTTGCCCGGACTCCGGGTGCAGGTCGAGCGACCCGCCCTGTGATCGCGCGGATCGGCTTGCCTCGCGTTCGTACACCACCGCGCCGATGCCGTGCCGATGCGGGATTCGGGCCAACGTCAGACCGCCAAAACCGCCACCGGCGATCGCGATGCGCATCTTCATCTCCGTTACCGTACGATGTAAGCTATGGATACACCGTACAGTAGCGCACCGCTGCCCGTCTGGGAACGGCCCGAGCCTCAGCCGCGGGCGACGCCGGTGCCGCTGAGCCGCGCGAAGATCGCCGCCACGGCGATCCGGATCGCCGACGCACACGGTCTCGATGGGCTGTCGGTACGCAGGATCGCCAAAGAGCTCGGCGTCGGTCCGATGCGGCTCTACGACTACGTGGTCAACAAAGCCGAACTGCTCGACCTGATGGTCGACGCCGTGTACGCCCAGATCGCCGAGGCCGGCCAGCACTCCGAGTGGCGCGCCACGGTACTGGCCATCGTTCACGCAACCCGCGACGCCGCCCTTGAACATGAGTGGTTCGCCGACCTGCTCGGCGCAAGACCACACCTGGGACCTCACGCGCTCGCCGTGGGCGAATCGACCGCGGCGGCACTCATTCAGGCCCCCGGCGTGCGCGGTATCGACGATCTCCAGCGGGCCCTGGGCGTCCTCAACGCGTTCATCGTCGGAGCGCTCCGCAGCGAGATCACCGAGCGCCGCACCACCCGTTCCACCGGTACCGACGTGTCCGCGTGGCAGGCCGCCCTCGGGCCCTACCTGACACGCATGCTCGAAACAGGCCGCTACCCCACCGTCGCCCGGATCGTCGTCGACGGCGCCCACCTCGACGCCGCGGAAGCCTTCCACCACAACCTGATCACCATCTTGGACGGCATCACCAACCATCCCCACACGTGATCCACTGCTCGCGGGCCCGTATCGGCTGAACACCGATACCCCTCGACCAGACTGTCGGACCTGCGGCGGCCCGAGCGTCAGCCGCTCTCGGCCAACACGCAACGTGAGCGATCCCCGAGAGGATGCTGGAATTGCAGCGGCGGGCTCGGTCTTGCACCGAGCCCGCCGTTGCGGTCCTACGTGATCCTGGTCGGAAACCGAGCCGTTAGCGTTGCAGGGTCAGCAGACCCGGCCGGTAGGGCAGGCGGCCGTAGTCAGTGCCATCGGAACTGGGCGAACGACCCTGGTAGAGCAACTGCAGGTTGCAGGGATCGACGGTCATGGTCTGATCGGCGTTGGTACGGATCAGTTCACCGTGGCTGATGTCGTTGGTCCAGGTGGCACCGCTGTTGGCCTTGCCGGCGAAGGGGTTGCTCTCGGTCGCGGCCTGCGGTGTCCACGTACCGCCCAGGCTGGTGGCCGTGAACGAGCGGAAGTAGCGACCCCGTGCGCCCATCGCCTCGACGATCATGAGGTACCGATTCTGTCCCTGGAGCTTGTAGACCTGAACCGCTTCGAACAGGTTCGCCTTCGTGTCGGTCATGATCGTCGTGTAGTTGGAGCCGAAGCTGCCCGGAAAGTTGCCGATGGGCATGCTGGCCCGGTAGATCTTGCCGTTGTCCCCGGCGAAGAAGAGGTACATGTTCGTGTCGTCACCGATCAGCGCCTGGTCGATCGGGCCGGTGTCGGAGCCAGAGATGCTCCCGGTGAAGAGCGTCTGGTGCGGCGACCACGAATTCACGTTGGTGGGGTCGGTCGAGGTCCGGTAGGAGAACGCGGGGCCACCCCACTGGTAGGCGAGCACCCAGATGTTCTTCGGGGCGAAGTAGAACAGCGAAGGCGCGACAGCGGAGAACGGCATCTGGTTCTGGCTGGCCGAGGCCATGTCGGACCAGTTCGTGAAGAGGCCGAAATTCATCGAGCCCCAGCTCGTTCCATGGTCGTGCGTCGTCGCGTAGACCAGATGCCGGCCGTTGTAGGGGGCGTGGGTGAAGTCCTTGAGCGAGACCCACCCCGACCGCGGCTGCGCCAGCGGGCCGGTCGAGGTCCAGCGGTACGACGACGGAAGGTTGCACGTGCCGGGCGGCGGCGTCGTCGGCGGCGGCGTGGTGGGAGGCGTTCCGCCGTCCACGCGGACAAGCTGCCACTGCTGGTTGGTGCCGTTCCAGTCGTCGTACTGCTGGATGTTGGCGCCGTCCGCGGTGGAGGCGCCGGCGACGTCGATGGCCTTGTTGCTGTGGCGGCTGATGAACCGGACGTAGCCGCCGTCGGAGTCGGCCAGTCGCCACTGCTGGTTGGTGCCGTTCACGTCGGCCCACTGGACGATGGCGGCGCCGTTGGCGGTGGAGCGGCCGGAGACGTCCAGGACCTTGCCGGAGTGGCGGGACTTGATCCGGTAGTAGCCACCGCCGGAGTCCACGAACTGCCACTGCTGTTGGTTTCCGTCGTTTCGCGACCACTGCGTGATCCGCGCGCCGTCGTTGGTGGCCAGGTTGTACACGTCCAATGCCTTGCCACTGTTTCGATTCACCAAGACGTACCACGCATTGGTGTCCACCGTGGCCGCCGACGCCGACGTCGCGGAAACCGTGACGAGCGCGCTGCCCACGACGACCGCGGCAACCGAGGCGGCCAACCCCGACCGCCACCGACGCCACCTCGCGGTGCGCGCAGATCCAACCGGCATAGCATCTCTCCTTTCGATCATCCGAACCGCCGACATGAAGCGCGCCACGTCGGTGCGGGCACCGACGACACCCGTGCACGAGCAGCGGCCCAGGCATCGACACCACTGGCTGTTAGCGCTAACAGAGTGCTCTCTCCGTAGTGGCCCGAGGCAGAAGGGTGTAGGGACGTGGCGACAAGTTGCCACTGGGTGGTGTGACTCACCGCACCATGCGATGGACTGTGAACGACAACAGCGAACCGCGTCAAGAAGTTTCGGCAATGTTTCGGAAAGTTCGTCGAAACCCGCCGAACCCCGCCCAGGCTCGACCTCGTCAGCCCCGACCGATCCGGTGCCACGTCGCAACCCTTCCACCGGCGCCAGCGACCGCCGCAGCGGCCGACACGTGGCGGTGCGGGCGCACGCCCACCAGCGCTCGGTCGCGCCCGCGGACAGTCAGCCCAGCGCCTGTCGCGATCACCGACGACAGCGAGGCGGACCCGCGCCAGTGTTTCGACCCGCCCCCGGCACCGACACCTCTAACCACAAGACATTGAAGCTTGTTGACATCATACATCACACGACCTATGTTCCACGTACATTGCGGTCGCAGCGCTGGGAGCAGCCGATCTCATCATCTCCACGTCGAGAGTGAGCAGCCATGAAGCAGTGACACTGTGGCCGGCCATGGCGGTCGTGGCGTTCGAGATCGCGGGTGCGGCAGGACTCGGGACAACTGGCCCCGGCCCGGATCGCGGTCGGCAGTTCCTCCGCGCCCATGATGGCCCACGTCCTCGCGGCTCAGCATCCGGACCCGAAAGGAACAGTGCGTGAAGTCAGCCGTTTCCATCATTGGCAGGTCGCTGCTGGCAGTCGCGGTGTTCGCCGCCGCCGCGTCGACAGCCGTGGTGACAGATCACAAGCCGGCTTCGGCCGCGACCCAGGCGACCTACTATGTCGCTCCCGACGGCAACGACACCAACACCGGAACGATCACGTCACCATTCAGAACCGTACAGCGCGCACGGGACGCCGTTCGCACGATAAACGCGAACATGACAGGCGATATCTACGTCTATCTCCGTGGCGGAAGCTATGCGGTGAGCAACACGATCGAGTTCGGGCCGAGCGACTCGGGCACCAACGGTCACCGGGTCATATACTCCGCCTACCCTAACGAGACCCCGGTCCTGGATGCCGGTGTTCAGGTGACAGGGTGGACCCAGCACAGCGGTAACATCTGGAAAGCGCCGCTCGACCGCGCCAACAAGCTGCGTACGCTCTATGTCAACGACAAGCGGGCGTACATGGCCTCGAAGACGATCAACTCGGCGGGATGCCACGGGACGTACAACATCACGGCCGGGCAAGCCGCATGGGCCTGGGAATCGGGCTCACAGTGCGACGGCGCCAGATACAGCCTGTCCGACTTCCCTGCCATCGCCCGCAACCACGACGATATCGAGATCGAAACGGCGACCACCTGGACCACGGCCATCGTGGGAGTCCGCCAGGTGACCACGACAGCTGACGGCGCCAACCGGGTTGCGCTGTTCCAGCAACCCGGCGCGGCCATCGCCCAGGGCGCGTTCAACGGCAACGCCCAGATCGGCGGCAGCCACAAGGTCATGAACGCCTACGAGTTCCTGGACACGCCGGGAGAGTTCTACTTCGACAAGACCAGCCGTACGGTGTACTACTACAAGGCCAGTTCGGAGAACATGACAACCGCGTCGGTCTTCGCGCCGAACAACGTGTCCACCGTGCTGCGGGTCGCGGGGACCTCGACCAGCGTCCACGCCCGTAACATCACGCTCTCCGGGCTCACGGTACAGCACTCCGACTGGAACCTGTTCAATGTGGCCGGTTCCGCGTTCAAGCAAGCCCAGCAGGGCAACCTGGGCGCCCAGGCATACGCCAAGGGGAACTTCCACGTCTACTACTATCGCAACGTCGACGTCACTCCCGGGACAGTCCAGATCCAGAACGCCGATGGGCTGGTCCTGCAGCGCAACCGGATCCAGCACACCGGTGCCGACGGGATCAACATGGTCAACGACGTGCAGAACACGCAGTTGACCGGCAACCACACCAACGACATCGCCGGGTCTGCTGTTACCGTCGGCCACCCGCAGCACGTCTATATCGGCGACCACACGTCGACCAATCGCGAAAAGTACCCCCCTCAGGTCGAGGGACTGCCCAAGAACATCGAGATCAAGAACAACTACATCTATGACAGTGCCGTGCTGTTCAACGGGCACAGTCCCATCTCGGCGTACTTCGCCGACACCCTCACGATCCAGCGGAACAGGATCGAGAAGACTCCGTGGTCGGGCATAACGCTCGGATGGGGGTGGTGGAACTTCGACGGGTCATCCGGCTCGATCGCGCCCAACCGGCCGACCACGACGGCGAAGAACAACAACATCAGCTACAACCACATCATCGACACGGTGCAGCGGCTCAGCGACACCGCTCCCATATACACGCTGGGCAGCCAGCCCGGGACCACCATCCACGACAACTATCTCCAAGGCGTCCCGGCCGGCCACAAGTACGGGCTGCACCCAGACGAGGGTTCGGCGTACATCACCTTCCGGGACAACGTCCTGAGCGTGGACAAGAATGTCACGTGGCTCATCAACTCCGACGACTTCGGACGCAAGCACGACCTGAACATCACGCAGACCTACGGCCCGATCAACAAGGTCTCCAACAAGAATCTGCCGAACAGCACCGTCCAGGATATTCTCGTCTCCTCCGACTATGTCTGGCCGGCGGCAGCATATGGTATCGCCGTGAACTCGGGCCTTGAGAGCGCATATCAGGACATCATCCCGCAGAGCAATCTTTCCTTGCCGGACTACGTACTACCGGCCAGCACGTCCGTCAGCAGCGGGACGTCGTCGATTCCGGTCCGCAGCACCGGCGATCAGACCAGGACGATCTGGCTGGCCCCCTCCGGTACCACCACCTTCGTCGCCGGCCCGACGATGACCAGGGCGGACGGCACCGCCACGTCGTTAGCTGTTCCGACGGCGCCGGGCGAGTACCGGCTCTACGTCCTCGACGCCCAAGGCAATCGGTCACCCGAGTCCAGGTCGATCGTCAGGCAGCAGAGCGGCGGGAGTCAGCAGAACGGCCAGATCGTGGGCGGCCAGTCCGGCCGGTGCGTCGACGTGCCTGGTTCCAGCACCACCAACGGCACCCAGGTGCAGTTGTGGGACTGCTCCGGCGGCACGAACCAGCGGTGGACCCACACCGCCGGCCGGCAGCTGACCGTGTTCGGCAACAAGTGCCTGGACGCGAACGGCGGAGGCACGAGCAACGGCACCACGGTCATCACCTGGGACTGCCACGGCGGACTCAACCAGCAGTGGAACATCAACGCCAACGGCACCATCACGAACGCCCAGTCCGGACTGTGCATGGATGCGAGTGGTGCCGCCAGCGCCAACGGCACGAAGATCATCCTTTGGTCGTGCAACGGCGGCGCGAACCAGCGATGGACCCTTCGCAACCTGTCTCGTGAT
>NZ_SMKD01000259.1 GCF_004348595.1 Micromonospora sp. KC723
CCTTTCTACCCCGCGGGTACGACGTTCAGGTGCCTCCCGGCGTCGGAGGGAGACGGCCCGGCCGGGCCGGAGCACGTGATCCGTCGATGTCCCGGTGGGAAGGACGTGAGTACGGCCGCCGTCGCCCGCTAGAGTCGGAGCGTGGCGCTCGGTCTTCCCTCCGTCCTCCCCAATCCGCGGCCGGCGATCGGGGAGCTGATCCGGCGTGGCGGGCCCACCTTCTCGTTCGAGTTCTTCCCGCCGAAGACGGCGAAGGGCGAGCAGTTGCTCTGGCAGGCCATCCGGGAGCTGGAGTCGCTGCGCCCCTCGTTCGTCTCGATCACCTACGGTGCCGGCGGGTCGACCCGGGACACCACGGTCGCGGTGACCGAGCGGATCGCCACCGAGACCACCCTGCTGCCGATGGCGCACCTGACCGCCGTCAACCACTCCGTCGCCGAGCTGCGCAACGTCATCGGCCGGCTCGCCGGGGCCGGGGTGCGTAACGTGCTCGCCGTGCGTGGCGACCCGCCGGGCGACCCGGGCGGCGAGTGGGTCCGCCACCCCGAAGGCGTGCTCTACGCCGAGGAGCTGGTCCGGTTGGTCCGCGACGCCGGCGACTTCAGCGTCGGCGTGGCCGCCTTCCCGTACAAGCACCCGCGCTCGCCGGACATCGCCAGCGACGTCGCGCACTTCGTCCGCAAGTGTCGGGCCGGCGCGGACTTCGCCATCACCCAGATGTTCTTCGACGCCGACGACTACCTGCGGCTGCGCGACCGGGTCGCCTCGACCGGTTGCGACACCCCGATCCTGGCCGGGGTGATGCCGGTCACCCAGATGGGCACCATCGAACGGTCGGTGCAGCTCTCCGGCGCGCCGTTCCCGCCCGCCCTGGCGGAGCGGTTCGCCCGGGTCGCCCACGACCCGGAGGCGGTCCGCCGGCTCGGCGTCGAGCAGGCCAGCGAGATGTGCGCGAAGCTGCTCGACGAGGGCGTGCCGGGCATCCACTTCATCACCCTCAACCGGTCCACCGCGACCCGGGAGGTGTGGCGCAGCCTCCAGGCCGGCGCCCGGGTGTGAACGTTCGCACCCGACACCTGAGCCCCGCCGCGACGGTTGACCGAGGGTGGGCACACAGCTGAAGTGGGACGACTACGCGACCGCCTGGGCGCGGCTGCACGGTGGCTTCGACCCCCGGGTCGCCGCGCCGGTGGTGCGCGCCTGGCTGCGCTTCGCCTACCACGTCGGGTACATCCTGGGCCGGCTTCGGGTCACCCCGTCCGCGGTCACGGTGGGTGGGGTGTTGCTCTGCTTCTGCGTGCCGGTGTTCGCCGTCCGGGGGGTGGACGGGCCGATCGTGGCCGCCCTGTTCGTACTGCTGGCCGCGGTGGCCGACAGCGTGGACGGGGCGGTGGCGGTGGCCACCGGCCGCACCACCCGCCTCGGCTACGTCTACGACTCGATCGCCGACCGGCTTGGTGAGGTCGCCTGGCTGGTCGCGTTCTGGCTGGTCGGTGCGCCCGGGGCGCTGGTGGCGGCGGGTGGTGCGCTGTCCTGGCTGCACGAGTACGTCCGGGCCCGGGCGGTCGCGGCCGGGATGCGGGAGATCGGCGTGGTGACCGTGGGAGAGCGTCCCACCCGGGTCTGTGTGGCGCTGGCCGGGCTGCTGCTGGCCGGCCTGACCGGCATGATCGACCCGGATCTGGCCGCCGGCACGGTCACCATGGCCGTCGCGGTCTGGGTGCTGCTGGCCGGCTTCGGCCTGGGGCAGTTGCTGTCGACGGTCCGCCGCGCTCTCGTCGACGCCGGCTGACCCACCGGCGAGGCCCGCCGAGGCGGCCGGCCAGCCCAAGATGGGCGGCGGGTTCCGAAGTGATCGACTCCCGGTGGGCCCATGCCGCGCTGTCCCCGCCGTCCCCGGGCACCGCGACAGGCGGCAGCCGGAGTGGATCACGCCGGGGGAGAGCGCGACGTGCGGCAGGCGGAGGCGATCCGACCCGGCGGGGGCTACCAGGCGGGACCGATCTCCTCGGCGACGATCTGCGCCGACAGGGTGACCATCGGCAGGCCGCCGCCCGGATGGCTGGAACCGCCGACCAGCCACAACCCGGCCGCCGGGCCACGGTTGGCCGGCCGGAACAGCCGCCCGGCGGTGCCGTGGATGGCCCCACCCGGCGCGCCGGTCGCCTCGGCCAGGTCGGCCGGGGTGCGGATCTCGCGGAACAGCAGCCGGTCCCGCACGTCCACGCCCCGCTCGGCGAGCACGTCGAGGACCCGGTCGGCGTACGCCTCGGCGAGCCCCGGCCGGCGCCAGTCCACCGCCCCGGTGGCGGTGCCGTGCCGGGCGGCGTTGACCAGCACGAACCACGCCTCGTGGCCGTCCGGGCGGACCATCGGGTCGTCGGCGACGGTGACCAGGACCGTCGGGTCGGCCGCCGGCCGGGCCCGTACCCCCCGCCCCGGGTGGCCGAAGACCGCGTCGAACTCGGCGTCGTGGTCGCGGGGGAAGAAGACGGTGTGGTGGGCCAGTCCCGACTGGCCGCGTACCCCGAGCAGCAGCACGAAACCGGCGAGGCTGCGGTCGGTCAGCCCGGCCAGCCGGCGCGGGGCGGGCAGCAGGTCCCGGTAGACGGTCAGCGCGTCCACGTTGGCCACCACCACGTCGGCGGGGACGGGCGCGGCGACGCCGGCGAGGCGTACCCCGTGCACC
>NZ_SMKD01000260.1 GCF_004348595.1 Micromonospora sp. KC723
CCCACCCCCGAGTCGCGGTCCCCGCACTCACCCCGCCGACCGCCACCGAAACATCGTGGAACTTCGAACTGCTCGACCCCTTCGTCGAGGACTTCGTCAACGCCGCCGAAGGAAGGCCCGTCGTGGCGAACTTCGCCACGATCCCCACCTGGATGTTCGTGACACCGGAACCGGTGGCGGTCCCCGACGACCCGGACGAGATCCAGTGGGACTACGAGCAGGGCACCGAGCTACGGGATCCGACCGGCACCGAGGTGGCCGACTACTTCCACCGGGTGGCCAGCTGGTACATCGCGGGCGGGTTCACCGACGAGCTGGGCCGGTGGCACGAGTCCGACCACCGCTACCGCTTCGCCTACTGGGAGGTGCTCTGCGAACCCGACATCGGTCATCGCCTCTCGCCCGAGACCTACACCAAGCTCTACGACGCGATCGTGACCCGCCTGCGGCCACTGGATCCGGACATGAGGTTCGTCGGCCTGTCCCTGAGCCACATCCACCATCAGCCCGAATACTTCTGGAGCTTCCTGGACAGGGCCAACCACGCCGACCGCGTACCGCTCGACGCGTTCTCCTACCACTTCTACGCCTCACCCGAGATCGCCAATCCGCTCGGCGGGTACGGCAACGCCCCGTACCCGCACTGGCGAGACATCTTCTTCGCCCAAGCCGACGCGTTCCTCGACCAGGTCCGGTTCATCGACTCCATCCGCCGCCGCCTCGCGCCCGACACCGCCACGTTCATCAACGAACTGGGCACCTACCCGCCCGACGTGATGAACCCCCGCCCCGACATTCCCGACGAGTACTGGGCCCTGAGCGCCTCCATCCAGTCGTACCTGTGGTCGAGGCTTGTGGAACTCGGCATCGACCTGGTCGGCATCGCCGAGTTCATGGACTACCCCGGCATGATTCCCGGCACCAGCCTCGTCGACTGGGAGACCGGCGCACCCAACGCCCGATACCACGCGCTCGCCCTGCTGCTGCGACACTTCGGCCCCGGCGACACCCTGGTGGCCACCGCCACCGGCGTGCCCGAATTCCCCGACCCGCGCATCCACGCCCAGGCCTTCCTGACCCCCGACAACCGGCGCAAGCTCCTGCTCGTCAACAAGACGCCCGCACCGGTCGCCGTCGTGCTGCCGTACGACCTCGGCCCGGGGCTGGTGGAGCAGATCGGGGTCGGAGCGGTCCCCGGATCCCCGACGACCGCCGGCGAGGGAATCACCCTCGACGCCCACGCCACCGCCGTCGTCTCCCACTGACTCCGCTACGCCCGTACGACCGGAGAGCCTGCCCGCGCTCCGGTGGTACCGGCGCCTCGTCCGCCCACTCCCGCGTCCGCCGCCGCCCGGCGACGGGTCGCGCGGCCCTGACCGCACCAGGGCGCACGGGTCCACCAGCACCCACCCGGCGCCCCGGCCCGGGGGTCGCCCAGCTTCCCGCCTGACCGTCAGCTGATCCACGCGCGTCCGGCGCCAGGTGATCGTTGACCCAGATTTCCTGCACGGTCCGCAGTGGACAATTCCGAACGCACCCGATAACGACACCAGCCAGTTCGAGAATCGCCATTATCAATAGACACTGGTTGATATGTCGACGGATGGGTGCGATGCTTGTCCGGGAGCGCTTCCACACCGATCTCGAACGCCGATGAGCGGAGGACGCACAATGCTTTCCCACAAGCCCGATCAATCTGGCCGGCGATCCCGGCCAGCCGTCCGCCAGTCCCTTCGAGCGCTTGTCCTGCTGCTCACCCTGATGGTGGGCATGCTGCCCTGGCCCGCCCCGGCCCAGGCCCACGGGACCATCATCAACCCGGCAACGCGCGCCTACCGTTGCTGGCAGGTCTGGGGTAGCAACCACACGAACCCCGCCATGCAGCAACAGGACCCGATGTGCTGGCGGGCGTTCCAGGCCAACCCCGACACCATGTGGAACTGGATGAGCGCACTGCGGGACGGCCTGCGCGGGAACTTCCAGGGCACGACCCCCAACGGGCAACTGTGCAGCAACGCCCTCTCCCGCAACGACAGCCTGAACCAGCCCGGGCCGTGGAAGACGACCAACGTCGGCCGCAACTTCACCATCCACCTGTACGACCAGGCCAGCCACGGCGCTGACTACTTCCGGGTCTACGTCAGCAAGAACGGGTTCAACCCCACCACCCAGCGCCTCGGTTGGGGGAACCTCGACTTCATCACGCAGACCGGGCGTTACCCGCCGGCGAAGGACATCACGTTCAACGTCTCGACCTCCGGATACACCGGACACCACATCGTCTTCGTCATCTGGCAGGCATCGCACCTCGACCAGACCTACATGTGGTGCAGCGACGTGAACTTCGTCTGATCGGCGGGACCGACAGCCACCGTAACCGCTCCGGCCCAGGACACCGTCTTGGGCCGGAGCGTCCCACCGGATGCGGCCCAGCGGACACCCCGGCGACCGGTGGCGCGGCCTAGCTGTTCTGCCCAGAGAGGTTGGGGACGCGGCTGGCTGGTGGGTGGCCGCCGAGTGCGGTGTGCGCGCGGTGGTGATTGTAGGCGTGGAGCCAGGCGGGGAGAGCTGCCCGGCGGGCGGCTTCTGAGGA
>NZ_SMKD01000261.1 GCF_004348595.1 Micromonospora sp. KC723
GTCGGCGGGGTGCTGGTGGGCGGGGTGCCACCGTTGCAGACCACACCGTTCAGGGTGAACGAGGTCGGCTTGGGGTTGCTGCCGCTCCACGCGCCGTTGAAACCGATGTTCACCGTGCCGCCGGTGGCGACCGAACCGTTGTACGACTCGTTGGTGGCGGTCACGTTCTGGCCGCTCTGCGACCAGCGCGCCGACCAGCCCTGCTGCACCCGCTGGCCGGCGTCGGGGAAGGCGAAGCCGAGGGTCCACGACCTCAGGGGGTCACCGATGTTCCTGATGGTGATGCTGGCGGTGAAGCCGCCCTGCCACTGGTTCGCGGTGTAGTCGACGCTGCACTGGGTCGCAGCCTGCGCCGCGGTGACCGGAATGGTCACCAGCCCGCCCGCTACCAGGGCGCTCGCACCGGCGAGCGCGACCGCCCGGCGTCGGCCGGACAGGTTTCTCCACAGATTCATGCCACTGAACTCCTTGGGCGAGACCGGATCCGCGTACGGCCCGGCGGAATGGCGCGGCGGACGCCCTGGCGGACGGTCCACGGTGCCACGGGATTTTCGGGGGGTGTGCCCGACCCGGGAACGGGCGTGGTGGTGGTGCCCCGACCAGTCGGGGCAGGACCGGTCGGCGGCCGCGTCGTCCGGTTCTCACCGGTGCCCTCGACGTCTGCCTACGCGGTGTGGCTCCCCGAACCGCGTGCAGCGATTCTTGCATGGGAGCGCTTCCATGGCAACGGTTCGATATCTGCCCGAAACCTGCCGGCAAGACTCACCGGCTTCCACCAGCCGGACACTCGCCTCAGCAGTACCCCGAGGGCGCCGACGCGCCCCAGAGTACGCCGCCGGGCATCCGACACCCGGGCAGCCCGACATAAGCCCTCTAGCACCCGTATGCGTCCGATCATCTCCAAAATCCAAAACATGAATCTTCCCCTGGAAGATACGCGAAACGGTCTAACGTCGGTCATAGCTCGACCGACGTCGGGCTCAGGACAACAGGGATGGAGTGACGCAGGTCATGGCTAACAAGATGCTCGGGAAGGTCGTCGCGGGCGCCGCGCTCGGCGGCGCGTCTCTCCTGGTGTTCACGCCGGGGGTCGCGTTCGCGGACGACACGCATCACGGCGGCGACCGTGAGGGCAGGGTCTACGCCAAGCCGCACGTCGCCAAGCCGGGCGAGACCGTCAAGTTCCTCGAGGTCTGCCCGCAGTCACAGGAGCACGCCTACGTCTGGTCCAAGGTCACCGGCAAGGTGAAGCTGAAGCCGGGCGAGGAGACCGGTGGCGAGCACCGCGACGGGAAGGGCAAGGACGAGGGCTCCGGGGAGAAGAACAAGGGCGGCAAGCCCGGCAAGGGCGAGCAGGGTGGCGACGAGCAGGGCAGGGGCGACCACGGCCGGCGTCCGACGCCGCAGCCCACGCCGGGTGGCGGCCAGCCCGGCGGTACGGGTGGCGGAATCGCCGCCGACGACGCGGCGGAGCGCGACCGGAAGGCCCACGAGCAGGAGCAGGCCGCCGAGGAGCGTGGCGGCCAGCACAAGCGCGAGTGGAAGGTCGAGGAGCACGACCAGGCGGCCGAGTCCGAGCGCGCCCACGGCTCGGAGGACCGTCGGTACGGCACCGGGTCCGAGCGCGGCTCGGAGAACGGCGAGCACGGCACGGAGAACGGCGAGCACGGCACGGAGAACGGCGAGCACGGCACGGAGAACGGCGAGCACGGCACGGAGAACGGCGAGTACGGCTACGAGGGCCGCGAGCACGGCGAGCGCGACGGGAAGGACAAGGACCGCGAGGCGGCCGAGTCCGAGCGCGGCCACGGCTCCGAGGGCCGCGAGCGCGGCGGGAAGGGCGAGTACCGCGACACCGACACCGAGTCCGAGCGCGGCGGGAAGGGCGAGTACCGCGGCGGGGACCAGGAGGACGCGGCTGGCGAGGAGAACGGCTGGAAGCACAGGAAGAACTTCGTCTACTACGGCGAGGCCCGAATCTCCCCGGACGCCGCTCCGGGCCGGTACGAGCTCAAGGGCTCGTGCGGCGAGGGCGAACTGGTCGTCCTCCCCCGCGGGCACGTCGAAGGCGGTGACGGTGGCCTGACCACCACCGGCGCCGACGGCGGCATGGCCCTGGGCGGGGCGAGCATGATCGGTGCGGCTGCCCTGGGTGGCATCGTGCTGATGCGCCGGCGTCGGGCCAATGGGCTCGTCTGACCGGACGACGACACGGGCCGGCGGCCGTCACGGGAGACCGTGGCGTGCCGCCGGCGCGGCCGTCGTCGTCGCCCTGGCCATGGTGGGCGCCGGGCTGGTCGGCCTGTCCCTGCGCACGGTACCCCCGCCCCGCCCACCGCAGCCGATCGCCCAGACGGCTCCGGTGGGGCAGCCCGACCCGGACACCGCCGGCCGCCCGGGCGAACGGCGGGCCGCCCGCCAGCGAGGCGGGGCCCCCGCGCTGCCCCGCTCCGCCC
>NZ_SMKD01000262.1 GCF_004348595.1 Micromonospora sp. KC723
GGTCCCCCCCACCCGGCCTGCCCGCCACCATGGCCGCGCTGGGCGACTCCGTCAGCACCGGCTTCGGCTCCTGCCTGACGCTCACCTCCTGCCGGCGCAACTCGTGGTCCACCGGCGACGGCATCCGGGTGCAGAGCCACTACCGCCGGCTGCTCGACGCCAACCCGGCCATCCGCGGCCGGGCCCGCAACCACGCCGCTCCCGGGGCGCGCGCCGAGGCCCTCGCCGGCCAGGCCGCGGCCGCCGTACGCGACCGGGCCGACTACGTCACGGTGCTGATCGGCGCCAACGACGCCTGCCGGGGCGGGGTCGACCGGATGACGCCGGTGGAGACGTTCCGCAGCCAGGTCGACCGAGGGCTGCGGGTGCTGCGCGAGGGCCGGCCGAAGGCACGGGTACTGGTGGCCAGCATCCCCGACCTGCACCGGCTCTGGGAGATCGGGCACACCGAGCCACAGGCGGTCCGGGCGTGGCGCGCCGGGATCTGCCCGGCGCTGCTGGCGAACCCGACCTCCACCGCACCGGCCGACCGCGCCCGCCGGGCCGCCGTCCGGCAGCGGATCGACGCCTACAACGCCGAGTTGAAGGCCGCCTGCCGGGCGTACGGGTCGCGCTGCCGGCACGACGGCGGTGCGGCGCACCGGGCCCGGTTCACCCTCGCCGAGGTCAACGCGCTGGACTGGTTCCACCCCAACTCGGCCGGGCAGAACCGGCTCGCCGAGGTGACCTTCCCGGCCGCCGGCTGGCGGCTCTGACCGTCGCGCAGGCGTCGGTGGCGTCCACCGGAACACCGGGATCGACCGCCACCGGCCCGGGTGGTCGGCGCCGCCCGCGCCGGACGGCGCCGCCACGCCCCCGTGACGGGACGCGGCGGCGCGGACGGCGGGTCAGGGACGCCGGGGCTGCGGCAGGCCCGGCCGCCCGGCCCGGTACAGCGCCCGGGTCCGCTCGGCGAGATCCTTCGTGGCCGAGGAGTTGGCCCAGGTGCCGAGAATGATCGCGGCACCGGGGACGACCTTGGCGAACATCCGCTTGGCCGCCCGCACGCCGGCCATCCGCGCCAACCGGACACCGAGTTGCAGCATCACCCGGCCCAGCGGGTGCTGCGCCGCGTGGCCGAAGAGGGCCCCGGCCCGTTCCCGGCCGGCGGCCACCCCGAGGGCCAGCCGGGCGGTCTCCGCGACCTTGTGCACCTTCTGCAACACCAGCAGGTCGGTGGCCCGGTCCGGATGAACCGGGTCTGCGCCGTACGCCGCGGCGATGTGCAGCACCATCCGGGCCTGGGTCCAGGCCAGCACGCCGACGTCGATGACCGCGCCGGGCAGGCCGGCCGCCCCGGAGACCGCCCCGGAGAGGCGGGCCCGGTTGACGAACCTGCGGACAGCCTGGTCGGCGAGCTCGTCGGCGGTGACGTCGGCCCGCTCGGCGCGGGCCCGTGTGGCCCACTCGGCGGCCTCCGGCCCGAGCCGGCGTACCGCCTCCAGGGCGAGGTGTTCCGGCGCGTACTGCGGGTCGTCGCGCATCCGGTCCCAGAGCGTCGCGGGCGGCGCCTCGGGGGCGTCCGCCGCGGCGGCCGGGGCGGCTGCCGGCGCCGGGGTGGCCGGCAGCGGGATGGAGGCGGTGGGCCCGTCGTCGACGGGCGCGGCGTCGGTCACAGAGGCTCCCGGTGTCGAGGGCGTGGGCGGGGCGGTCAGCGACGGCGGCCGGCGGAGAGCCGGTTCGCCATCTGCTTAAGCCTGGCCTTGTTCTCAGGCTTGGCCAGCTCGCGCCGACCCCGGTCGACGAGCTGCTGTCCCTTCGGGGACCGCAGGAACGCGCTGATCCGCTGCACCAGTGACATGTCGTCCTCCGTTCGGTGTCCTCCCTCATGTGTACCCCGAACCGGCAACCGAACCGTCGGATTGGGATCAGCCGAGTACGGCGTCGACCACCTGGGTCGCGCGCCACTCGTGCTGGGCGTACGCGTCGGGGAAGCCGGAGATCTGCACGGCCTGGGCCGCGACGGTCAGCGGCAGGTCCTGCCAGCCGGGGATCTGCAGCAGCACGGTGAGGAACGCCCGGGTGGCGTACTCCGGGTCCATCAGGTCGGCGACGGTGCCCCAGCCGCTGCTGGGCCGCTGCTGGAACAGCCCGACCGAGTCGTGGTCCCAGCCGATGGCCTGGTGCGGGTAGTTCTGCGACTCGGGCAGCACCGCGCTGGCGTAGTTGTAGAGGGTGCTCTCCTGCATGGCGGTGGCGACCGCGATGACCAGGGCCCGCCGGGGCGCACCCATCTTCCGTCCGGCCTTGACGATCGCGATGGCGTTGTCCATCTGCGCCCGGTCCAGGCCGGCCACCGGGGCGATCACCCTCGGCTTCGGCTTGGCCTTGGGCTTCGCCCTCACCTTCTTGGCGGTGGCGG
>NZ_SMKD01000263.1 GCF_004348595.1 Micromonospora sp. KC723
GCACCGTCACCAGCACCCACTACGAAATGTCCACCACCGCCGACCTCACCGCCTGCCTCGACGACCTCACCCACCGGTTAACGTCGACACCCTCCGGGGCTTGACCAAACCCATAGGGACACCCCCCCGTGTGCCCCGCACCGGCTATGCCGTCAACCAGTTCCCCGCTATGCGCGGCGACCACAGCTAGGCTGCTGCGGTCACAGCTTCGGACCCGAGACGTCCCCTCACTGTCAAGGCGGAGTTGCCGATGCCCCCACGACTGAAGCTCACGGCAATAACACTCGACTGCCCGGATCCGAGGGCCCTGGCCGCCTTCTACCAGCAGGCCACTGGACTCGATATCGACGCCAAGTCCGGCGACGACTTCGTCGGACTGATCGGCGAAGGCGGACTCTTCATCGGCCTGCAACGGGTCGACGACTACCAAGCGCCGAGCTGGCCTGACCAACGCGTGCCGCAGCAGCTCCACCTTGACTTCGCCGTCGACGACCTCGATGAGGCCGAGGCCCTGGTCCTGAGGCTGGGCGCGACCAAGCCTGAGATTCAGCCGGGCGGTGACCGATGGCGCGTCTTTGTCGACCCGGCTGGACACCCCTTCTGCCTGGCGAGAAGCTGAGTGGCCAACAGACCAATGCTACCCACCGCGCCCCGGCACCCCAGGATTCCTTGACCCCCAGGCAACCAACACAGGGCTCTGGCCTGCCGCGTTGTGGGCTTTGAACTGCTGGAACCGTCCATCAGTGTCCCCGCTCGTCCACTGGCGTCCGTCCCGATCGTCACCCAGTTGGTCACCCGCTTTCCAGTGATGATCGGATGGGGGTGCCGGGCGGAACGCGCCGCCAGACACGTGGCTCCTCGCCCCAGGGGCACCAAAAGATCACGCCAGGTTCGGCCAGCGCGACAGCCCGATCGTTGGCGGCGCGTGCTGGAAGGGCGTCTTGCCAACGAACTCGGCGTACCCCGGCCTCCCGAGCTGCTCGCGCGGCATGCGTCGCGCGCTCCGCAGCAATCAGTACGTGTATGGGTTCGCACGCATCGGCTGGCACCGGCACGAGGAGCAAGTAGACCTCCACTGCCTGATGGTGACAGGGCACTTTGCGGACTTGCGGCGGACCCTCCGGGCTTCTACGAACCGTCAGCTTGGAAGGTGCCTTGCATCGACTCCATGGCCGCGATGTTCCGAACCCTGAGCAGCAGCGCCGTTCGTTGCGAGGCGAGAAACCGTGAGGGGCGGAGGCCGGAGAAGCCCACCGTTGGCCCGTGTTGACCGCTGTATCGGGCACGCGCCGGGCACGCCGCTGTGGGCTTGAGAGCACGCGCACGATCGCGGCTGAGTCGCTAGGCTGCTTCGGTTGGAGACGGCATAGTCCTTGAGAGGCACGCGATGGCGGAAGATGTGGAAGCTGCTACCAGCAGAGCTGGCCATGTCGCACCTGACCCGAAGCTAGACGCTTTCAACTGCCCACATTCGCAATGTGGATCTTTTGCGCATCAGCGGATATCGGACGTGATGCTCCGGCGGCCCAGCGGCGGCATTTTTGCTATTTCTGGCTGGACGGCCCGAACTTGTGTTCGATGCGACCAGTACACAGTCTGGGCGGATTGGCACGGTAGGCCGCAAATGGTGTATCCGCTGCCTCTCGAAGGACTGCCGCCTAGTCCAGACACTCCACTGGACGTTTTGGCGGTCTACGAGGAGGCGCGGTCCGTTGCCGAGCGATCGCCTCGTAGTGCGGCTGCTCTCTTGCGGCTTGCGCTCCAGATGCTGGTCGATGGACTCGTTCCGGGCAGCGAGAAGCTTGACACCAAGATCGGAAAGCTGGTTGCACAGGGCCTGGACCCCCGCGTTCAGCGAGCAATGGACGTTGTGAGGGTTGTGGGTAACAATGCGGTCCATCCAGGCCAGATCGATTTTGACGAATTACCCGAGATCGCAGCTTCCTTGTTCGGTCTGATCAACCTCGTTGTTGAGCAGATGATCTCCCGCCCCAAGCATGTTGACGCACTCTTTCAGACGCTCCCGCAACAGGCCCTAGACGGCATCGAACGCCGCAACAGTCGCGCCACCAACTCGCCATAGCCGCCACGCTTCGCCATCCCGTCTGCCGCCGACCCGCCCGTCTGGGGAGCGGGCCGCCGCCCGGTCCGCCACGTCAAGCGGACCTTGACGCACGTACGGGCGGGACTGCCCCGGGTTTGGTTGACTCGCGGGGTTGAGTGGTTCAGGCCGCGTGTGCGGGCCTGTTGATTGTCTCAAACTTTATCGGGGTGAGCTTGCCGAGGCGTCGTTGCCGTCGGCGGCGGTGGT
>NZ_SMKD01000264.1 GCF_004348595.1 Micromonospora sp. KC723
GGACGAACACCTCCGGCCGTCTGCCCACCGGCCATCACCTCCCACCACAAGTGTTGGGAGACAGCCTGCCCGATACATCCTCAGAACCAGCGGATTACACGATCAACGTTCAAAGACGAGGCACTAGCCCTTCGACGTGCCTCGTTGAGGGTATCCGGTGCCGCAGTTGGTCCGGCTGCCAGGCCAGGGCGTCTCTGGCTGTTCCCCGTGCCGCCGGAGACGCCCTGGCCTGGGTGGATCGGCACGTGGCCGATCTGCGGTTACGGGTTGACCACCCGGCCGCCGAGGGTCACGACGAGCCGACCGTCCGCGGCGAACGACCAGCCCAGAGAGCCGGTGAGGTTCGCGCAGCGGGATCCGTTCGCGCCGTTCCAGAACTGGTTGGAGCCGTCGGCGTCGCCGACGATCCGGTCGTTCGACCCGCTGTCGCACGAGGTGTTGTTGCGAAACACCGAGGAACCGGCGTCGAAGGTGAAGTTACGTTGGGCGTTGCCGATGCTGATGTTGTTCGACACCGTCATCGTGCCCGGGTTGCGGTTGTAGGTGAACCCGTGCTTGCCGTTGTCGTAGGCGATGCTGCGCCGGATCACGTGGTTGACCCCGATGTCCTCACCGCCGAGCTTGTAACCGTTGCGGTCACCGTTGCCGGCCTGGCCGCCGTTGCTGAGGGTGCCGTTCTCGTAGGCCAACGAGTCCTCGATGGTCACCACGCCGATCGGGCCGGTGTCGGTCTTCGTGTAGAGGTCCCAACCGTCGTCGATGTTGTTGTGGGCCACCGCGTAACGGAAGACGTTGCCGGGGCCGGAGGTGAGCTTCGCGGCGAAGCCGTCGGCGTCCTCTCCGTCGGAGTCGGCATTGTCGTGCGACTCGGCGCTCAGGATGAGGTTGTTGGCCGGCCACTGGTCCTTGGGCGTACTGGACAGCATCCGGGAGAGCTGCAGTCCGGTGTCCCGGTTGAACCGCGTCACCGTACGCTCGATGATGTTGTTGCTGCCGCCGATGAAGATGCCGTTGTCGCCGGCCCGCTCGACGATGACGCCGTGGACGTGCCAGTAGTTGCCGTTCAGGGCGAGGCCGCGGTTGGCCGGGTCCTCGCTCTGCGCGGAGAAGTTCAGCACCGGGCGCTCGCCGGGGTAGGCGGCCAACCTCTTGCGGGCGGTGGAGGTGCCGTTGTTGCCCGCCGCGATGGTGACCGTCTGCGAGAACCGGTAGGTCCCACCACGCAGGTAGATCGTCCCGCCCGGAGCGACACGGGTGATCGCGGAGGTCAGCGTCGTGGGGTTCGACTCCGTACCGGCCGCGCTGTCACTACCGTTCGGCGCCACGTACAACGCGTTGCCCGGTGGCGGGGGTGGCGGTGTGCCTCCGGATTCGACGTCGATGTAGTCGATGTTCGCCAGCCCGGCGGAGGTGGTCGGGTGGAACCGGATCGTGTTGCTGCCCGAGTTCAGGTTGACGGTCAGCGTCTTGGTGGCCCAGGTGTTCCACGCGCCGGTGCTCTCGAACGACGGCGTCTGGACGGTGCTGCCGTTGATGATCAGGTTGGTGGGCCGGCTGCTGGTGGCGCCGTTGGCGAAGCGCACGCCGATGGTCGCCGTGCCGGCCGCTGACGCGTTCACCGTGAACTGGGCGTAGGCGCCCGTCGCGTTGTCGCCGTTGCAGAAGCCGGAGCCGGAGAACCCGGACCAGTTCGAGTCGATCGTGCCGGAACACACCGCCGGTGAGGTCTCGGCCTCGTGGCGGGTGGACGCGGCCGTCGCCGACCCGGCGGTCAGTCCGACGACCGCCGCCAGCACAGCTGTGCCGGTGATGAGAGCCGTACGTTTCATCTGTTGTCTCCCAAGGGTGAGTGCGGCGCAGGCGAGAGCTGCTGCCACGCGCCGCGCACGGCCTCGCGTTCCGCATCCCCTGACCCGGGCAAGGGTCGAAACATCGATGAAACACGATCCTATGGAAAGCGCTTTCCGGGTTCAATAGTTCACGTTTGCAGCTTTGTTGCAGGCCAGGCCCCGGATGCGATCGATCGACATCACATCGGCGGCGACCAACGGACAGGACGGCACCTTGGACAGGTCCGGCCCTGCCGTCCCCACCGGACGGCCCAGCCACCCGCCGACGCCGTCGATCCGTCCGACCACCGGACGCGGACCGGGCAGCGGACCCCCGTTCGCCGACCCCGGCCACGTCGCACCGCTTACCGCCTGCGCCCCTCGGCCGCGC
>NZ_SMKD01000265.1 GCF_004348595.1 Micromonospora sp. KC723
GAAGCGGGCGGGTCCGGTCCACCGGTTCCTGATCCGCCGTCGCGTCGACCGGCTCCTGCCGGACCGTCGCGTCGCGGGGCTGCCCGCCGGTGGGGCGGTCCGCCGCCGACGGCAGGGGGCGTGTCCGGTCGTCGGCCGGCGGCAGGGGGCGCGTCGCGTCGTCGGGGAGTGGCTCCTGGCGGTCGTCGCTCATCGCACGTCCTCTTCCCACCGGGCAGGCGTCGTGGCCCTCGCCCGTCACGGTAGCGGCCCGGGTCGTCACCCGCCGGTCAGCGCGCCGCACCACTCTGCGTGGCCGGCTCCGTGCCCACCGTCACCGCCGCGTCTGGCGGCCACCCCACCGGCCGGTCGGCCCATCCGGGGACGGAACAGTCAACCCTGTTCCGGGGTGCAGGTGACCGAAACCGGGTCGTTCCAGCGGGCGGCGCTGCCGGCCGGCGGGTCCTGGGCGCTGACCGTGCCGACGCGTCCGGTCGGGTAGCGGGGGTATAGGCCTCGCTCGCCCAGTTCCTCGGCGACGTCGGCGCAGTCCTCGTCGTCGAGATCCGGCACCTTCACCTCCGGTGCCGGCCCCGCCACGTACACCTGGACGGTGGTTCCCCGGGTGACCGGGGTGTTCGGGGCGGGCGACGTCCGCACCACCTCGCGTCCACTCCCGGTACCGAAGACCAACCGCCAGCCCAGTTTCCGGTCGCGCAGTTCGTCGCGGGCCTTCTCGAAGTCGACACCGACCACGTCCGGCACGGTCTGATCGCCCGAGGGGCGGGACGGCGACGCGCTGGTGGGCGCAGTGGTCGGCCGGTCGGCGGCCGGCCGCGTCGGAGCCGCGCCGGTCGCCCGCGTCGAGGAAGTGGAGGGCGCGGCGGCCGGCGACCCGATCGCGGACGGTACGGCGGGGTCGACCGGGTCGGCGAGCAGCCAGCCGGCGGTCGCACCGACGGCGGCGAGCAGGACGAGCACCAGACCCCCACCCAGCAGCAGGCTGCCCCGGCCCGGCTGTCGGCGCTCCGGCTCGTCTGGAGGGGTGTGTCCGTCGCTCATCGTGCTCCCACCGTCGTCACCGCGACCGTACCGGTCGCCGCCAAGCCGTCACCACACGTCGCGCGGGTGCCGCACGGCTCGCCGGGCCGACGAGGGGACGTTACGCTCCCCGACATGTCCGCACGACGCTGGGGAGGATCAACCGCCACCGCGGTCGGCGTCGCTGCCGGCGTGGGCGCGGCACAGCTGGGCTTCGCCTACGGGCTGGGCATCATCGACTGGGTGCCGGTCGACGCGGGGCGTACCGGATCGGCCTGGTTCGCGAGCCTGGCGTGGGCGACGTGGATAGCGGCCGTCTCCACCGTGCTCGGTGCCGTCTGCGCGCAGCGGCTCAACGAACGGGGCGACGACGGGCCGGCCGGGGGCGCGTTGCGCCGGGCGATGCTCGCGGTCGGCGGCGCGGCGGGCTCCTCGCTCACCGTCCTGCTGGTGGCCGTGCCCGCCCGGGCGGCCACCGCGCCGCAGACCTCGTCCCCGCAGGCCACCGCAGCCGGGTACGCGGCAGTCGGCGTGCTGCTCGGTTTGCTGGCCGCGCTCTGGGCGCTCTCCGTCCGGGCCGCCGCGACGAACGTGATCGCCACGGTGGGTTGGCTCTGGCTGCTCGCCGTGGTGTCGGTGGTGGACGGGGTTCTCGCCGGGCGCGGCCTGAACACCGCCCAGCTGGGCATCTGGCAGATCAGCGCCGACCGGCCGGGCTTCTGGCTACGCGACTACGTGTACTGGCCGGGGGCGCTGCTCGCCACCGGTTCGGCGCTGTTGATCGGCGCGCTGGTCGCCCGGCGTGCCGCTCGGGTGGCGGAGCGCCGGCTCGGCGCGGCGATCTCCGGCGCGGCCGGGCCGATCCTGGTGGCGGTGGCCTACCTGCTGGCCGTGCCCAGGCTGGCCTCGGTCACCCCGGCACAGGTGTCGGCGCATCTCGTCGCCCCGTACGCGGTCGTGGTCGGTGCCGCCGGCTCGGTGCTGGTGGTCGCGCTCGCCCAGCGCGCCGAGCGTCGCGCCGCCGCCCGACAGCAGGCCACCGTGCCCCGGCAGCGCACCAACGAGCCGCCCACCGGCGATCCGGCGACGACCGGCGGTGACACCACCAC
>NZ_SMKD01000266.1 GCF_004348595.1 Micromonospora sp. KC723
GGGCCAGGCGGGGTGGGCGAGGTGGCGTACCCGTTCGGCCGCGTCGGCGGAGGGCGCCGGCAGGGTGGGCGCGACCACCGCTCCCTCGTAACGCCAGAGCTGGCAGGTGGTGGCCCGCCGGGGTTCCCGCGGGTCCGGTCGGCTCGTCCCGGTGACCTCGACGTCGAGACCGGCCGCCGCGCCGGCCCGCATCGCGCTCGGCGGTTCCGGTACGGCGAGGCGGACCGCGCGGCCGGGTGCGCCGTCGGCGGCCGGTGCCCGGCGTAGCGCGTCGACCATCGCGCCGGCGGCGGGGGTGACCTGCCCCAGCCAGGGGCGGCCGCGGCAGCACTCCGCGAGGTCGGCGTGCTCGTGGCTGTCGTCGGGGTGGTCGCGGACGAAGTCGGCCAGGGCGACGAGGTGGGTCACGTCGCCGTCGCGCAGGAACCGCAGCCGGTGCGCGGTGTGCACGGCGCAGTCGAAGGTGGGGTCGCGGGCCAGGGCCCGGTCGATCCACTCCAGGGCGGCGTCGAGCCGACCGGTGTCGGCCAGGGTGCCGGCGATGTCCGCGTACACGGCGAGGTCGTCGGGGTCGTGCGCGACCGCCCGTTCGAGGGCGGCGAGCGCCTCCCGGGTCCGGCCGGCGCTGCGGTACGCGTACCCGAGCCACACCTCGCCCAGTTTGGACGGCTCCTCGCGTACTCCCCGGCCGGCCCAGGTGACCGCGAGGGTGACCTCGCCGAGGCGACGGGCCAGCGCGGACGCCGCGCCCAGCAGCAGCCCGTGCCGCGGGTGCGCGGCGACCGCGTGGCGGGCCAGGGTGAGGTACGGCAGCAGCGGCGGGCGTCCGGCGCGGGGCACCGGGTCGGGTACGGCGGTGCAGACCTGCATGAGGATCCGGGCGGCCCGTTCCGGGTCGAGCCGGGTGGCCAGTTCGGGGGCGGTCACCCAGGGCACCCCGGCCCAGTCCACGCCGGGCGCGTGTCCGGTGGCGGCGACCAGCAGGTCCAGCCCTTCGGCCGGCCGCCCGGCGGCGGCGAGCAGGTGGGCGCGGGCCACCACGGCCCCGACGAAGGCCCGCTGGCCGATCGGGAAGAGTTCCAGGTCGCCGCCGGAGGCCGCCGCGATGTGGGCGAGCGTCTCGTGCACCTCGGGCAGGGTCGGCGCGTGGACGAGGGCGGCGGCGAGGTGCCCGGCGGCGTGCGGCAGGTCGCCGGAGTCGAGGGCCCGTCGGGCGAGGGCGAGCTCCTCCACCGCGCTCGGCGCGGATCCGTCACGTCCCTCGGTCACGTCGGCCTCTCGCTCACTGGGTGCCAGGGCTGGCAAGCCTAGGGGATGCGCCCCACCAATGGTGATCCACTGCGCGTTGCTGTTCGTTCGATTGCCCGCAAGGGAGAAATGATGCAAGACTGAGCATGAAACGCGCGTGGAACGCGCAGGGGAGGAGTCTTCGTGACACGTCCAGGAGCGGGCATGGCCGCCGACATCGACGAGCAGCCGGCCGGCTACGCGCGCCTGCTCTCCGCCGGACCCGCGGCGCTGATCGCCGAGGTGGCCGCGACCATCGCGCGCCGCCGTCCCCGGCACGTGGTCTTCACCGCCCGGGGCACCTCCGACCACGCCGCCCTCTACGCGGCGTACCTCACCGAGATCCGGCTCGGCCTGCCCGCCGGGCTCGCCTCGCCCAGCGTGGTCACCGTCTACGGAGCCCGCCCCGACCTCTCCGAGGCGCTCGTCGTCGGGGTCAGCCAGAGCGGCGGCTCGCCCGACCTGACCGAGGTGCTGCGCACGGCCCGCGCCTGCGGCGCGCTCACCCTCGCGGTCACCAACAACCCCGACTCGCCGTTGGCCGAGGCCGCCGAGCTGAACGTCGACATCGCCGCCGGCCACGAGCGGGCCGTCGCCGCCACCAAGACGTACACCGCCGAGCTGCTCGCCCTGCTGCTGCTGGTCGAGGGCGTCCGCGCCGGTGACGGGGTGCTGCCCGCCGAGGAACGGGCCGCCCTCGACGCCCTGCCCGCC
>NZ_SMKD01000267.1 GCF_004348595.1 Micromonospora sp. KC723
CCCGTTACCTTTTTGATCGTCCCCAGCCGGGGACTGCTCGGTCGCCTGGCCCGGTATGACTTACTGCCCCTGTCGTGTGGATGATCCGGGGGGTGTTGTCGCCGGGTCGGGTGGCGTCGGCGGACCGCTGATAGGGACACGGCCACCCGCAGTGTTGGGGTAGGTCTCTTCGTAACGTGGCTGCCGGCAGTCGACGCCAGATCGGCGACCGGGCCGGGCGACGATGTCGCGGGGAGGCGATGGGGTGCACGGCGATTACCAGGTGTTTCTCGGTCTGGATGTCGGTAAGGACGGGCACCACGCCGTTGCCCTGAACCGCGAGGGCAAGCGGCTGCACGACGCGGCGCTGGTCAACACTGAGGCCAAGCTGCGGCAGGTGTTCGACAAGCTTGCCCGGCACGGGCGGGTCCTGGTCGTGGTCGACCAGCCCGCTTCGATCGGGGCGCTGCCGGTCGCGGTCGCTCGTGCCTGCGGTCATCAGGTGGCCTACCTGCCTGGGTTGGCGATGCGCCGCATCGCCGACCTGCACCCGGGCGCCGCGAAGACCGACGCCCGCGATGCCTACGTCATCGCTGATGCCGCCCGCAGCCTGCCGCACACGCTGCGCCGCGTCGACGTTGGCGACGACGCCCTGGCAGAGCTTGAGGTCCTGGTCGGCTTCGATGACGACCTGGCCGGTGAGGCCACCCGCTTGGCGAACCGCATTCGGGGGCTGCTCACTCAGATCCATCCCGCTCTGGAACGTGTGCTCGGCCCGAAGGTGCAGCACAAGGCGGTGCTGGAGCTGCTGTCGCGCTGCGGCGGACCGGCCGGCCTGCGCAAGGCCGGACGCCGCAAACTGGTCGCGATCGCGGGCAAGAACGCCCCGCGCATGGGCGAACGCCTCATCGAGCAGGTGCTGGCCGCCCTGGACGAGCAAACCGTCACCGTTCCCGGCACCGCTGCGGCCGAGACGATCCTGCCGAGGCTGGCTGACAGTCTGCGTGACGTGCTCCAGCAGCGTGACCAGGTTGCCGCCGAGGTGGAAAGGATGCTTGATGCACACCCTCTTGCCGAGGTCCTGACCTCGATGCCCGGCATCGGCGTCAGGACCGCAGCCCGGATCCTGCTCGAGGTCGGCGACGGCACCGCCTTCGCCACCCCCGGCCACCTCGCCGCCTACGCCGGCCTGGCCCCGGTCACCCGCCGCTCCGGCAGCAGCATCCGCGGCGAACACCCACCACGCGGCGGCAACAAGCAACTCAAACGCGCGTTCTTCCTCTCTGCGTTCGCCGCCCTCGCCGACCCTGTCAGCCGCGCCTACTACAACCGCAAACGCGCCGAAGGCAAACGCCACAACGCCGCCCTGATCTGCCTGGCCCGCCGCCGCTGCGACGTCCTGTTCGCCATGCTCCGCGACAAGATCCCCTACCAGCCCCGGCCGCTGCCGGCTCTAGCATCAGCAGCGTGATGGACCTGAACCTCGACAACTTCGCCGATGCCGTCACCGCCCACGCCCGCCAATGGAACAACGCAGGCATCCGATGGGAGCTACATCGCGGACCCACCCGCGACAAATCAGCGGCCTGGATCGTCTGCACCACCACCGACCACGAGGCCCAACTGACCGTCTGGACCAGCGGCGAAGCCGAACTCGACATCGCCCACATCTCCACCGGCACCGTCACCAGCACCCACTACGAAATGTCCACCACCGCCGACCTCACCGCCTGCCTCGACGACCTCACCCACCGGTTAACGTCGACACCCTCCGGGGCTTGACCAAACCCATAGGGACACCCCCC
>NZ_SMKD01000268.1 GCF_004348595.1 Micromonospora sp. KC723
GGGCGGCTCCGGGCGTACCTCCGGGGAGTGGACGACCGGCCCGGCGGTGGCCGACGGCAGCTCCACGCCACCCAGGGTGAGCCGGCGTTCCATCCGTTCCAGCCGCTGGAGCAGGCCGCCGGTCGAGTCGTCCACGCCGGGCAGCATCATCCGGGCGCAGATCAGCTCCAACAGCAGCCGGGGAGCGGTGGTGCCGCGCATCTCGACCAGGCCGTTGTGCACGATGTCGGCGCAGCGGGACAGGGTGCCCGGGCCGAGCTGCTGGGCCTGGGCGGCCATCCGCTCGATCTGGTCGGCGGGGCCGTCGATCAGGCCCTTGGCGGCGGCGTCCGGCACCTGCTGGAGCACGATCAGGTCGCGCAGCCGCTCCAGCAGGTCGGCGGCGAACCGGCGCGGGTCGTGGCCGGCCTCGGCGACCCGGTCGACGGTGGCGTACGCCGCCGCGCCGTCCCCCGCCGCCAGCGCGTCGCACATCTCGTCGATCAGCGCCGAGTCGGTGACACCGAGCAGCGCGGCGGCCCGCGCGTAGCTGGCCCCCTCCGGGCCGGCGCCCGCGATGAGCTGGTCGAGCAGGGAGAGGCTGTCCCGGGCGCTGCCGCCACCGGCGCGGACGACGAGGGGGAAGACGGCCGGCTCGACCCGGACCCCCTCGGCCTCGCAGAGCTGCTCCAGGTAGGGCCGCAGCACCTTCGGCGGGATCAGCCGGAACGGGTAGTGGTGGGTCCGCGACTTGATCGTGCCGAGGACCTTCTCCGGCTCCGTGGTGGCGAAGATGAACTTGACGTACTCCGGCGGCTCCTCGACCAGCTTGAGCAGGGCGTTGAAGCCGGCCGACGAGACCATGTGCGCCTCGTCGATGACGTAGATCTTGAAGCGGCTCCGGGCCGGCGCGAAGATCGCCTTCTCGCGCAGCTCCCGGGCGTCGTCGACCCCGCCGTGGCTGGCCGCGTCGATCTCCAGCACGTCGATCGAGCCGCCGTCGGTGGCCAACTCCCGGCACGACTCGCACTGCCCGCACGGCTCCGGGGTGGGGCCCTGCTCACAGTTGAGCGAGCGGGCCAGAATGCGGGCGCTGGAGGTCTTGCCACAGCCGCGCGGGCCGGAGAAGAGATAGGCGTGGTTGAGCCGCCCGCTGCGCAGCGCCTGCGACAACGGCTCGGTGACGTGCTCCTGACCGATGACCTCGGCGAAGGTGCGCGGCCGGTACTTGCGGTAAAGGGCCAGTGCCACCCGTACCGCCTCCTCTCGACCGAGCCATTCTGCGCCGCTCGGGCGCAGGTGACCACCCACCACCCCGCGCGGCCCACGCGCCCACTCGCGTGATCCCCCGCGCTTGAGCCACTCCGGTTGCGGCTCCCGGGGTGTCGGGACGCCAGGACAACCGACATGCCGCAGGCCGGGACGGGCCGGATCGGGCCCAGCGGGGAAGCCGGACAGAAAGGCCCCCCGTGCACCCGTCAGAGCCCGCTTATCCTTGCTGCCTTCCGGCCCTGGGGAGGTTCACGAGATGCACGCCGCACGGGGGGTACCGCCAACCCTACCCGACGCGCGGTGGATCTTCAGGGGGTGGTGGGGTGGCCGGCCCGACAGAGACCTGTATCCTGGCTCGCGGAGGATTCGCCTAGAGGCCTAGGGCGCACGCTTGGAAAGCGTGTTGGGTTCACACCCTCACGAGTTCGAATCTCGTATCCTCCGCACCCCGATCGGCGGGCCGGCCCCGGCGGGGG
>NZ_SMKD01000026.1 GCF_004348595.1 Micromonospora sp. KC723
GCGATCTCCGAACCGACGACCTTCTCCCAGGCGCCGAAGACCGTCGCCTCGGCGGCCGGCTGCTGCCAGCCGCGCGCCTTCATCAACCGTTCCAGCACCACCCCGAGCGGCTGCGGACGGAGGCGGGGTCAGCCGTAGGTGTCGCGGGGGCCTCGGCCCCGGACCCGGCGCGGGCCGCGTGACCAGGACGGCGCGGCCGGGCCGTGGATGTGCAGCTTGCGGACCACGTTGTGGCCCACCTCGCCGGCGATTCGCTTGAGCAGGGACCCGGCGAGCAGGCGCAGCTGGGTGGCCCAGGCGGTCGAGCGCGCCTCCACGGTCAGCTCGCCGTCCTCCAGCTTCACCGGCCGGCTGTGCTGGGCGATCTCCGAACCGACGACCTTCTCCCAGGCGCCGAAGACCGTCGCCTCGGCGGCCGGCTGCTGCCAGCCGCGCGCCTTCATCAACCGTTCCAGCACCACCCCGAGCGGCTGCGGATCGCGCGGGTCCGGCCCCGGGCCGGAGTAGCCGCGCAGCCGCCGCTCCCCGCCGTCCCCGGATCCCACGCTCCGTCGGCGGGCCTTCGCCGCCCCCTCCCGGCGGGCCCGGGCCGCGTCCAACACCGCCCGGGCGAGCTGCGGCCCGGACGCGCTCCCGGCCGGGGTCGCCGAACCTGCGCCGCCGGCCCCGGCCGAACCCGGCCCGCCCGACCCCGGCTTGGCGGCCTCGGCTGGATTCGGCGGAGTGGTCCGGCGGGCGCTGCCACCCGCCGCCGGGGCGGCGCCGGCCCGCCGGGTGGGTGTCTCGCCTTCGCCCTCGCGTCCCGGTTCAGTCGACACGTCGTACCGTCCCCTCGCCCACCGTGTACCGGATGCCCCGCAGTGCCGCCGGCACGTCGTCGTCCACCGCGCAGGTGACCAGGAGCTGACCGGCGCCGCCGACCAACTCCGCCAGCCGTTGCCGCCGGCCGGCGTCCAGTTCGGCGAAGACGTCGTCCAGAACCAGCACCGGCTCGATGCCGTCGGCGCGCAGCAGGTCGTACCCGGCCAGCCGCAGCGCCAGTGCGAACGACCAGGACTCGCCGTGGCTGGCGTACCCACGGGCGGGTAGCGGACCGAGAGTGAGCGTCAACTCGTCACGATGCGGGCCGACCAGGGTGGTGCCACGTTCGATCTCGGCCGACCGGGACTCGGCCAGCGCGGCGGTCAACGCCTCGGCCAGCGCGGCACGCTCGGTGGTCGGCTCCGCCAACTCCACCGACGGCCGGTACGCGATACCGGCCGCGCCCCGGCCGGCCGCCACCGCGTCGTACGCCTTCGTCACGTGCGGCGCCAGCGCCGAGACCAACTCCAGCCGGCCGGCCAGCAACTCGGCGCCGTGGCGCGCGAGGTGGGTGTCCCAGACCGCGAGGGTGGACAGGTCCCCGCCCCGCGCGCCGCCCGTCTTGCGGGCCAGGTACGCCGTCCGCAGCAGGGCGTTGCGCTGCTTGACCACCCGCTCGTAGTCGGCGCGCACCCCGGCGTACCGGGGCTGCCGGAGCACGAGCAGGTCGTCCAGGTAGCGGCGGCGTTCCGCGGGATCGCCCCGGACGAGTTCCAGGTCTTCGGGGGCGAAGAGCACCAGCCGCAACGCGCCGACCACGTCCCTGGCCCGGCGGGCCGGTGACCGCCCGATCCGGGCCCGGTTTGCCCGGCCGGGAACGATCTCCAGCTCGACCAGGAGTTCCCGGCCCTCGTGCACCACCGCGCAGCGGATCACCGCCGACGAGGCGCCCATCCGGACCAACGGGGCGTCGGTGGCGACCCGGTGCGAGTCCAGGGTCGCCACGTAGCCCAACGCCTCGACCAGGTTGGTCTTGCCGACGCCGTTGGCGCCGATCAGGACGTTCGGCCCCGGCTCCAGATCGACGCCGACCCGCTCGTACGAACGGAAGTCGACCAGTTCGAGCCGGCGGACGTACACAGGCGGTGGATACCGGTCAGCGCTTGTGGACGGCGTGCCCGCCGAACTGCTGGCGCAGCGCGGAGACGGCCTTCATCGCGGGCGAGTCGTCCTGCCGGGAGGCGAACCGGGCGAACAGCGCGGCGCTGATGACGTTCAACGGCACGGCGAGCCGGACCGCCTCGTCGACCGTCCAGCGGCCCTCGCCCGTGTCCTCGGTGTAGCCGCTCAGCTCGGCCAGCTCCGGGTCCTCGTCGAGGGCCCGGTCCAGCAGGTCGAGCAGCCAGGACTGGACGACGGTGCCGTCACGCCAGGACTTGATCACCCCGGGTACGTTCGTCACCATCTCGGCGGCGGAGAGCAGTTCGTAGCCCTCCGCGTAGGCGTGCATGAGGCCGTACTCAATGCCGTTGTGCACCATCTTGGCGTAGTGGCCGGCGCCGACCGGGCCGGCGTGCACGAAGCCGTACTCGCCAGCCGGCTTGAGCGCCTCGAAGACCGGCATCAGCCGCTCGACGTGCTCCTGGGCGCCGCCGACCATCAGGCCGTAGCCGTTCTGCCGGCCCCACACGCCGCCGGAGACACCGACGTCGAGGTAGCCGATGCCGTGCTCGGCGAGGCGCTCGGCACGGGGGGCGTCGTCGCTGAACCGCGAGTTGCCGCCGTCGATCACGATGTCGCCCTCGCCCAGCGCGCCGGCCAACTCGTCGATGGTGGCGTCGGTGACGGCCGCGGGCACCATCACCCAGACCGCGCGGGGGGACTCCAGCTTCCCGGCGAGGTCGGCCAGGCTGGCGGCGTCGCTCAGCTCCGGGTTGCGGTCGTAGCCGACCACCTCGTGCCCGGCGGCGCGCAACCGCTCGCGCATGTTGCCGCCCATCCGGCCGAGTCCTACCAGGCCGAGCTGCATCTGCTCCTACCTCCGTGCGTCTGGTCTGCTGGGGCTGCCGGTCAGCGCGACACGCGGATCGGCATGATGAGGTACCGGTACCCCGGGATGACCTCGCCATCCTCGCCGGCGGGAGAAATCACCGCGGGCTTGAAGGCGTCGACGAACCTCAGCAGTGCGTACTGGGCGCCCAGGTTGGCCAGACCGTCGATCAGGTACTGCGGGTTGAAGCCGATGGTCAGCGGGTCGCCGGTGAAGGTGGCCTCCATCGCCTCGCTGGCCCGCGCCTCCTCGGTGCCGCCGGCCTCGACCACGAGCCCGTCGGAGCTGAAACTCAACAGCACCGGTGTGGTCCGCTCGGCGACCAGCGCGACGCGCTTGACTACCTCGATCAGCGTGCTGACCGGCACCCGCGACTCGGCGTTGTGGGTGGCCGGGAAGAGCGAGCGCACCGGCGGGTAGTTGGCCCCGTCGAGCAGTCGGCTGGTGGTACGCCGGGTGCCGCCGGCGAAACCGATCATGCCCTCGCCGGCGGAGCCCTGGGAGAGTGCCAGGGTGACCTGCCCGCCGAGCGGACCGAGCGCCTTGGCGGTGTCGTGCAGGGTGCGCGCCGGGACCAGGGCGTTGAGGCTGACGTCGGGATCGTCCGGGTGCCAGTCCATCTCGCGCAGGGCGAGGCGGTAGCGGTCGGTGGCGAGCATGGCGAGCGTGCCACCGGTGAGCTCGAGGCGGACGCCGGTCATCATCGGCAGCGTCTCGTCCCGGCCGGCGGCGACGGCGACCTGGGCGACCGCGGCGGCGAAGGCGGCCGCGTCGACGGTGCCGGTGCTCTCCGGCATCTCCGGCAGGGTGGGGTAGTCCTCCACCGGCATGGTGGGCAGGGTGAACCGCGCGCTGCCGCAGACCAACTCCAGGTGAGCCCCGACGGCGGCGATGTCCACCGGTTTGGCCGGCAGCGCCTTGGTGATCTCGGCGAGCAGCCGGCCGGAGACCAGGGCGGCGCCGTCGGCGTCTCCCTGCACCTCGACGGTCACCTGGCTGGAGACCTCGTAGTCGAAGCCGGAGACCTGGAGGTTGCCGTCGGTGACGCGCAGCATCACCCCGGCGAGCACCGGTACGGACGGCCGGTTGGGCAGGCTCTTCGCGGTCCACGCCACCGCTTCGGCGAGCGCGTCGCGCTCCACTCGGAACTTCATCAATGCCTCCGCGTCGACGTCAGCGACAACTCTCTCATGCCGACCGCTGCCCACCGTCCCGCCCGACCGTGCGGGTACCCATCGCACCTTAGGGCGCGTGGGCATCGGCTGTGCGCCCGACCCCGGGAATCCAGGTGCCGGGGCGACCGCCGACGGCAGCGTTCCGGCCCGATCCACAGGAAGTCCAACGGTGATGATTGGTTTTTGTTGTTCAGAAGAAAAACCTCATCGTCTTCATCGCACCTGTGCAAACTGTGGAGAACCGGCGTCTGCCCAGCTCAAACAGGTTATCCACCGGTGGGTTGGCTGTGGAGAACCGGGGGGTAAACCTCCCTGGCGGTCCACAGCCCGAGTTGTCCCCAGACTTGTCCACCGTTGTCCACCGGTTGTCCACCGGTAATCCACCGGGTTTCTCCCCAGTGCTGTGGACAGCGACGACAAGGGTTCCGGACGTCGTCCCCAGAACCTTCCACAGGTCCCCCACAGGTCGACCGTCGACGGTGGACAACTCCACGGTCGTCCCCAGGCGTCCACAGCACTGTCCCCAGGGTTTGTCCACAGTCTGTGGGTAACCGGCTCCGGACCCAGCGTGGTTATCCACCGCCTGTGGAACAGGGGATGTGGACAACCGGACGGTCCTGTGGACGAACACGACCCCGGATCCTGGGCCCTCCAGCCGGTCGAGGGTCAACCCGCACCTGTCCACCGACACGAAGACGCCCGGCCGACGGTCCCGGCCGGGCGTCGCGGGTGCTGGCGACGTGGCGTACGCCTCAGGTGTTCTGCTTGATCCGGTTGGTCAGCTCGGCGATCTGGTTGTAGAGCGAGCGGCGCTCGGCCATCTGCTGGCGGATCTTGCGGTCGGCGTGCATGACCGTGGTGTGGTCCCGGCCGCCGAACGCCTGCCCGATGCGGGGCAGCGACAGGTCGGTCAGCTCCCGGCACAGGTACATGGCGACCTGGCGGGCGTTGACCAGCACCCGGGAGCGGGAGTGGCCGCGCAGATCCTCCAGGCTCACCCCGAAGTAGTCGGCGGTGGAAACCATGATCTGGTCTGCGGTGATCTCCGGACCGGCGCCGTCCGGGATGAAGTCGCGCAGCACCTCCTCGGCCAGCGACAGCTCGACGTTCGACCGGGTGAGGCTGGCGAAGGCGGTGACCCGGATCAGCGCCCCCTCCAGTTCCCGGATCGAGTTCGACACCCGGGAGGCGATGAACTCCAGCACGTCCGGCGGGGCGTACAGCCGCTCCTGGGCGGCCTTCTTCTGCAGGATGGCGATCCGGGTCTCCAGGTCCGGTGGCTGGATGTCGGCGAGCAGGCCCCACTCGAACCGGGTCCGCAGCCGGTCCTCCAGCGTCGCCAGCTGCTTCGGCGACCGGTCGGAGGTGATCACGATCTGTTTGTTGGCGTTGTGCAGGGTGTTGAAGGTGTGGAAGAACTCCTCCTGCGTCCGCTCACGGTTCTCCAGGAACTGGATGTCGTCGATCAGCAGGATGTCGACGTCGCGGTAGCGGCGCTGGAACGCGCTGGTCTTGTCGTCGCGCAGCGAGTTGATGAAGTCGTTGGTGAACTCCTCGGTCGAGACGTACCGGACCGAGCGGGCGTTGCCCAGCGTGGTGGCGTAGTGCCCGATGGCGTGCAACAGGTGGGTCTTGCCCAGCCCGGAACTGCCGTAGATGAACAACGGGTTGTACGCCTTCGCCGGCGACTCGGCCACCGCGACGCTCGCCGCGTGGGCGAACCGGTTGGACGAGCCGATGACGAACGTCTCGAACATGTACTTCGGGTTGAGCCGGTTGCCGCCGCCCTCCGCGCCGCCCGGGCGTCGGTCGGCCGTGCCGCCGGGACGCCGGTCCACCGCCGACCGGCCCGGGCCGCTGTCGGTACCCCCGTCGCGCGGACCGTGCGGGTCGCGCGACGACCGGGCGTCGCCCCGGTACGCCGGCTCGAACCCTCGCCCGTCGGCCCCCGGCGGGTTCGGCGCGGGGCGCTCGTCGAAGCCCCGCCGTTCCGCTGCGGGGTGGTTCACTCGCATCGACTCGGCGAAGCCCGCGCCGAACAGGGTGTCCTGACCGCCGTCCCGGCTCGCCGGGATTCGGTGCGGGCGGTGCCCGTCCTGGTCGGCCGGCTGCTCCGGCGGCCTCGACCCCTCGCCGTACGTGTCCGGATAGCCCGGCCCGGCCTGGGGCGCCTCCGGGAAACCGACCGCCGGGTCGGGAAAGGGCGCGGACCCGGCGGCGAAGTCGTCCCCGGGTGCCTCCGGCTGGGCCTCCGGGACGCTGCGGTACACGGTGCCGGCGGGGCGGCCGGAGACGTCCTCGGCGACCCGGACGGTGACCGCGACCTGGATGGGGCGGCCGAGCCGGCGGGTCAGCGCCTCGGTGATCGCCGGCCGGAGCCGGGACTCGATGACGTCCCGGGTGAAGGCGTCCGGGACGGAGAGCAGAGCGGTGTCCTCGACGATCGCTCGCAGCCGGGTCAGCCGCAGGTACGCGCGCTGCTGGGCGGAGATGATCTCGTCGGCGAGTTCGTCCGTCGCCGCGGTCCACACCGCGGCAAGGTCGGTCGTACCGGCCACCGTCGTGCCACCCCCTCGCCTCTGCTCCCGGCCGCCGCTGTGGTCCAGTCGGCCGTTCCGGGCCCGCCACCGCGTTCGAGCGGGTGGTTCCTCACCCCACCGGGCGGCTCACCGACCGGCATCCACAAGTTATCCACAGCCTGTGTGTACCGATGATTGTGCCGCCCGCCGGACGCGGGTCGGACCGTGCCCCCCTTGTGCCGAGGGGCGTTGAAGCGGGTTCACCGTGCCGAACGATTGACTGCCCCGTCCGGTCTTGCCCGTCAGCGACAACCCGGGTCCCGACGCTGACCGCAATCGCGCACGGTAACAGCGACGAAGGGCCGCCATCAACCGCCGTTGTCGTACGCCGGTTGTCGGCATCAGTGAAAAACGCCGGTTCGGTCGCCTCCCCGCCCTGCTCGTGCCCCGGTGCAGAGGTTTTGACGGTCATTGCTCCCCTGCGTAGGCTGGAGCGGCTGCTCTGTCGCCCTCTGCTAGGGTGATGGGTGCTTGCTGCCCGCGGTCGGATCCCCGCACCGTCGAGGTCCCGCGCCGCCGGGCAGCACCGATCGGAGGCCACCCGCCGAGGTGGCCTGGACCACCACACGACCCCGGCGATCCCGCGCCGTGGACGTACGAAAACGGAGAGCCTGACGTGAGCAAGCGCACCTACCAGCCGAACAACCGCCGGCGCGCGAAGACCCACGGCTTCCGGCTGCGCATGCGCACCCGTGCCGGCCGCGCCATCATCTCGACCCGTCGCGCCAAGGGCCGCGCCCGCCTGTCGGCCTGAGCCGACCGGGCCCGTTCCGGGGACGTGGGCAGTCGTGCTGGCGGTCGCACAGCGACTGCGGCGTAGCACCGACTTCGCCGCAGCGGTCCGGGGTGGTCGACGCGCCGGCCGTGGCGCCGTCGTCGTGCACCTGACTCTGCCGACCCCCGAACCTGCCGCGACGACCTCGCCGAAGCCGGCGCGGGACGCCGGCGCGGAGCCGCCCTCCGCGCCGACCCGCGCCGGCTTCGTCGTGTCCAAGGCGGTGGGCCCGGCCGTGGTCCGGAACAGGGTCCGCCGCCGGCTGCGGCACCTGGTCCGCGAACGACTGGCCGCCCTGCCCCCGGGCGGCACCCTGGTGGTACGCGCGCTGCCCGCCGCGGCCGAGGCGTCGTACTCGGGGCTGGGAGCCGACCTGGACGCGGCGATCGCCGCCGCGCGGGCGCCCCGGGAGCGGCGGACGCGATGAGCAACGGAACCGCCCCACCGCGGCCGACCAGCCTGGGTGCCCGGGTGCTGAGCGGCCCCATCGTCGCGTACCGTCGTTGGATAAGCCCGGCACTGCCGGCCCGCTGTCGGTTCTACCCGTCGTGCAGTGCGTACGCCCTCGAGGCGGTGGCCCGGCACGGTGGGCTCCGGGGAGCCGGCCTCACGGTCCGGCGGTTGTTGCGCTGCCACCCCTTTCACCCAGGTGGACATGACCCGGTGCCGGAGCCGGGCGGCCGCCGCCGTGCCGATGTGACTGGAGCCTGAGTGTTTAGTCTCGACTGGATCTACTACGCGATCTCGTGGATCCTGCTGACCTGGCATTCGGCCTGGGATGCCATCGGGGTGCCGATCGGTGCGGTGATCGGCACGAACTGGGCGTGGATCCTGGCCATCGTCTTCCTGGTGGTCACCGTCCGGGTGATCCTGTTCCCGGTCTTCGTCAAGCAGATCAAGTCGCAGCGGGCCATGCAGGCGCTGCAGCCCAAGGTCAAGGAGCTGCAGGAGAAGCACAAGGGTGACCGGGAGACGCTCCAGAAGGAGATGATGGAGCTCTACCGGAAGGAAAAGGCCAACCCGTTGATGGGCTGCCTTCCGATGTTCCTCCAGATCCCGGTCTTCCTCGGTCTCTTCCACGTGCTGCGCCGGCTCGACCCGGCCAAGTCGAACAAGACCCTCTACGGCTGGACGGTCGACCAGTTCGACAGCGCGGCGACCGCCAAGCTCTTCACCGCCCCGATCGCCGGCAAGTTCGGTTCCACCGCGGAGGAGCTGGCCCGTCTCGGCGCCAACGGCACCACTGTCAAGATCATTGCTGGCATCCTGGTCCTGGTCATGATGGGCACCACCTATCTGACCAGCCGGCAGATGATTCTCAAGACCGGTTGGGCGGAGGACCCGCAGCAGCGGATGATCCAGCGACTGATGCTCTACGGCATCCCCCTGTCGCTGCTGGTCTCCGGCGCGATCTTCCCGATCGGTGTGATCATCTACTGGGTCACCAACAACCTCTTCACCCTCGGCCAGCAGCAGTGGGTGCTGCGGAAGTTCCCGCCCCTGGTCACCAACACCAAGCCAGGCGCCACCACCCCCCGCAACCCGGTGCAGCCGGCCAAGACCGGTGGCTTCCTCAGTCGGAACAAGCCGGCCGCCCAGGCCCCCGCCGCCCCGACCACGCCGAAGATCGCCGGGCCGAAGCCGGGTGCCAAGCCGACCAACCCCAAGAAGGGCGGCCGGCCGGCCAAGCGGCAGGGCTGACCCACCGGGCCGCCGTCGGGACACCCGTACGGCGGCCCTCCGGCAACCGGGCAGCCGCCGAACGGCGGGCGCCGTGGCCGGAACCGCCGCGCGCCGCGCGGTCACGGGCGAAACTGCCCGTACAGACGTGCCCGTGGACACCGGAGTCTCCCGCCGGGCGTCCACCGGAAACCAGCGGACCCGACGGTCCGGCCGAGCGAGTACGGAGATGAGACCGTGACCGACACCAGCATCCCCAGCGCGGAACAGTCCGTGGACGAGGAGACCGTGCCGACCACCGCCCCCGGCGACGACGAGCCCACCGAGGCCGAGGCGAGCACCCCGAAGAAGGCCGCCAGCGAGAGCGAGCTGTTCGCGCAGAGCGAGATCGCCGCCGACTACATCGAGGGCCTGCTCGACATCCTCGACTACGACGGCGACATCGACGAGTTGGTCTCCGGTGGCCGTCCCGTTGTCGAGGTGGTCGGTGGCCGGCTGCAGAACCTGGTCGGCCAGCGTGGTGCCACCCTGGAGGCCCTTCAGGAACTGGCCCGGCTCGCGGTGTTCCGGCAGACCGGCACTCCCAGCCGGCTGCTGCTCGACGTCGGCGGTTACCGCGCCACCCGGCGCAAGGAACTCGCCGCGGTCGCCCGCAACGCGGTCGAGAAGGTCAAGGAGCACGGCGAGCCGGTCCGCTTGGAGCCGATGTCCGCGTTCGAGCGCAAGTGCGTGCACGACGTGGTGAACGCCATCAGCGGTGTGGAGAGCGAGTCCGAGGGCGTCGAGCCCAACCGGCGCATTGTCGTCCGGCCGGCGGACTGACCGGGGTGACCCACGACGACACCACGCCGGGTGCCGTGTCCGGCCCGGGTGGTACGCCCGGGCCGCCGGCCGCCCGGCCCCTGCCCTCGCCGGCCGACGCCGTCCTCCCGGCGCACCTGGCCCCCGCCGCAGGGACGCTCTTCCGCGACCGCCTCGATCTGGCCGCCGCGTACGCCGAGCTGCTCGCCACCGACGGGGTGATCCGTGGCCTGATCGGGCCCCGCGAGGCGCCCCGGATCTGGGACCGGCACCTGCTCAACTGCGCGGCGGTGGCCGAACGCATCCCCGAGGGTGCCACCGTCGTCGACGTCGGTTCGGGAGCCGGGCTGCCCGGTGTGGTGTTGGCCATCGCTCGTCCCGACCTGCGGGTGACCCTGGTCGAACCACTCGCCCGGCGGACGTCCTTCCTTGTCGAGGCGGTCCAGCAGCTGGGCCTGGCCAAGATGGTGCGGGTGTTCCGCGGACGGGCCGACGAGGCGGCCTCGGGCGCCACCGGACTCGGTCCGCTGAGCGCCGACATCGTCACGGCCCGAGCGGTCGCCCCGCTCGACCGGCTCGCTGACTGGTGCCTGCCGCTGACGGTGCCGGGTGGGCGGCTGCTCGCGCTGAAGGGGTCGTCCGCCGCCGACGAGATCGCCGAGCACGCGGCCACGGTCGCCCGGCTGGGCGGCGGTGAGCCCGAGGTGCACCTGTGCGGGGTCGGGGTGATCGATTCGCCGACCACCGTCGTGGAGATCGTCCGCGAGCGGGTCGTGCGTCCCCCGGCAGCGAAGAAGACCCCCAAGCGGTCACGGGGCGGCCGTAAGCGGTCCGGCTGAGGCCATCTGGTTCGCGCCGGCTTGCCGAACCGACGCGGACCGGGCGGACGTCCCTGCTGTACCGCATCGGGTGGCAGCGCCGGTTGCCCGACCTGAGTCGGGCCCCCGGCCGTACGGTGAGCTCCCGGCTGACCGTACGGAGAGGCGGAACCGCTGCCCGTTCCGACGTGGCGGTATGGAGCCATCCGGAGAACGGAGATGGACCCGCCGCGCCCGTCCCCCGTAGGCTGGCCGCGCGTCGATAGGGTGGAGCGGGCGGGCGCCGGGCGCACCGAATCCCGACCGCTCCCGCCGGGCCGTACGCTCCGCGGTGCGAGCGCGCGTGCGGCCAGTAGACGGGGTGCGGACCGACCATCCGGAGCGGGCAGGGATGACAGGTGCATGACGACGGCAGGTACGACGATCCACGGGTGAACCGCCCCGAGGGCTCTGTTCCCCGTGTGGACCCTGTTTCACGTGAAACCGAGCAGTCGGGCTGGACCACCGACGGCCAGCCCGACCTTGTCCGTCCGCCGGACCGGGATGTGGTGGCCGGCACTGCCCTGCCTGCGGTCGGGGCGGCGCGACCCTCGCCCGAGTCGTACCTGCCGCCGCCGTCCACCACGGATGGTGCCGGCCGCCCCGCGAACGCCGCGACCGGGCGGGTCGCTCCCGTGCGCCGCAACGCCGGCCTGCCCGCCCGCCTCGAGTCCCCGATCGGCGGGAACGTGCCGCCGCCCGTACCGCAGCAGCCGCATCCAGATGTCGTGCCGGAGCAGATGCACGTCGCCGTCGACACGTCAGGCCCGCCCACCGGGGCCGTCGCCGACGCCGTTACCGCTGCCGCGTACGTTTCACGTGAAACCCCGACGCGCGAAGAGGATGACCCACCGTTGGCTATGGAGGCGATGCGCGCCGTGCAGATCCTTAATCCGAGTGGCGAGGTGACCATGCCTCGTCCCGAGCGGACGCGGGTGATGTGCGTCGCGAACCAGAAGGGTGGCGTGGGGAAGACCACGACCACGGTCAACCTGGCGGTGGCTCTGGCCCTGCACGGCAACCGGGTCCTGGTGGTCGACCTCGACCCACAGGGCAACGCGTCGACCGGACTGAACGTGCCCCACCACACGGGCGTGCCGGACGTCTACGACTGCCTCATCAACAGTGTGCCGCTGGAGGAGGTCGCCCAGGAGGTGGAGGGCATCCCCAACCTCTACTGCGTGCCGGCCACCATCGACCTCGCGGGCGCCGAGATCGAGCTGGTCTCGGTCGTTGCCCGGGAGTCCCGGTTGGCTCGGGCCATCGCCGCCTACCCGGGGCACTTCGACTACGTCTTCATCGACTGCCCGCCCTCGCTCGGCCTGCTCACGGTCAACGCCCTGGTGGCGGCGCAGGAGGTGTTGATCCCCATCCAGTGCGAGTACTACGCCCTGGAAGGGCTGAACCAGCTCATCAACAACATCAACCTGGTCCGCCAGCACCTGAACCCCAAGCTGGAGGTCTCCACGATCCTGCTCACCATGTACGACCGCCGTACGCGGCTGGCCGACGCCGTGGAGCAGGACGTCCGGAACCACTTCGGCGACAAGGTGCTCCAGGCGGTCATCCCGCGCAACGTCCGCGTTTCCGAGGCACCCAGCTATGGCCAGTCGGTGATGACCTACGATCCGGGTTCGCGGGGAGCCACGAGCTACTTCGAGGCCGCCCAGGAGATCGCCGAGCGCGGCGTCAAGGAACCGGTGAGCCGGAATGCGTAGTGGGGACAAGTCGCTGGGAGGCGTCGCATGAAGAACCGACCCCGTGGCGGTCTGGGTCGAGGACTCGGGGCGCTGATCCCGACCGGGCCGGCACCGGACGCGCCCGGTGCGGTCGCCACGATGCCCGAGCCGGAACCGATCGTTCCCGGTTCGGAGGCACCCGCAGCGACGCCCTCCATCCCGGTGCCCGTCCCGGCTGTCCAGCTCGAGCCGGAGCTGAGCCCGGTGCCGGGTGCCCGCTTCGCCGAGATTCCGGTCGACGCGATCGTGCCCAACCCGAAGCAGCCACGGCAGGTCTTCGACGAGGAGGCCCTGGAGGAGCTGAAGACCTCGATCCTGGAGGTCGGTTTCCTTCAGCCGATCGTCGTCCGAGCCCTCGACGGCGACAAGTACGAACTCGTCATGGGCGAGCGCCGGTGGCGCGCAGCCCAGGCGGTGGGCCGGGAGAACATCCCGGCGATCGTCCGCGACACCAAGGACGACGCGATGCTCCGGGACGCGCTCCTGGAGAACATCCACCGGGCCAACCTCAACCCGCTGGAGGAGGCGGCCGCGTATCAGCAGCTGCTCGACGAGTTCGGTGCCACCCACGAGGAGTTGGCCCGGCGGATCGGCCGGAGTCGGCCACAGATCTCGAACACCATCCGTCTGCTGAACCTCCCGCCCCAGGTGCAGCGGAGGGTCGCCGCCGGCGTGCTCTCCGCCGGCCATGCTCGGGCCCTGCTGAGCCTCGACGAGCCGGAGGCGCAGGAACAGCTCGCCCTTCGTATCGTCGCCGAAGGGCTCTCCGTACGCGCGACCGAGGAGATAGTGGCGGTCGCGCTCGCCGAAGGGACCGCCAAGGCCCCGGCGGCGAAGAGACGGCCCAAGCCCGTTGCTCCCGCACTCACCGACCTGGCCGACCGTCTCTCCGACCGTTTCGACACCCGGGTGAAGGTGGACATCGGCCGGAGCAAGGGGAAGATCACCATCGAGTTCGCCACCGTCGACGACCTGGAGCGGATCGTCGGCATCATCGGTGTGGGCCAGGAAGCGGAACCCGAAGAGGACTGACCCTGTCAGGTAACAGCTCGTCCGGCCGTGTCCTCCCACTGGGAGGACACGGCCGGTTTCATGCCCGACGGAGACGCCGACAGCCCGTCGGAGCGTCCGGTGCCGCTCCCCGCCTCCGTGATGAGGGCTAGGGAACATTGCTCACCAGCACAGGGCGATGCCCAACGGTGGTGTCACGCGAGGACGTCCCGGTGGCCGGGCGTCGGTGCCGGCACAGGAGGTTGGCCGCCCCATGCCGACCGTCGCTGGTCACGGCGCGGCTTCGAGGAACTCCGACAGCCGCAGGGCGAGCCGCCTCAGCTCCCTGCTCGCCTCGATTCCGAACAGCAGAGTGGCGGACCAGGGCGCGAACGCCGGCGCGATGTCCGCTGCTCGTAGGGTGACTCCGAGTGAGACGCGCCCGATTCCGTCGTGCGCCGCTTCGAGGGTGAGCTGTCCCCGAGCGGAGGTCCAGTACCGCACGCCGTCCCAGCCCCGCCAGCCGGAGGCCAGCGTGCCGAAGAACTCGGACAGCCTGGTTGTCTGCGGGTTGACGAAGATTCCGTCGAGCTCGACCACCGCCGCCGCCGTCATGCCGCCGCCGTGCAACTCGGTGGGCAGGGCGAGAACGTATCCGTCGCCGTAGGGGTCCTCCGGCGGGTGCAGCACCCAACGCGAGCCGGCACCCGACTGGAGGACGAAGGGGTCACTCATCGCGGCCAGCGTAGGCCCTGCCGACCGTCGTTGTCGCTCCCGTGACGGACCTCGGTACCAGCCCTGCCCGCCGCGTCGCCCTGGAACGAGGGTTGTCTCGGCTGGCGCCACCGGACATGGTGATCCGTTCCACGTGAAACGCCGCACCGCAAAGTGTCGCTGGCCGCCGCATCGTTTCACGTGAAACCGGCCCCTGCCGCTCTCCGCACTGCTCGACGCTCGCCGGCCGGACGGGCTGACGGCGGTAGGGAGCGGTTACCTGGGACTCCGGTGACAGTCGGCTGAACCGGGCTTTCCCGCACTGGCTGGCCGCGCGGCGACTGCCGGAAATCGAGGAGCGATCAACAGCCGTTCGATCGCTTCGATCGTTGAAAGACAGGAGCCTTCCTTCGCTGTTCCATCTTGTGGATGAGCCCAAGGTTATCCACAGCGGTTTTCCACAGGCCGGCCTCGTTTCACGTGAAACACGCTGTCCGACAGTGCCCTGACCTGTGGATGACGGGGTGTGCTGGTGTTCTCATCAGCCTGTGGACAACTCCTCTCCAGGGGCCGGCGATGGCGTACAGCACGCGGGTGGAGGAACCCGGCGGTCGATGCCGTTCGGGGAGGGACAGGGATCGCGGACTCGGCTAGGGTCAGCGTCGTGCACGACACCCCTCCCGCGCTTCCGGACTTCACCCAGTGGCCGTCGTTCCCCTTCGAAGGCGACCTCCGCGTCAAGCAACTCGACGACCCGGTGTCGGTCGAACCGCCCCGCAAGGGTGAGGGACTTCGGGAATGCACCGCCTGCAACGCCCCCGACGATGCCTACATCTGGGTTGGTGAGCGGTGGCGGGTCCGTGCCATGGACCGCCCCACCGGCCTGCCGATGGTGCTGATCCTGGAGTCCCGCTCCCACCTCGACCTCGGCGATCTGCCCAACCTGCTCGCTGCCGAGCTGGGGGTGATGACCGTACGCCTGGAACGCGCCATCCGGTCACTGGACGGTGTCGCCCGCGTACACGTCAACCGGTGGGGGGACGGTTCGGCGCACCTGCACATGTGGTTCCTGGCCCGCCCGTACGGGCGACTCCAGCTGCGCGGCACGTTCCTCTCCCTGTGGGACTCGATCCTGCCGCCGATCTCCGAGTCTCAGTGGCGGGAGAACCTGGCCATGGTGGCCGCCTGGCTCGCCGAGTTCGGTGGACGTCCACTGGCCGAGCCGCCGCGCATCCAGTGGCAGGCCCCCTCCCGCCTCGCCGAGTCGGCCGACGGGGTGGAGCCCGACGTCGAGGGGACCGTGTCGGTGATCGAGTCTGAGGAAGAGACGCCCGTTGCGGTGGACGGGAACACCGACGGCTACGACGCCGAAAAGGTTGAGCCTGCCGACGAACCCGACCCAGCCGGTGTCACTCCGACGGTGGACGAACCGACTCCCGCGGACGGGCAGGATGGCGTCCCTGGCCGGCCGTCGGCAAGAAGCGCCGACACCGGTCCGGGCGGCGACAGCGGCAATTGGCGATCCGCCGCCGACTGACGACCACCGGTCACCACACGTCGCTTGGCGCGACGGTCAGGACCGCCGGGCGGCGGCCCGACCGACCAACGAGCCGAGCACCTTCCCGAAGTCCAGCCCAGCCGCCTGGATGGCGAGCGGCAGCAGCGACGTCTCGGTCATGCCGGGCGAGACGTTGACCTCCAGCACGTGTGGTCGACCGTCGGCGTCGACGATCAGGTCGACCCGGGATAGGTCCCGTAGGCCCAGTGCGCGGTGTGCGGCCAGAGCCACCTCGGTGACCCTCCCGGTGACCGAGGCGTCCAGCCTGGCGGGGGCGTGCCAGGTGGTGCGGCCGGCGGTGTAGCGGGCCGCGTAGTCGTACACACCGTTGCGGGGCACGATCTCCACCGGCGGAAGGGCCTGCGGCCCATTCCCCAGGTCGACCACGGAGACCGCCACGTCCATCCCGGACACGTACCGTTCGACCAGCGCCGTCGAGTCGTACGCGAAGCAACCCACCATCGCGGCCGGAAGGGCAGCGGCGTCCCGGACCACCGCGGCGCCCAGGCCGGATCCGCCCTGGGCCGGCTTCACCATCAGCGGCAGCCCCAACCGGTCCACGATCCGGTCCAGCACCGCCACCGCGCCCAGTTCCGAGAAGCGGTCGTGCGGCAGGGCCACCCAGTCGGGGGTCGGGATGCCGTTCTCCCGCAACACCGCCTTGGCGGACGGCTTGTCCCAGGCGAGCCGGGAGGCCCGGGCGTCACAGCCGACGTACGGTACGCCACACAGGTCGAGCACGCCACGCAGGGAACCGTCCTCGCCGGTTGCGCCGTGCAACGCGATCACCACGGCGTCCGGCGGGTCGGCGGCGAGTGCGGGCAGCAGCGCCACGTCGGCGTCCCGCAGTTCCGCCTCGACCCCGATCGTGCGGAGCGCGTCGAGCACCCGGCGGCCGGACCGCAGCGAGACGTCCCGCTCGTAGGAGAGGCCGCCGGCGAGCACGAGAACGTGCAGGTCGCCGCTGGCGGCAGGGCCGGTCATGGGGGATCGGACGGCAGAGGTGTCAGCCATGCCCGAATCATGCCAAGTCAGGTCCGGGCACGTCCGCACCACCCTGCCGGCGCCTGCCGGCCGAGGTGACTGGCCCGAAGACCCGACGCATGGCGATCTCCTGCTCCATGACCCCGGCCAGCCGGCGGACGCCCTCCCGGATCCGTTCCGGCGGCGGGAAAGAGAAGTTCAGCCGGATGTTGCCGGTCCCGGAACCGTCGGCGTAGAAGCCGGTACCCGGGACGTAGGCGACCCGCGCGGTGATCGCGCGCGGCATCATCGCCTTGGCGTCGAGCTCGGCCGGCAGGGTCGCCCACACGAAGAGGCCACCACCCGGATTCGTCCAGGTGGTGCCCTCCGGCATCAGGTCCTCCAGCGCGGTGAGCAGGGCGTCCCGCCGCTCCCGGTAGACCTCCCGGTAGACCTTCAGCTGCTCCCGCCACGGCATGGTCGACAGGTACGTAGCGACGGCGGCCTGGGCGAACCCGCTGGGACAGAGGATCTGCGCCTCGCTGGCGATCACCAGTTTGTCGCGGACCGCGTGCGGGGCGAGGATCCAGCCGACCCGCAGTCCGGGAGCGAACGTCTTGGAAAAGGTGCTCAGGTAGAAGACCCCGTCCCGGCGGCGGGCCCGCAGCGGCGCGGGGGCCTCCCCCTCGAACCCGAGTTGGCCGTACGGGTCGTCCTCCACCACCAGCAGCCCGGCCCGCTCGCAGATGTCCAGCACCCGTTCGCGACGTTCCTCGCTCAGCGTCACGCCGGTCGGGTTCTGGTAGGTGGGGATGGTGTAGAGGAACTTCACCCGCCGGCCGGCGCGGGCCAGGTCGGCGATCGCCACCTCCAGCGCCTCCGGCACCAGCCCCTCGTCGTCCATCGGCACGTGCACGACCTGGGCCTGGGCGGCCTGGAACACCCCGAGTGCGCCCACGTACGTCGGGCCCTCGGCGAGCACCACGTCCCCCGGGTCCAGGAACAGGCGGGCCACCAGGTCCAGCGCCTGCTGCCCGCCGACGGTCACCACCACGTCCTCCGGCGAAGCGCCGCAGGACGCGTCGATACCGGAGAGGGCCATCACCTCGCAGATCCGCTCCCGCAGCTCCAGGGTGCCCTGGCCGATGCCGTACTGCAGGGTGGTGACGCCCTGCTCGGAGCCCAGCTTGCCGAGCATCTCGCCGACCGCGTCAAGGGGCAGCGCGGCGATGTAGGGAGCCCCGCCCGCCAGCGAGACGACCTCCGGCCGGCTGGCCACCGCGAAGAGGGCCCGGATCTCCGAGGCGGTCATTCCCCGGACCCGCCGGGCGTAACGGTCGGTGTAGTCGTCGAGCGTCGTGCCGGTCATGACATCACCTCGATCGGGTGTCGGTCGGGCTCCTGCCCGCTGGGTCCCCGCAGTGCCGGCCACCGTGACGGCGCGGGACGCCGGTCGCTCGATCCTAGTCCGCTTGTGCTGCCCGTGGACCCGTGATTTCGGGTACGTCCACATCCCGGACCGGTCACACCCGGCTCAGGTGGGCATTCGCGCGTCCCCTCCCGTACTGGCGGCGGTCGGCGTACGATCGCTCGTCGGGGGGAGGACGGCTGCGTGGCGCGCCGTTCCACCCCCGAGCCTACTGTGGGGGCCCACCGATGTCGCGACGCCTGGTCAGCCTGACCCTGGACACCTTGGAAGACCTGCCCCGCCCGTGCCGGGAGTGCGTGTACTGGGAGCTGGATCCGGTCTCCGCGGACCGGGCCTGCGCCGCCGGCGATCCGGGGCTGGAGAAGGAGGCCTGGGTCTCCCAGACGCTGCTGGAGTGGGGTTCCTGCGGCAAACTGGCGTACGTCGACGGCATGCCGGCCGGGTTCGTCATGTACGCCCCGCCCGCATACGTCCCCCGCTCGATGGCCTTCCCGACCTCGCCGGTCTCCGCCGACGCGGCCCTGCTGATGACGGCGAACGTGGTGCCGGCCTTCGCGGGGGGCGGACTGGGCCGGATGCTCGTCCAGGGGGTAGCCCGGGATCTGACGAAACGGGGCATCAAGGCGATCGAGGCGTTCGGCGACGCCAAGTTCGGCGACGACGCGGGCGAGGCGACCCGGGCCTGCGTCGCTCCGGCCGACTTCTTCCTGTCGGTGGGCTTCAAGACGGTCCGCCCGCACCCCCGCTACCCCCGGCTGCGCCTGGAGCTGCGGACCGCGCTGAGCTGGAAGTCGGACGTCGAGTACGCGCTGGAGAAGCTGCTCGGCTCGATGAGCCCCGAGACGCTGCTCCGTCCGGTCCGGCCGGCCCCGGCCACCCACGCCGCCGGCTGAGCCGGGCGCACGGCGGCGGCGCGACCGAGTGGGCGGTACCCCGGCGAGCCGTGTGGTCAGTCGACCACCGCGCCGGCGGCCACCACCGCGCGCAGCTCGCTGACATCGATCGAGCCGGTGGGCACGTCCCGTTCGACGGGGAAGAACATCCGCTGCACTGCCGCCACGATCGCCTCCACGACCCGGTCCCGGAAGCGCGGCTCGATCAGTCGTTCCCGGTCCCGTGGCGAGGTGAGGTAGCCGACCTCGACCCGGACCGCCGGCATTCTCGTCAGCCGGAGCAGATCCCATGCCTTGGCGTGGGTGCGGCAGTCCCGCAGTCCGGTCCGCGCCACGATCTCCCGCTGCACGAGCCCGGCCAGCCGCTCACCCGTGGCGGAGGTGACGCCGTTGTTCGTGCCGTAGTGGTAGGTGGCCACCCCTTCCGCCTCGGGATTGGGGTGCCCGTCGGTGTGCAGCGAGAGGAACACGTCCGCGCCGAGGGAGTTGGCCAACTGCGCCCGTTCGGTGTCGGGCAGGCACCTGCCGGGGGCCGGGCCGCGGGTGAGCTGCACCCGTACGCCCACGGCGGCGAGCCGGCCCTCCAACCGGCTGGCCAGGTCGTGCACCAGCTCCGCCTCGGTCCAGCGCAGCGGCCCGTCCGACACCACCACGCCCGGGTCGGTGCCGCCGTGGCCAGGGTCGATCACCACCGTCCGCCCGACCAGGGTAGGTCCGGACTGCCGGATCGCGTCGGACTCGCGCAGCCACTGCGGTCGGCCGCCGACCACCTTGCGCCCGAGCCGGCGCAGTGCGCTCATGGTGTGCGGCCCGCATGCGCCGTCCGATCTCAGCCCGACCTCACGCTGGAACTGTGCCACCGCGCGGGAGGTGCGGACGCCGTAGATGGCGTCGGCGCGGCCCACGTCGTACCCCATCTCCAGCAGGCGTTCCTGGAGTGACCGGACGTCCTCGCCGCATAGGGGCTCGGGTACCGCGTGGTAGAGGGTGCGGGCGCCCAGCCGCCAGCGTGCCGCGTCCAGTGCCCGCCAGGTTTCCGCGCCGACCCGCCCGTCGACGCTGAGCCCCCGGGACTGCTGGAAGGCCCGCACGGCACGTTCGGTGGCCGGGTCGAACGCGGCGTCGGTGGACGGGGGGAGCAGGTCGAGGCCGGTGAGGATCCTGCGGATCTCCGCCACGGCCGGCCCACGGTCACCGGGTCGGATCGGACGCACGCACGACCCCCTCTGCTGCTGGCAGGGCGTGTCAGAGACGCCCGGGACTTGCGGCGAAAGGCGCGCTCCGCGCCCAACGGATGCCTACGGAGCCTACCGTGGCCGGTCCTGGCCAGGCTGGCGGTTCGCGCAGGTCAGAGCCGAGAAAGCGCGATCCCCGCACCCATCGGATGCGGGGATCGGGTGCGGGGACGGCTCAGAGCGCGGACTCGATCAGCCGGACCAGCTCGCCCTTGGGCTTGGCGCCGGCGATCGACTGCACCGGCTCGCCGTTCTTGAAGACGGTGAGGGTCGGGACCGACATCACCCGGTAGGCGCGGGCGGTCTCCGGGTTCTCGTCGATGTTGAGCTTGACGATGGAGACCTTGTCTCCCATCTCGCCCGCGATCTCCTCCAGCAGCGGCGAGACCTTACGGCACGGCCCGCACCACTCTGCCCAGAAGTCCACCAGCACCGGCTTGTCGGACTTCAGCACGTCGGTGGCGAAGTTCGCATCGGTGACGACCTTGGTTGCTCCCACTAAGACCCTCCTCCTCAGGAGTTCGTTTCCGTTGTTCAGCTCTGGATCGTGGCGATGAAACGCTCGGCGTCGAGGGCCGCGGCGCAGCCGGTGCCGGCGGCCGTGATGGCCTGCCGGTACGTGTGGTCGACCAGGTCACCGGCGGCGAAGACACCCGGGATGCTGGTCCGGGTGCTCGGGGCCTGGACCTTGACGTAGCCCTCGTCGTCCAGCTCCACCTGGCCCCGGAACAGTTCGCTGCGCGGGTCGTGCCCGATCGCCACGAAGACGCCGGTCACGTCGAGCACCTTGGTTTCGCCGCTGTGCACGTTGCGGACCCGGACCCCGCTGACCTTGCCGTCCTCCCCGAGGATCTCCTCGACGGTGGTGTTCCACTCGACCTTGATCTTGTTGTTGCCGAGCGCCCGATCCGCCATGATCTTGCTGGCCCGGAACGAGTCCCGCCGGTGGATGATGGTGACCGACTCGGCGAACCGGGTGAGGAAGCTGGCTTCCTCCATGGCGGAGTCACCGCCGCCCACCACCACGATGTGCTGGCCCCGGAAGAAGAACCCGTCACAGGTCGCGCAGGACGACACGCCGTGGCCCAGGTACTCCTGCTCGCCCGGCACACCCAGCGGACGCCAGGCCGAACCGGTGGTCAGGATGACGGCCTTCGCCCGGTAGGCGGTCTGGCCCACCCAGACGGTGCTGACCGCGTCCGAGCCCACCATGCCGGTGTCCTTCAGCTCGACCCGGGTCACGTCGTCGGTGAGGAACTCCGCGCCGAACCGCTCGGCCTGCTTGCGCATGTTGTCCATCAGCTCGGGGCCGAGGATGCCGTCGGCGAAACCGGGGAAGTTCTCCACCTCGGTGGTGGTCATCAGCGCGCCGCCGGACTGCACACCCTCGATGACGAGTGGCTTCAGGTTGGCACGCGCGGCGTAGACCGCCGCCGTGTAGCCGGCCGGCCCGGAGCCGATGATGATCAGGTTGCGGACCTCGTCCACTGCCGTCTCCCGATGTGTGTGTTCGGCATCGGCGGCGCACCGATGTCGATCCCGAGTGCCGACGACTCAGCGACGCCGGCGACTGACTTGCAGAACGTCATCGTACGAAGCGGGGATTCCCGAGCCGGTCGTCCGGTGGGTCACGTCACGCGGCGACGGGCTGACCGGGGCCTCACCCTACCCGCGCCTGGTAACGGGTGTCCGCGCCGGACCCCGGCACGCCGCACTCGGCCCCGCTCACCCACACCCACCGTTCCCCGGCCGGGTCGGCGAACCGGAGCACCAGCGCCGGCTTGCCCCGGAACGAGGCGTAGTCGACGAGTGTCACGGTGATCGGCCCCTGCCCGTGCGCGGCGGCCACCTCGGCGAGGCAGGCGTCCAACGCCGACGGGTCACCGAGGCGCTCCAGGTTGCCGGGCCCCGCCACCCGGCCGCCCTGGACGGCGCTCTCCCCGGAGCCGCTCTCCTGTGGGGTGAGATCGGGGGCCGGGCTGGCGAACGGCCGCACGCTCGCGGCCGTTCCCTCGGCCAGCGACTCCGGCGTCCAGTCGAGACCACTGTGCTGCGGCTTGTCGGTCATCCGGTAGGGCGCCCGGTCAACGCCGGCTCCGCCGGCGGCTGCCGTGTCGGCGGCGTCCCCGGCTCCGGAGCGGTCGAGCAGGTGGTCGATGCCGAGCCCCATGACGGCGAGCGAGGCGGCGGCGACCGCCACCGGGGCGACGAGCCGCGTCCAGCGCCGACGTCGCCGGCCCGGCCCGCTCACGTCGTCCCGCCGCGACGCGGGGGTACGCGGCGTCGCCCGACCGCCCTGAGCGGGGAAGACCGGGCCGGCGGTCCGCCGGGTGTCGGATCGGCTCTCCGCCGGAACGCCCGACCGGGTGCCGTCGAGCGGGTCAGCGGGCACCGCGTTGTCGGGCCCGGCGGCGGAATCCGGCGCGGCGGGAGCCGGCCCCGCCCCGGCGATGGCGGCGGTGAGCCGCTCCACGACCGCCAGTGGCATCGGCGGAGCCAACTCGGCGAGGTCGGCGAGGTCGGCGCCCACCCGGGTGAACGCGTCCGTCAGGGCGGCGTACGCGCCAGCCCAGGCGGGATCCTCCTCGACCAGCCGGGCGACGGTCGCCTCCTCCGGGGTGCCGTCCAGCGCCCCGCCGAGGTAGTCGGCGAGCAGGTCGTGGTCGACCCCGCTGAACTCCCCGGTTGTCACGTGTCCTCCTGGTTGGCGTCCCGCCGGGAGCGCCCCGACCCCGATCCGACGCCCTCCGCAGCCCGTGGGTTCCCCACGGTGACCCCCGGCACGTTTCCGTCGGTGCGGGCGCCCGAGGGGGCGGGGTCCACCCCGGTCCGCAGGTGTCCGAGCTGCACCGCCAGCCGGGCCCGGCCCCGGGCGCAGCGGCTCTTGATCGTCCCCTCGGCGACGCCGAGGATCCGGGCCACCTCGGCCACCGGGTACCCCTGCACGTCCACCAGGACGAGCGCGGCCCGCTGTTCGGCCGGGAGTGTGGCCAGGGCCTCCCGGACCACCAGCGCGGTGTCGTGGTCGGTGGCGGGGGCGGCCGGTTCGACACCACCGGTGCCGTCCTCGGTGCGGGTGCCGTCGGGCAGCGGGACGGTGGGGTGGGACTGCCGGCGGCGGATGCGGTCCAGGCAGGCGTTCACCACGATCCGGTGCAGCCAGGTGGTGACGGCAGAGTCGCCCCGGAACCGCGCGGCGGCCCGGTGGGCGGACAGGAGGGCGTCCTGGAGGGCGTCGGCGGCCTCCTCGCGGTCGCCGAGGGTGCGGAGCGCCACCGCCCAGAGCCGGTCCCGGTGCCGGTGGAACAGTTCGGTGAAGGCGGCCCGGTCACCGGCGGCGTGGGCCCGGAGCAGTTCGAGGTCGGACGCCTCGGCGGCCGGGAGGCCGCCGGTCACCGGGTCGGGCGTACGCCCGCCGCGACCGGTCATCACCACGTCCGTACGAGGTGGTGCCGGTCCCGCGGCGGACGGTTCACGAGCCCTGAACCGTGATCTCCTGGACGCCGAGCTTCCACCCGTCGCCGCTTTCCTTCTCCGGAAGCTCGGTGATCCAGAAGAGGAGGTACTGGTACTTCTCCTCCGGGTTGAACCCGTTGAAGGTCATCGTGGTGCCGTTGTGTTCCTCGAACGGCTGCCCGATCCGGTTCGCGTAGGCGGCCACGAGTTGCTTGTCGCCGTTGGAGCTGGACGGGAAGTCGGCCCCGCCGGCCCGCAGTTCGGCGGAGGCGCCCCTGGACGAGAGGACCGCGCGCACCGACTTGACCGAGTGCGGTTCGCCCAGGTCGATCCAGACCCCCATGCCCTTCTTCAGGTTGCCGAACCTGCCGGAGCTCCGGTAGGTGGCGGTTTCCCAGCCACTGTCCTCCTCGCCGTCGATCACCCGCTCGGCGTTGCGCAGCTCGTCGCGGTCTCCCTCGGGGTCGACAACCCGGACGTCCCTGATGATGAGCTGGCGGACCGGCGCGGCGGGCGAGCTGGCGTCCCCGACGGCCGGGGCGCTCACCGACGGGCCGCCCGCGGTCTGGGTCTTGGGCGACTCCTCGTCGCCGAAGATGCTGATGCCGACGAGGAGGCCGACCAGGGCGACCGCGAGCAGGCCGGCGATGCCTATGGCGACCTTCCGGCCACCGGCGGCGGCAAGCGGCGACGGCTCGTCGCCCGGGTCCGCGGTGAACCGGATGGTGCCGGTCTGGTCGAGGAAGTGGTCCTCGGCGGGGACGTCGAGGCGACCCAGTTCGGCGGCGAGCACGTCCGAGGAGGGCGGGGCGATCTCGGCGTCGAGCAGGTCCATGGTGAGGTCGTCGAGGTACGCCGGGACACCCGCCCGGACCTGTCGGGGCGCGGCGATGGAGCCGCTGGCGTCGCGGACCGCGTCCACGATGCCCGCCCGGCCGTGCCCCGCCGTCGCGCCGCGCAGCGGCGCCTCCGCGTGCGGCCAGTGCCCCGTGAGGGCGAAGTAGAGGATGCCGCCGACCGCCCGGACGTCGTTCTCCTGGCTGTCGGCGCAGTCGGTGCGCGCGTCGGCCAGCACCACCCGGCCGTCGTCGCTGATCATCACGGTGCCGGGGTGGACGTTCCCGTGCACCATGCCGGTGGCGTGCACGGAGGCGAGCGCGCTGGCCACGGCGTTGCCGATGGCGGTGGCGCGGGCCGGATCCAGCGGGCCCTCGGCGACCAGCTCGCGCAGCGAACGCCCGTCGACCCACTCGCGGACCACGTAGGCCCGCTCGCTCTCGTCGATGGCGTCGTAGACGCCGACCAGGTTGGGGTGGATGACCCGGCTTGCGGCCACGGCGGCCTGGAGCATCTCGGTGGCGGAGTCGCCCCCGGGGTAGCGCAGCACCACCGCGACCGGCCGGCGCAGCACGACGTCGACCCCCCGCCAGACGAGCCGCCCGGCGCTGTCGTTGTTGATGTGCTCGACCAGCTCGTACCGCTCGGCGAGGATCTCACCGGCCGTGGGAGCACCGAAGGTCATGACCGGAGCGGATTCTTCCGCCTCCTGACCCTCGCCGACCTGGGTCACCCGTCCTCCCTCGGTGATCGTGTCGATCGATGGACCCGCGCTGCTGGGCATGTGGCTTCCCGCTCTGCCTTCGAAGGAACCGGCCGGCGGGTCGACGTGGGCGTCGGCCACCTGCCGTGTCCGTCCAGAGCGACCTTACCTGGACTGCCCGTCATACCGACATGTCATCTTCCCGCCGCCCACGGCGACGTGCCGGGAGTGACCGACCTCGCCCGGTTCCGACCGTTGTCAGCCACGTTGCTGGCACATGTACTAGCCAATCTACGGGTTGACCGCAAGTAGTCGCCGCAGGGGCCGGCCTGGGTGTCGCGCTCCGGCGACGTGACGCGGGATCCCACCGAACGGTCAGGGGCGGTCGGCCATACGGATGGTTATCCACAGGACTTTCCGGTGGTTGAGCGGGAGAACGGCAAGTTATCCACAGCCGTGTCCCCAGGCTGGTGATCCTCGTTCACCCTCCGTGGCGTCTGTCCGGCGCGGCTCAGCGGCCGAGCTTGCGGCGGACCATGCCGACCACCTCGGTGATCTCGCCGATCCGCAGCGCCGTCGCCAGGCCGAGGTAGGTCACCCCGATCACCGCCCCGCCGACCAACAGTTGGACCACCGCCTCGAGCCAGCTCAGGTCCGCCGGATCGCCGGGAAGCAGGTTGACCACCAGCAGACCGACCAGGGCCGCGCCGAGCGCGGCGACCACGACCCTGCCCATCGTCCGCATGATCCTGCCGAGCCCGATCCGGCCCACCCGGGGGCGCAGCAGCAGCGCCGACAACACCGCCGCCGCCACGTACGAGACGGCGTTGCCGAGCATCATCCCCGCCGCCGCGAACACGGGCGAGAAGACGACGAAGAGCCCGACCTGGAGCAGCACCCGCAGCACCACCACCGGGATGTTCACCAACGCCGGGGTACGCGTGTCCGGCAGCGCGTAGAAGGCGAACGTGAAGAGCTGGCTGATCGCGAACGGCACCAACCCCACCGCGGCGACCAGCAGCACCGTCGAGGTGGCCACCGCGTTGTCACCGGTGAACGCGCCGTACCGGAAGACGACCACCGAGATCGGCGCGGCCAGCACCGCGTAACAGACCGCGACCGGCGCTAGCACCGCGGTGACCATCCGGGTACCCCGGGACAGGTCGGCGGTGACGTCGTGGAACCGGCCGTCCGCGGCGGCGGCGCTCATCCGGGGCATCAGCGCCGTGATGATCGAGACGGCGATGATGCCGTGCGCCATCATCAGCAGCAGGAACACGTTGTTGTAGATCAGCAGACCGGCGCTGTCCTCGCCCGCCGCCCGGGTGAGCAGGTTGACCACCACGAACAGGCCGAGCTGGTTGACCGCCACGTAGCAGAACATCCAGCCGCCGAGTCGCGCCAGCTCGCGCAGCCCCAGCTCACGGAAGTCGAACCGCAGCTTCCACCGGAAGCCCACCCGGCGCAGCGCCGGCAGCAGACCGGCGGCCTGCACCGCCACACCGAGCAGGGTGCCGCCACCGACCAGCAGGATCCGCCCCCAGCCCATGTCGCCCGGTTGGATCGCCTGGGCGCCGTAGACCACGATGTAGAGACCGAAGGTGCCGATGACCACCAGGTTGTTGAGGATCGGGGCCCACATCGGGGCGGCGAAGTGGCCCCGGGTGTTCAGCACCGCGGCGATCAACGCGCTCACGCCGGTGAAGAACAGCATCGGCAGCATCAGGTACGACAGACTGGTGACCAGACCGGTGTAGTTCTCGTCCTTGCCGCCGGCGTACAGGCTGGTCAGCACCGGGGCCAGCAGCAACGCGACCAGCACGGCTGCGGCCAGCGCGAGCACCGCGAGCGTCAGCAGCCGCTGGGCGTACGCCTCGCCCCGGTCCGGGTCGGACCTGCGGCGGCGTACCAGCACCGGGATCAGCACACTGGTCAGCACCCCGCCGAGCAGGAACTCGTACACCTGGTTCGGCAGGAACTGCGCGGTGGTGTAGACGTTGCCGACCAGGTTGCCGAGCGCCGCGCCGATCATCAGGTTCCGGACGAAGCCCGTACCCCGGCTGACCAGGCTGCCGATCGCCATCACCGCGCTGTTCGCCGCGGCGCTGGTCTCCGCCACCACCTCCTGCGGCGGCGCGGTGGCCGCCACCCCCGGCTGGTTCAGCGGCTCCGCCGAGATGAAGGTCGCGTCGTCACCCGGCCGCGGGCCGCCTCCCTGCGCGGCGTTCGCGCTGCGGTAGAGCCCGCCGCTCATCTCCAGCCTCCCGGGGTACGTCGGAGCCGGCTTCGGCCCGCACGCCATGACCATAGTCAACCCGGACCGCATACCCGCGCCCGGCGGATCGGATCGCGTCTCGGCCCGATAGGCTGGCGATCCCATGTCCGAAGCCTCCGCTCCCCACGCCGCCGACCGCCGCGAACTCACCGCCGCGCAGCGCAACGCCGTCGCCGAACTGCTCCGCGTCTCCCCGGTCGCCGACGAACTCGGCCGCAGGTTCGCGCACGCCGGCCACGAACTGCACCTGGTGGGCGGTTCCGTCCGCGACGCCCTGCTCGGCCGGCTCGGTGACGACCTCGACTTCTGCACCGACGCCCACCCGGACGAGACGATCAGGATCGTCAAGGGTTGGGCCGAGTCGATCTGGGAGACCGGCCGGGAGTTCGGCACCATCGGTTGCCAGCGCGACGGGCTGCGGCTGGAGGTCACCACCTTCCGCGCCGAGGCGTACGACCAGGTCAGCCGCAACCCGATCGTCGAGTACGGCACCAGCCTCGCCGACGACCTGAAGCGGCGGGACTTCACCATCAACGCGATGGCCGTCAGCCTCCCCGACCACCGGTTCACCGACCCGTACGGCGGTGTGGACGACCTCGCCGCCAAGGTGATCCGTACCCCGGGCACGCCCGGGGAGTCCTTCGGCGACGACCCGCTGCGGATGTTGCGGGCCGCCCGCTTCGCCGCGCAGCTGCGTTTCGCCGTGCACCCGGACGTGCGCGAGGCGATGACCCGGATGGCGGCGGACCTGGACCGGATCACCGCCGAGCGGATCCGCGACGAGTTCACCAAGCTGCTCTGCGGAGCCGACCCGATCACCGGGCTGCGGCTGCTGGTCGACACCGGGCTGGCCGAGCGGTTCCTGCCCGAACTGACCGGGCTGAAGCTGGAGATCGACGAGCACGCCCAGCACAAGGACGTCTACGAGCACACCCTCACCGTGGTGAGCAACGCGATGTCGTACGAGACCGACGGCTGCGACTTCGTCCTGCGGATGGCCGCGCTCATGCACGACGTGGGCAAGCCGGCCACGAAGGCGGTCGGCCCGGACGGCCGGGTCAGTTTCCACCACCACGAGGTGGTCGGCGCCCGGCTCACCAAGGCCCGGATGAAGGCGTTGCGCTATCCGAAGGACGTCACCGCGCAGGTCGCCAAGCTGGTCGGCCTGCACCTGCGTTTCTACGGGTACGGCCGGGGCGAGTGGACCGACTCGGCGGTACGCCGGTACGTGACCGACGCCGATGACCTGCTCTCCCGGCTGCACAAGCTGACCCGGTCGGACTGCACCACCCGCAACCGCCGCAAGGCCGCCCAGCTCGCCGCCGACTACGACGCTCTGGAGGAACGAATCGCCCGGATCGCCGCCGAGGAGGATCTGGCCCGGGTCCGCCCGGACCTGGACGGCAACGCGATCATGGAGTTGCTCGGCGTACCGCCGGGGCCGGTGGTCGGGAAGGCGTGGCAGCACCTCAAGGAGCTGCGCCTGGAACGCGGCCCGCTGGACCGCGACGAGGCCGAGGCGGAGCTGCTGCGCTGGGCCCGCGATCAGGGCATCGTCTCCTGAGCCCCGGGCCGGCGACGCCGGCACGTCTCGCGGAGGCCGCCGTCGGCCCGTGATCGACTTCCGTTCGGGGTGTCGCCCGCCCCCGGGTGCGGCATCCCGACTCGATCAACGGCGTACCGGAGGGACGCGAAGGGTCGCCCGGCCCGGCCGGACGACCCTGTCGTCGTACCCGTCAGCGGGTTTCGACCGCGCTGCCCTCGACCGGCGGTTTCCCGTTGCCCGACGACGCGCCACCCAGCCTGCCCAGCAGGCCGGCCAGGTCGATGCCGGTGAGGTCGGAGCCGAGCTGGAGCCCCTGAGCCACGTTGCCGGCCACCGACTTCGTCAGCGACGACGCGCCGTCGGTGGAGATCACCGTCATCTTGTCGATCGCCCCGATCGGGGCGCTGGCCGCCTCGACCACCTGCGGCAGCACCTTCACCAGCAGGTCCAGCACGGCCGCCTCCCCGTACGCGGCGAACGCCTCGGCCTTGCGGGCCATCGCGTCCGCCTCGGCCTGCCCCCTGGCCAGGATGGCCGCGGCCTCGGCCTGGCCCTCCCGCTCGACCGCCTCGGCGATCGCGGAGCGCCGGCGCTGCTCGGCCTCACCCTCCTTGGCGCCCTCGATCGCGTTCGCCTCGGCCAGCGCGGCCCGGCGGGCCCGCTCGCCCTCACCGGTGAGCCGGGACTGCTCGGCGGCGGCCTGGGCGGCGGCGATGGTGGCCTGCCGCTGCGCGTCGGCGTTCAGCACCGCCGCGTTGCGCGCCGCCTCGGCCTCCTGCTCCACCTTGTAGCGCGCCGCGTCGGCGGGCTTGCGCACCTCGGTGTCGAGCTGGCGCTGCTTGAGTTCGGCGTTGCGCTCGGCCACCTTCTGCTGCTCGGAGAGGATGGCCTGGTCCCGCTCGGCCTGGGCGAGCGGTCCGGCCGCCGCCGACCTCGCCTTGGCGGCGTCGATCTCCGCCTGGATGGCGGCCTGCTTGAGTGAGAGGTTCCGGTTCGCCTCGGCGATCGCCTCCTCGGCCAGCAGCCGCTCCTGCTCGGCCTGCTGCCGGGCCCGGGCCTCGGCGATGGCCGCGTCCTTGAGCACCCGGGCGGCCTCCGGCCGGCCCAGATCCTGCAGGTAGGAGCCCTCCGCCAGGATGTCCTGGAGCTGGAAGGTGTCCAGCACCAGACCCTGGTTGGTCATCGAGTGCTCGGCCTCCTCGGCGACCGCGCTGGCGAACGCCGCCCGGTCCCGGATGACCTCCTCGACGGTGAGCCGGCCGACGATCGAGCGCAGCGCACCGGCCAGCACCTCCCGGGTGAAGTTGTCGATCTCGTCCTGCTGGTGCAGGAAGCGCTGGGCTGCGGCGCGGATGGCGTCCTCGGTGCCGCCGACCTTGACGATCGCCACGCCGTGCAGGTCGGTACGGATGCCCTGCTTGCTGACCGCCCCCCGGATACCGACGTCGATGCGGCGGCTGGACAGGTCCAACGACTGGAGCTTCTGCACCACCGGCAGCACGAACACCGAGGCGCCGAGGACGACCTTCTGTCCGGACATGTCGGTGGACCGGCCGCCGTCGGCGGTCTGGGTGGTGCGGCCCTTGCGCCCGGTGACGATGAACGCCTCGTTCGGGCCGGCGACCTTGATCCGGGAGAGCACGAAGAAGACGAGGACGAGAACGAGAAGGACCGCGCCGCCGATGGCGAAGAGAAGGGGCATGTGACCGTCCTGTTTCTGGATGAGGGGGTTCAGTAGGTCTCGACGTGCACGCTGGTCTCGCTCAGCGCCTCGACCACGAAGACCTGCGCGCCGATCGGGATCGGACGGTCCGCGCGGGCGTTGAGCTTCACCGGCTGGCCGGCGACGCGTAGCCGGACCTCGCCGTAGCCGTCGACGGGCACCGGAGTGACCACCAGGCCGATCGCGCCGACCAGGTGGTCACGGGTGGGGGTGGGGTCGGTCCGCATGTTGCGCGCCGCCCGGCTGAGCCGCGCCGCCAGCCACGCGGCCGGCGCCGCCGCCAGCGCGCCCCCGGCCGCCGCCGCCCCGACCATCACCGGGGTACGCCCACCGACCAGCTCGTTGACGATGGCGGCGCCGAAGCCGAACGCGCCGAGAAACCCGGCGACCACCTCGAGGGAGACCGGACCGTCGACGTCGGGATGACCGAAGTGCAGCAGCTCGCCGCCGAGCAGCGCGAGCGCCAGCACGCCGACACCGACCGCACCGATGATCAGGAAGATGATGGTCCCGGTGGCCATGCCCGGCACGGTATCGACGGCGCGCAAGGAAGCGGACTGGCCGAACCGTCAGCGCGGCGCGACGGTCACCTCGAAATCGACCAACTGCCGGGGCAGCGGCTGGCGGATCAGCTCCCGCCCGGTCGGGTCGGCGAGCACGAAGTCGTTGGACCCGAGCGGGCGGCGGTAGAGCAGCCGGTCGTCGGTGACCCAGGCCACGTCGGCGCTGGGCAGCGGATTGAGCACCCGGCCGGTGGCTGTCTCGACGAGCAGTGGCTCCTGCTGGCCTTGGACGACCACGCGCGTGCCATCCGGTGACCAGGACCATGGGCCGGCCGGGTCACCGGGCACCGGCACGAGACGGGTGCGCCGCCCGTCGTCCGCCGAGAAGAGTCGTACGCCCAGGCGGGCGTCCCGCTGTGACTCGCCGTGCGATTCCCCGGTCTGTGGCAGCGCGACCTGCCTGCCGTCCCGCGTCCAGGTGAATTCGCAGAAGTCGGAGCAGCCTTCTGTTCCGTTCACGTGGACCTTCTTCGTGCCGTCCGTCTTCATGACGATGAAGCCGAAACGGTCGACCTGGCGGGTGGTGAAAAGCAGCCGTCGGCCGTCCGGAGACCATTGTGGGACGGAGAGCGCCCGGCCCACCTCGTACCAGTTGGTTTTCCCGTTCGCCAGGTCGAACAGGCCGATTTCCCGGGGCCGATCCAGGTCCCTGACCGCCACGAGCGAACCGGTGGGTGCCGGAAAGATGCCGTCGTAGCGGTCGGTCCGGAAGTAGTGGCCCCGGGCTCGGTCGAGGAGCATGCCCGCACCCGAGCCACCTCTTGCCTGTGCCCGGGTCACGATCCAGCCGCCGGGCAGCACCAGAGGTTTCGCGGTCCAGTCCGGACCCGGGGTGGGCAGCATGGTCGGCGAGGGCGTGACCGTCACCGGCGGCGTAGCGGGGCTCGGAGCCGGGGCGGGCCGGAACAGTACGAACGGTAGGGCCACCGCGACAACCGCCACCAGGGTGGCACCGGCTGCGGTGGCACGCCGGCGGCGGCGCAGCCGACGACCCCGTCCGAGCGCCTTGACGGCCAAATCGGGCGTCGGGCGTACCCCGTCGGCGAGGTCGCGCACGGCGGCCCGCAGCGTCTCGTCCAGCATCCTGCTCATTGCGTCACCTCCGCGCGGGTCGTCATCTCGTCCAGCCCCGGCACCAGTTGCCGGAGCCGAGCCAGGGCCTTGGCGGTCTGGCTGGCCACCGTGCCGGCCCGGCAACCGAGGATCGTCGCGGTCTCCGCGACGCTCAGATCCTCCAGGTAGCGCAGCGTCAGCACGGCGCGTTGTCGCGGCGGCAGTGCGCGCAGAGCTTCACGTAGCAGTAGCCGCAGCTCGCTGTCGTGACTGCTGTCGCACACTCCGGGCCGCTCAGGCAACTCGGCCATTGGCACCTCCCGGCGCCGGGACAGCCGCCGCCAACCGGAGACCTGGTCGTGGTAGAGGATCCGCTTCACGTACGGCTCTGCGTCGCCCCTGATCCGGGGCCACCGGGCGTACGCCTTGGCGAGCGCGTTCTGCAGCAGGTCCTCGGCGGCGTGCTGGCTACCCGCGAGCGCGTACGCGACGCGCAGCAGCTTGTCGCCCCGCTCGTTGACGAAATCGGTGAACTCCCCGTCGGTCACGTCAGCCACCGTCCACCTCCGATGTTCAGACGCGTGACCGTGGCCGAAGTTTGCCTGGTTGGCGCGATGGGTGACCGACCATGAGAACTAGCCGTTGACAAGATGGTTCGGGGGAAGGCATCTTGGCATTGACAAGAAAGGGGTCGCCGATGTCGTCGGACACACTCACCACGGCCGGAATACTCCTGATCACCGTCGTCGCGGTCGAGTACGGCGGGTTGACCCTGCTCACCCACCTGGCCCGCCGAAAGCCCGGCTACCTGGACAACCCCGTCCGCCGGGGAATGTGGACGGCGGGCCACGCGCACGCCGGCGTGCTGGTCCTCTTCGCCCTCGTCGCGTTGCCCTACATCGACCAGGCCGACGTGTCGGGCGGGACACGGACGCTGATCCGGTCGCTGTTCGTCGCCGCGCCGATCCTGATGCCGCTCGGCTTCTTCCTCTCCGTCGTGCGACCGACTGACACCCGGCCCAACACGCTGATCTGGCTCACGGTGGCGGGCGGAGCGAGCCTGAGCGCGGGCGCCCTGCTGCTCGGCATAGCCCTGCTGTGACCGGCCGCGACAGGATCTGCCCAACCCGCCGGTTCGGTTGGTGTCGCAGGCGAAGGGCAGAATGGCCCGCATGCGCTGGACCGTGCTCGACTCGCCGATCGGGGAGTTCTCCGTGGCCACCGACGGCGCGGCGGTGCGTGGCGCGCACTTCGGGCGGGTCGCGGCGGCAATCGAGCAGCCCGTCGACGAGCTGGACCGGCAGGTCGTCGCGGAGTTGCGGGCGTACTTCGCGGGGGAGTTGGAGGGCTTCACGGTGCCGGTGGAGCCGCCTCGCGGCTCCGATTTCGAGCGCGCGGTCTGGCGGGAGATGACCCGGATTCCGTACGGGGAGACGCTCACCTACGGCGAGGTGGCTCGCCGGGTCGGCGACCCGGGAGCTGCCCGGGCGGTGGGGGTGGCCTGCAACCGCAACCCGATCCCGGTGCTCGTGCCCTGCCACCGGATCGTCGGGGCGGGCGGAAAGCTGGTCGGCTTCGGTGGTGGGCTGGACCGCAAGGTGAAGCTGCTGGAGCTGGAGGCTCGGGTCGCCTTGCAACGTGCCTGGTCCTGATCAGGGCCCCATGATCCTTGGCGGTTCGGCGGCCCGTCTTCCGGCGTGTCGACTCGGGCAGGCGTCAACGATCCGGGCAGGACACGACGAGGGCCGGACCCGTCAGGACCCGGCCCTCGGTGTGCTGCTGGTCAGCGCGTCAGCGCTCGACCTCACCGGCGATGAACGCCTCGACGGCGGCGTGCGCGTCGTGGTCGGCGTACTGCACGGGCGGGGACTTCATGAAGTAGGAGGAGGCCGAGAGGATCGGGCCACCGATCTTGCGGTCCAGGGCGATCTTCGCGGCCCGGACGGCGTCGATGATGACGCCGGCCGAGTTCGGCGAGTCCCAGACCTCGAGCTTCAGCTCGGCGTTGAGCGGGGTGTCACCGAAGGAACGACCCTCCAGGCGGATGTACGCCCACTTGCGGTCGTCGAGCCACGGCACGTGGTCGGACGGGCCGATGTGCACGTCGCTCTTGGCCATCTCGTGCGGCACCTGGGAGGTGACCGACTGGGTCTTCGAGATCTTCTTCGAGACCAGCCGGTTGCGCTCCAGCATGTTCATGAAGTCCATGTTGCCGCCGAAGTTGAGCTGGTACGTGCGCAGCAGCTCGACCCCGCGGTCCTCGAAGAGCTTCGCCAGCGCGCGGTGCACGATGGTGGCGCCGACCTGGCTCTTGATGTCGTCGCCGACGATCGGCAGGCCCGCGTCGGTGAACTTCTGCGCCCACTCGGGGTCGGAGGCGATGAAGACCGGCAGGGCGTTGACGAACGCGCAGCCGGCGTCGATCGCGGCCTGGGCGTAGAACTTGTCGGCCTGCTCGGAGCCGACCGGCAGGTAGGAGACGACCACGTCGACCTGGGCGTCGCGCAGCGCCTTGACCACGTCGACCGGCGGGACGTCCGACTCCTCGATGATCTCGCGGTAGTACTGGCCCAGCCCGTCGAAGGTCGGGCCGCGCTGCACGGTGACGCCGGTCGGCGGCACGTCGCACAGTTTGATCGTGTTGTTCTCGCTGGCGACGATCGCCTCGGCGAGGTCCATGCCCACCTTCTTGGCGTCCACGTCGAACGCCGCGACGAACTGCACGTCCGAGACGTGGTAGTCGCCGAAGGTGACGTGCATGAGACCCGGGACGCGGTCGGTCGGGTCGGCGTCGCGGTAGTACTCCACGCCCTGCACGAGGGACGAGGCGCAGTTTCCCACACCGACGATGGCGACGCGGACGGAGCCCATAGCGTCTGCCTCCTTCTTCTTCATCACGGCCGCTCTTTCCTGGACTCTCCAGGCGGAGGCGGGCTGTCGGTTTCTCGTCGGCCGCCGGCCGTCCCGGTGCCCGGGACCGTCGGGGCACGGCCGGAGCGCTCGTTGGCGATGAGCTCCTCCAGCCAGCGGACCTCGCGCTCACAGGCGTCGAGCCCGTGGCGTTGCAGTTCCAGGGTGTACGCGTCGAGGCGCTCGGCCGCCCGGGCCAGCACGTCACGAAGTCCCTCGCGACGCTCCTCGATCGTGCGGCGGCGACCCTCCAAGATGCGCAGGCGGGTCGCCTGGTCGGTCCGGGAAAAGAACGCGAAGTGCACACCGAAACCCGTGTCGTCGTACGTCTCGGGCCCCGCCTGCGCGATCAGCTGGGCGAAGCGTTCCTTGCCCTCGGCGGTGATTTTGTAGACCACCCGACCTCGTCGGCTGGTCAACGCGGGAACCTCCCCGGCGGTCGCGGGTGTCTCGGCGGCTTCGGTGATCCACCCTGCCGCCTGCAGCCTGCGCAGCGTCGGGTAGAGCGAGCCGTAGCTGATCGCCGCCCGGATCGCTCCGAGTTTGGCCGTGAGTTCCTTGCGGAGCTCGTAGCCGTGCATCGGGGATTCCTGCAGCAGACCGAGGATGGCGAGTTCGAGCACGAGCCATCCTCTCCTACCCCGGCGCAGGGCCGTTAACCGTTGCGATGTATCGGACCGATACATCGCACGTTAGTACCTCGCTCGGGGACAGGGCAAACCCCTGATTCGGGAGGTTCGCGTCACGCATGGTTACGGCGGTCGCCTCGTCCGTCCGGACCGCGTACCCTTTGCCGCATGCGTACGCAGCGCCAGGTGGTCGACTACTCGCTCCAGAAGCGGGCGGTGCTGCGTGAACTCCTCGCCGGTCGGGTCGGCGCGTACGACGTCTGTGACGCCTCGCCGTACCTGAAGAACGCTGCCCGGTTCCACGGCGAGCCCACAGAGGAACGCTGCCCGATCTGTCGGAGCGAGAACCTCACCCACGTCCACTACATTTACGGCGACGAACTCAAGCAATCCGCCGGTCAGGCGCGCGCCCTGGCCGAGTTGCCCGCGTTGGCGATGACGCTGCGTGAGTTCCAGGTCTTCGTGGTGGAGGTGTGCCTCGGCTGTGACTGGAACCATCTCGTCGAGCAGTTCCTGCTCGGGCGGGACGGGCTGGCCGAGGAGGGGGTGGAGCAGGGAGCGGTGGGTGGTCTGACCGCCCCGGCTCACGGCTCCGTGCGCGGGCGAAGGCGAGAGGCGCAACGGTGATTCTGGCTCGACCGGTCCATCTCGGCACCGTCCACGACGGTCCTGCGGATCTACCGCTCGACAGCCTGATTAGTCCGATTGGTACGGATGCGGCGGTGTCTCCCCGGTATCCCCGGGGCGCGGTGCCACGTGTGTCAACTCACGGCAACCCGGTGGTGGCGCCCCCGCGTCCCACCGCGACCGGCAGGGTGTGAGGAATGAACTCGTACGGCGATCCCAGTTCCCCGCGTGCGCGGGCCCAGGTGCCGGGTTCGGACGGCAGCTCCGGCGCGGCCCCCTCGGGACGTGCCTCGGTCGGCTCGGGCGGCATGCCCGCCGGCCGGGCATCGGCATCGGTGCCGCCGCGCCAGCCCGGTGCCGCCGGCTCGGCGTCGGTGGGGCGGGCCGCGCCCGGCCGCGCCTCGGTGCCGGTCTCCCCGGCCCCCGGAGATCGTGTCGGAGCGGGTCGTGCCTCCGTGCCGGTGTCCCCGGCCCCTGGCGGTCGTGTCGGAACGGGTCGTGCCTCCGTGCCGGTTTCCCCGGCTCCCGGCAGGGCGAGCGTCGGTTCGGCGTCGGTCGGCGCCCGCGCGGCGGTGGCCCGGGCGGGCGTCGCGCCGGTTTCGGGCGGGGGCCCTGGCGACCCCGGCAGGCCGGGGCGCGGCGGGCGTGGCACCGGTGACCCGGCGGCGGTGGCCCGGGCGAAGAAGCGCAAGCGCGTCAACATGCTCATCGCCTCGTTCGCGGTCTTCATCATGCTCGCCGGCATCGGTGTGATCGGCTTCACCTACTACTCGACCAGCGTGGTGCTGCCCAACCAGATCAAGCTGCCGCTGGCCACCACCATCTACGCCAGCGACAACAAGACGCAGATCGCCAAGGTCGGCGAGCAGAACCGCACCTTCGTCTCGATCAAAGACATCCCCGAGTGGATGCGGAACGCGGTGGCGGCGGCAGAGGACCGGAACTTCTACCAGCACTCGGGCGTCGACTACAAGGGCATCGCCCGCGCCGCCTGGAACAACCTCACCGGTGGCGACAAGCAGGGCGCCTCGACCATCACCCAGCAGTACGCCCGCAACGCCTACGAGAACCTGAAGGACGACTCGTACGGCCGCAAGGTGAAGGAGGCGATTGTCGCCTCGAAGCTCAATGATCAGTTCACCAAGGACCAGATCATGGAGCACTACCTGAACACGATCTACTTCGGGCGCAACGCGTACGGCATCGAGGCTGCGGCGCAGGCGTACTTCGGCAAGTCCGTGTCAAAGGTCGACGTGGCCGAGGCGGCGGTGCTGGCGGCGCTGATCAAGCAGCCGGAGCCGAGCGCCACCCACCAGGGCTACGACCCGGCGGTCAACCCCACGGCCGCCAAGGAGCGGTGGAACTACGTCATCGGCGCGATGGTGGAGGAGGGCTGGCTCGACTCGCCGAACCACCCGGCGCGCCCCACCGCGTACCCGGAGAAGACGCTGCAGACGCCGAAGGAGTCGCGGGCCGGGCAGAAGTTCGGTGTGAACAACCCGATCGGCAACGTGATCAATTACCTCGTGCCGGAGATGCGGGAGAAGAAACTCTGCACCGACAACGAGGCGGAGGCGACCGACCGCAAGCCGCTGTGCGCGACGATGCTGCGCGAGGGCGGTTACCGCATCCGCACCACCATCGACCCGAAGTACCAGAACGCCATCCTCAAGGCCGCGCAGCGCAGCACCAAGGGCTCGGAGTTGGACGGCGCGCGGAAGAACATCATGGCCGCGGTCGTGTCGATCGATCCGCGAAACGGCCGGGTGGTCGGCTACTACGGCGGTGACGACGGCACCGGCACCGACTACGCCGGCAAGAACACCGACTCGGCCGGCAACATCACCGGCGGCCACTCGCCGGGCTCGAGCTTCAAGATCTACACGCTGGCGGCGGCGCTCGAGGCGGGCAAGTCCATCGAGTCACGCTGGAAGGGGCGGGCCTTCACCCCCGAGGGCGTCAAGTACAAGGTCAGCAACGCGGGCACCGACAACCCGAGTTGCGGAGACTCCTGCACCCTGCGCGAGTCGACCCTGAAGTCGCTGAACGTGCCCTTCTACCACGTCAGCGAGGACATCGGGCCGGACAAGATCGTCGACATGGCGAAGAAGGCCGGTGTGACCATGATGTGGCAGACCGACACCAACCCGCCGAAGGGCCACGACCTCACCAAGGCCAAGGCCAGTGACCTGGCCCCGGACCCCTTCTACCACGTGGTCTCCTACGGCCAGTACCCGATCACGGTGCTCGACCACGCCAACGGCATCGCCACCTTCGCCAACAAGGGCGTCTACAACAAGGCGCACTTCCTGCTCTCGGCCGAGAAGCAGAACAGGGACACCGGCAAGTGGGAGAAGCTCGGCGGCGAGCAACTCAAGCCGCAGCAGCGGATCAACCCGGACGTGGTGGCCGACGTCAACGACGTGCTCAAGGACTACCCGGGCCGGATCAACCACCGGCTGGACGGCGGGCGGGAGGCGGCCGCCAAGACCGGCACCTGGGAACTGGGGGGCGGCAGCAGGCGTAACGGCGACGCCTGGACGGTCGGCTACACCCCGCAGCTCGCCACCGCGGTCTGGGTCGGCAACAAGGGCAAGCGGGAAGCCCTCATGCTGAACAACGGCAAGGACATCACCGGTTCCTCGATGCCCGGCGAGATCTGGGAGCGGGTCATGGACGCCTCCCTCAACGGCGCCGAGAAGCTCACCTTCCCGCCCGCCGCGAATATCGGCGACCCGAACTCCGGCAACGGGGAGGCGCTGCCACCGCCTGAGCCGCCGGCCGGCCCGTCGAATTGCCCACCGCTCGACCTGGTCTGCCAGCTTGGCGGCGGCAACAACGGCGGCGGCAACAACGGCGGTGGCAACAACGGCGGTGGCAACAACGGCGGCGGCAACAACGGCGGCGGCGACGGCGGCGGTAACAACGGCGGCGGCGACGGCGGCGGTAACAACGGCGGCGGCGACAACGACCGGACGACCGGACTTGGCACGGGCAACCCGGGCGGGGGCACCGGCGGCGGCCTCCTACCGCCGGCCACACCCCGCAGCCGCGAGTAGCCATCGCGTTCGACGACGGCGGCCGGACCCCGGGGTCCGGCCGCCGTCGTCTTTCCAGGACCGGCCCCCTGCCGCCGATGTTCGTCGACTTTGAGGTTCGTACCCGCCGGGGCGGGACGGAATGCCCCGGCGTACGGCAGGATGCCTCTCCATGAGCACCCAGTCGACGGCCGGCATCGACGACGCCGGGAGCAGCGACCACCCGTCCCGTTCGGACGGTTTCGTCCGGGGCCTCTCCGAGGCGATCGGTGGTCCCCTCGGCGACCACGCCGTCGCCCTGGACCGGCCCGCCAGCCGGGAACGGCGGTTCTGGACGGCGGCCCGGATCGTCCTGGCGCTGACCTGCCTGACCCTGGCACTGCACTGGGTGCAGAAGTCGCCCTGCCAGGACGGTGCCTGGCAGAACAACGTGCAGTACACCCGGCTCTGCTACACCGACGTGCTCGCCCTCTACTACGCCGAAGGGCTCAACGAGGGGAAGGTGCCCTACCGGGACCACCCCGTCGAGTACCCGGTGCTCACCGGCTACTTCATGGGCGCCCTCGGCCTGCCGGTGCACGCCCTCGGCGTCAACGACCCGCAGCTCAACCAGGGCCAGTGGTTCTACAACCTGAACGCGCTGACGCTCGGCGCACTGGCGGTGGCGACCGTCGCGGTGATCCTCGCCCTGCGCCGCCGGCGACCCTGGGACGCCGCGCTCTTCGCGTTGGCACCCGCGCTGCTGCTCACCGCCACGGTCAACTGGGACTTCCTCGCCATCGGGCTGGCCGCCTTCGGTTTGGCCGCCTGGGCGCGACGCCGCCCCGCGCTGGCCGGCGTGCTGCTCGGCCTGGCCGGCGCGGCCAAGATGTGGCCGCTGTTCGTGCTCGGCCCGATCCTGGTGCTCGCCCTACGTGCCGGGAAGCTGCGCGCCGCGCTGACCACCATCGGCACCGCCCTGGTGGCGCTCGTCGCGGTCAACCTGCCCGTCGCCATCCCGTACCGGGAGAACTGGGACCGCTTCTTCGAGCTGAACAGCGAACGGCCCATCGACTGGGGGACGCTGTGGTACATCGGGCGGTACCTGGACGGCAAGGTGAACACGGGGGTGCCCGGTGACCAGGGGCCGTTCCAGTGGTTGAACGCCAACATCCCGACCCTGAACTACCTGTCGTACGCCCTCTTCGGGTTGGCCTGCCTCGGCGTGGCCGCGCTGGCGCTGCTGGCGCCACGCCGGCCCCGGCTGGCCCAGCTCGCCTTCCTGGTGGTCGCCGCGTTCCTGATCTTCAGCAAGGTGTGGTCGCAGCAGTTCGTGCTCTGGCTGCTGCCGCTGGTGGTGCTGGCCCGCCCCCGCTGGGGGGCCTTCCTCGCCTGGCAGCTCGCCGAGGTCTGCTACTTCGTCGCGTTCTACGGTGAGCTGCTCGGCGCGGCCACCAGCCGACCGGTCTTCCCCGAGGGCGTGTTCGTGCTCGCCGCGACGCTGCGCCTGGGCACCGTCGTGCTGCTCTGCGTGCTGGTCGTCAAGGACATCCTGCACCCGGCGCGGGACGCGGTGCGCCGCACGTACGCCGACGACCCGGACGGCGGCGTCCTCGACGGCGCACCCGACGCCTCCTGGCTCACCGCCCGCCGCGCCGCCCACTCACCGGAGCAGCTCTCCGTTTCGGCGAACACCTGACCCGACGCGGACGGACCGGCTCAGAGGCGGAACACGACGGCGTCGCCGACCTCCTCGCGGGTGATGCCGAGCTGGTCGACCGGGGCGTCCACGGTGGTCTCCCACGGCGTGCCGACGATCTGGTCGCGCAGCAGCACCACGTTTCGGACGCCGAGGGTGCGCAGGTACCTGACGCTGGTCTCGTCGGGGAAGGCGGCCGTGACCCGGCGCACGTCGACGAGTTGCGTCGGGGTGAAGCCGCTGCCGCCGTTGACGACGTCCTGGAACCGACTGGTCGTCCAGAGCATCACCGGCTGGTCCAGGTTCTGGCTGCTGGGCAGCACCAGCATCGGGCCGTCCACGGTACGCATCGCGGCCGGCTGTTCGGGCACCACCGGATGCGGCGTGACGTTCAGGCCCTCCACCGCGACCAGCAGCACCGGCAGCACGGCCGCCAGCCGCAGCCAGGGCGAGGGCCGTGCGGGGACGCCCGCGACGGCGACCTCCCGGAGCCGCTCGGCGAACGCGCTGACCGCGCCCGCCGCAAGCAGGCCGAGCAGCAGGGTGGTCCAGAGCATCAGCCGGCCGGGGGTACGCAGCCCGTTCCAGCCGGGCAGGTGGTCGAAGAGCAGGGCGTACGTGTAGGTGCCGCCGAAGAACCGGGTGCCCATCGACAGCACCATGCCCACCAGCACGCCGGCGAGCAGCAGCAGCCGGTGCCGTAGCCGCCACACCGAGAAGAACAAGCCCCCCAGGGCGAGCGCGTACAGCACGAAGCCCGGCAGCAGCGTCATCTCCGGGGGCCAGGACAGCAGCTGGCGCGCCCCCTCGTGTGACCCGCCCCAGATCCGCGACTCCGCCGGGGCGGTGAGGAAGCCGATCGCCGGCGGGGAGTAGATGTCGATCTCACCCAGGGTCCGTTCGGCGTTCGGGTGCAGCTCGGCGACCTTGAAGTAGGGGATCGCCAGCAGCAGGCCCACCCCGGCGAAGAGCAACCCACCGAGCAGGTCCGCGACGAACAGCCGCCGCCCGAACGGGCGCCGTACCGGCCGGACGACCCACCGCCGCAGCGCCCAGGTCGCCGCCGCGACCAGCACGATGCCCGCGAGGACGTACGCGAACACCAGGCCGATGCCGAAGCCCAGGCTGAGTTGCCAGGCGGCCACCACCCATCCGGCGTACGCCCAGCCCGTGTGCCGCCGTTCCGGCCGGTACCCGTGGCGCAGCGACCAGCCGTGCCCCCGGGCCAGCATGGCCAGCGCGAGCGGGATGCCGCCGTTGGAGACGATGTGCAGGTGGCCGGCCTGGGCGAGCAGCCACGGGGCGTAGGTGTAGCTGACCCCGGCCACCGCGGCGCCGGCCCGGCCCGCGCCGAGCTGGCGGGCAAGCGCGTACGCCCCGAACGTGGCGAGCGCGTGGGCCAGCACGAACATGATGTTGTAGCGGAGCAGTGCCGCCTCCGGCCCGGTGCCGATCATCCCGGCCGGGGCGTAGCCGAGCAGCATGTCGGAGAAGGCGAAGCTCCAGCTCTCCGGGAAGAACGTGTTCGAGTGGAACAGTCGGCTCGGTTCGGTGCGCAGGGCATGCCCGGACCAGGCCATCTGCCAGGCCTGCAGGCTCGGGTCCCAGTAGTCCTGCGGCAGCGTGTACCGCGGGTAGCGCAGGGCCGGCCAGGTCATCCCGACGGCGAGGGCCAACGAGCCCACAGCGGCCAGCATCCACTCGTGCGCCAGCAGCCGTCCGACCGCGCGCGCCGCCCGGACCGGGCGGCCCGGCACCGGCGCTGCGGCGGGTGCGAACGCCGACCAGCGGTCCGCCGGCTCCGCGTCCTGCCGCTCGGCCGCCCGCCCACCGTCCTGGGCGACGGTGGCGTCCTGTACCGCGTCGGTGGTGCCGGTGGGCGCGGCGTCCCCGGTGGTGCTCCCGCCCGGGTCGGCGCCGGCCGCCGCGCTGCCCGTCGCCGCGCTGCCCGTCGCCGCGCTGGTCGTCGGGGCGTCCGCGTCGGTGCCGGCTGCGGTGGGGCCGGGACGGTGCGCGCCCGTGGCGTCGTCCGGGCCGGTCGCGGGATCCGGGCCGTCGGCTTGGGCGGTCGCGGGGTCCGGCCCGTCGGCCCGGCCAATCGGCTGCCCGCCGTCGGTGGTGTCGGTCGTCATCGGTTCAGGCTCCCGTACCGAGTCGCTCCCGCAGGAAGGCGATGTCCGCCGCCTGCCCCGGCACGCCGCCGGGGGTCTCGACGATCACCGGCGCTCCGGCCGCCCGGATCACCGCGACCACCAACTCCGGGTCGATGGTGCCGCCGTCGAGGTTGTCGTGCCGGTCCTGGCCGGAGTCGAAGCCGCCCTTGGAGTTGTTGGCGTGCACCAGGTCGATCCGCCCGGTGATCGCCTTGACCCGATCGACCAGGTCGAGTAGTTCCTCGCCGCCGGCGTGGGCGTGGCAGGTGTCCAGGCAGAAGCCGACCTCGTGGTCGCCGAGGACGTCCCAGAGCCGGGCCAGCGCGTCGAGCCGCCGGGCGCAGGCGTTCTCGCCGCCGGCGGTGTTCTCGATCAGGACCGGCACCGGGAAGCCGCCGGAGTCGGCCGCGTACGCGAAGGTCTTACGCCAGTTGTCGAAGCCCCTGGCGAGGTCGTCCCCGGCGTTGACGTGCCCGCCGTGCACGATCAGGCCCTTCGCGCCGATCTCCGCCGCGGCGGTGGCGTGGCCGAGCAGGAGTTTGCGGCTGGGGATCCGGATCCGGTTGTTCAGGGTGGCCACGTTGATCACGTACGGGGCGTGGACGTAGAGGTCGACCTCGGCGGCGCGGAGCCGGTCGGCGTCCTCCCGGGGTTTCGGGGCCTTCCAGCCCTGCGGGTCGGAGAGGAAGAACTGCACCGCCTCCGCGGCGCGGGCGGCCGCCTCCGCCAGCGGGTCGGCCTGGTCGACGTGGGCTCCGATACGCATGCAGGCGAGCCTACGTCGCATCACCGACGTCTGGGGTGACGGTCGTGGGGAGTCGTGGCGCGTGCGCGTCACCGACCGGGCGGGCGGTCGTTGAGCGGAGTGGGATCGACGGTCGGCTTTCCGGTTCGTGCGGCGGGTGTCGTGGCGGTCGATCCCGTGCGGGGTCACCCCCGGTCGTGCGGCCCGGCACGTCGGGGGGCGGGACCGGCCCGCGACGATCCGAGGATCAGCGACCAGGTCGAGGGACGAATAGCAGCAATCCCGCCATATCGGCACGAGATTCGTTGTACCGTCGGATGACAACAGGAGAAGCTCCGCGGGGCGTCTCGATCCAACCTCATCGGTGTGGTCGTTCCTCCCCAGGTCCCACCCAAGGAATGCGGACGGGACGCCCCGCGGCCCCCGTGGACAGGGGTCCGTCACCGGCTTCTCGGCGCCGGTGACGGACCCCTGTCGCCGCGCCCACCCCGGCCGGCACGACCTGCCCGGGCATGATCGTCCGGACCGGGTATCCTGGTCCGGTTGTCCGCGTCCGGCCGGGTTCCCCCGGCCCGGGAGCGGGCCACGACGCAGACCTCCTGCCACGGAAGGACCGTGGCCGCCAAGCCCACAGGAGGTGAGTACGTCTTGCGTCATTACGAAGTCATGGTGATCCTCGACCCCAGTCTCGAGGAGCGCACCGTCGCCCCGTCGCTCGACACGTACCTGAACGTGATCCGGACCGCGGGTGGCTCGGTGGAGAAGACGGACGTGTGGGGCCGCCGGCGCCTCGCGTACGAGATCAACAAGAAGGCCGAAGGCATCTACGCCGTCATCGACCTCCAGGCGACGCCGGAGGCGGTGGCCGAGCTGGACCGCCAGCTGCGGCTCAACGAGTCCGTGCTGCGTACCAAGGTCATCCGGCCGGAGATGCGCTAAGCATTCAACCCGGTTCGCCCGGATCAGCCTCACCGGTGCTGTCGGAGGGCTCTGAGAGCCTGTACGGCAGAACGATGAGTGCGCGAGGAGATGGTCATGGCAGGAGACACCACCATCACGGTCATCGGCAACCTGACCGATGACCCCGAGTTGCGGTTCACCCCCTCTGGGGCCGCGGTCGCCAAGTTCCGGGTCGCCTCGACGCCCCGGTTCATGGACAAGGCGTCCGGCGAGTGGAAGGACGGCGAGCCGTTGTTCCTCGCGTGCACGGTCTGGCGTCAGGCCGCCGAGCACGTCGCCGAGTCGCTGCAGCGCGGCGCCCGCGTGATCGTGTCGGGCCGGCTGCGTCAGCGGTCCTACGAGACCCGCGAGGGTGAGAAGCGCACCGTCATCGAGCTCGAGGTCGACGAGATCGGCCCGTCGCTGCGCTACGCCACGGCGAAGGTGCAGAAGATGTCGCGCTCCGGTGGCGGTGGCGGTGGCGGCGGCTTCGGTGGTGGTGGTGGTGGCCAGGGTGGCGGCGGAGGCAACTTCGACGACCCCTGGGCTTCTGCTGCCCCCGCCCCCTCCCGCGGTGGTTCGGGCGGAAACTTCGACGAGGAGCCTCCGTTCTAATGGCGCCGAGCGCCCGCGATCGCAAACCAGGAGCACGAGCAATGGCCAAGGCTGCGGCACTTCGCAAGCCGAAGAAGAAGGTGAACCCGCTCGACAAGGACGGGATCACCTACATCGACTACAAGGACACCGCGCTGCTGCGCAAGTTCATCTCCGACCGCGGCAAGATCCGCGCTCGGCGGGTGACCGGCGTCACGTCGCAGCAGCAGCGGCAGATCGCCCGTGCGGTCAAGAACGCCCGTGAGATGGCGCTTCTGCCGTACACCGCGACGGCACGCTGAGAGGAGGCGCCGAAATGAAGATCATTCTGACCCAGGAAGTTTCCGGTCTCGGTGCCCCCGGCGACGTCGTCGAGGTCAAGAACGGCTACGGCCGTAACTACCTGCTGCCGCAGGGCTTCGCGATCGCCTGGACCAAGGGCGCCGAGAAGCAGGTCACCCTGATCAAGCGGGCCCGCTCGGCCCGTGAGATCCGCGACCTGGGCCACGCCAACGAGGTCAAGGGCCAGCTCGAGGGCCTCAAGGTCAGCCTGAAGGCTCGCGCCGGTGACGGCGGCCGGCTCTTCGGCTCGGTCACTCCGGCCGAGATCGTCGACGCCGTCAAGGCGGCCGGTGGCCCGGCCCTCGACCGCCGCCGGCTGGAGCTGCCCGGTCACATCAAGTCGACCGGCTCCTACCCGGTGCGGATCAAGCTGCACCCCGAGGTGACCGCCAAGTTCGACCTCACCGTCGTCCAGGGCTGACACCCGACCGTACGACGACAGAGCCCGCACCGGACTCCCGGTGCGGGCTCTGTCGCGTCCGTCGACCACACGGCACGCTGACCGGCCACGATCTGCGGCCCACCAACCGGACCACTGCCGTACGGTCCGCCAACCTCGGCCGGCTCAGCCGATCGGCTGGCCGGTGACCGCGCTGATCATCACGGTCGACAGGCCACCGCCCACCACCGCCGACGCCAGCGCCACCGTCGCCGGCCGCCAGGTCGTCCCGACCCGGCGCAGCAGGCCGGCGACCACCAGGCTGCCCATGAACGCCAACCCGTACCGTGGCGCCCCCGACACCAGGGAGCCGAGCGCCTGCGTCCGGGGCGAGTCGCACCCACCCCCGCTGATGTCGGTGACACAACCGGCCGGCACCTGACCGCTGAGGGTGAGCACCCACAGCAGGGCCAGCACCGCCGGCACGACGTAGCACGCGGCCGTCAGGACCAACGGACGCAACGGACCCCCCGGATCCGGGTCGAGCAGGTCGTCCTCCAGCCGGCGGTTCCATCCCCCGCCCCCGACCGACTCGATCCGATCCCGCCAGGACTGCGCGGAGACGGGTGCCGCCCGACGCCGCGGCGCCGCCCGGGGCCGCGGCGCGGTGTACGCCACCGCCGGTGAACGCGGCGCCGACGCCGGTGGGTCCACCCACCTCGGATCGTCCTCGGCGAGTCGGGTGCCGGACCAGAAGGTCTCCGGCTGCGCCGACCAGGGAAAGCCCTCGCCCGTCGTCGGCTCGACCGAACGCGGGGCGTCAGCGCGGTCACCGCGCTCAGTGCCGTCCTCGTCCCAGCGACCGACGTCCGCGCTGCGGGACCGCCGACCGGCTCCGGTCCGGTCCCCCCGCCCGGCGTCCGTCCGGTCCCACTGCGCGGTGTCGGTGAACCGGTCCCACTGCGCGGTGCTGTCCTCCCAGCCCGCCGCGCCCGGCTGGCCCCAGCGCCCCTCCCCGGCACGCTGCCAGGTGTGCACACCCGACGCGTCCCACGGGTCAACCGCCGGCCGGTACTCCGGCTCCGGCTCCGGCTCGGCACCCAACTCAGCCCGGCTCCACGAACCGGTGGTCGGCTCGGCCTGACTCCAGGACTCTGTGGTGGGCTCGGCCCGGCTCCACGAGCCCGTCGTCGGCTCCGCCTGACTCCACGGGTCGGTGGCCGACTCCGCCCGCCCCCAGGGGTCGCTGGTGAGCTCGGCCCGGCTCCACGTGTCACTGGTCGGTTTCGCTCGTCGCCAGGAATCGGCTGGCCGCGGCGAGGACGTCTCGGAGGCGCGCCGGCTGCGCCGGGTCGGCCGTTCCGGCTCACGCTCGTCCGCGTCCGACCCGCCCTCGGAGTCATCCAGCCCGGACCAGACCACCTGTGGACGGCGGGAGGCGGACCGGCGGGGACGGGCCGTCGGCGATGCCCCGGAAACGGGGGCGTCCTCGACGTCGTCCTGGGCGCGGCGACTGCCCACGTACCCCTGCTCCGGTGGACGGCCGAACGTCCACTCGCGGGTGTGGTCATCCACTTCGGCAGACGCGCCGATCGCGCGCGGCTCACCCCTGGTCCGCTCGCCCCGCACACCCGCCGCGCGGCGAACCGGCCGGGAGACCGGGCGGTCGTCGTCATCGTCGTCCGGTGCGGCGTGCCGGCCCCGGCCGTCGGCGTGGGCGATTCCCGATTCCACCGCCCAGGGTGGCAGGTAGGGGTCGGAAGGCTCCTCCTGGCCACGCTCGATCGCCCGCCGTCGACTGGGCGTACGGCGGCGTTCCGCGCGGGCGGGGTACGGGCCGGCGGGGACCGGCTCACCGGGGTCGTCCCACGAGGTGATCGACTGACGCTCGCGCGGGCTGCCCTCCCCGCGCTCCCAGTCCCGGTAACTCACGGCCGGAGCGTGACCCTTCTCAACCGAAAGTGCAATCCGCTGTCCAGGTGTAGCCGTTTGCAGGAGATAGTACGGGAAGAACCACCCCGAAGCCTTAACGGAAAATAACCGTCCACAGGGTGGGGACCGAGTTTTAGCAGGTCAGTGGACCTTTGCGGGGAATTCCCCATCGGTTTTCCACAGGCTGTGCACAGGCTGCGCACATGCTTGCCCGCCCGCGTCCACAGGTTGTCCCGAGGCTCGTCCACCGGTGCTGTTGGAGGCCTGACCTCGGGTTCCGTATCGTGGGGCACCGACCGGTCGCGCGATGGCCCCCGATCGACCGGACCGGTCCGTTCGGAAGTCGCCGCACCCGGCCCAGCTGGGACTCGACCTGCAATGGAGGGGGATCCGTGTCGGTCACCGACGACATGCGGGCGGAGCCCCGGGCCGGCGGCCAGCCCCCCGCGGCGCGGGACGGCCAGTTCGAGAAGACCCCACCGCAGGACGTCGCCGCCGAGCAGTGCGTCCTCGGTGGCATGCTGCTGTCCAAGGACGCCATCGCCGACGTCGTCGAGATCCTGAAGACCAACGACTTCTACCGGCCGATCCACGCGACCATCTTCGACACCATCCTGGACATCTACGGCCGGGGCGAGCCGGCCGACGCGATCACCGTCGCGGCGGCCCTGGCCGACTCCGGCGACCTGGCCCGGGTCGGCGGAGCCCCCTACCTGCACACCCTCATCGCCAGCGTGCCCACGGCCGCGAACGCCGCGTACTACGCCCGGATCGTCGGCGAACGTGCCGTGCTGCGCCGGCTGGTCGAGGCCGGTACCAAGATCGTGCAGCTGGGCTACGGCACCGCCAACGGCGGCAGCCGCGACGTCGACGACATCGTCGACCTCGCCCAGCAGGCCGTCTACGAGGTGACCGAGAAGCGGGTCAGCGAGGACTTCGCCGTGCTGGCCGACATGCTCCAACCCACCCTGGACGAGATCGAGGCGGTGGGCGCGCAGGGCGGCCTGATGACCGGTGTGCCGACCGGCTTCACCGACCTCGACCGCCTGCTCAACGGCCTGCATCCGGGGCAGCTCATCATCGTCGCCGGCCGGCCTGGCTTGGGGAAGTCAACCGCGAGTATGGACTTCGCCCGGAATGCCGCCATCCGGTACAACCAGGCGTCGGCGATCTTCTCGCTGGAGATGAGCAAGGTCGAGATCGTCATGCGGCTCCTCTCGGCCGAGGCCCGCGTCCCGCTGCACGTACTGCGCAGCGGCCAGCTCTCCGACGACGACTGGACCAAGCTGGCCCGATGCATGGGCGAGATCAGCGAGGCCCCGCTCTTCGTGGACGACACGCCGAGCATGAACCTGATGGAGATCCGGGCCAAGGCGAGACGGCTGAAGCAGAAGCACGACCTCAGGATGATCGTGGTCGACTACCTCCAGCTGATGACCTCGCCCAAGCGGACCGAGAGCCGGCAGCAGGAGGTGGCGGACCTCTCCCGTGGCCTGAAGCTGCTGGCCAAGGAGGTCGAGTGCCCGGTCATCGCGGTGAGTCAGCTGAACCGTGGTCCCGAGCAGCGTACGGACAAGCGGCCGCAGCTGTCCGATCTGCGTGAATCGGGTTGTCTGACCGCCGACACCAGGTTGATGAGGGCGGACGACAACTCAGAGGTCACCCTCGGAGAGCTGCTGGCGACCGACGCGAGGAAGGTTCCGGTCTGGGCGCTGGACGAGAACCTCCGCTATTCGCCACGAACCATGACCCATGTCTTTCCGAGCGGACGACGGGAGGTCTTCCGGCTGACACTGGCGTCCGGCAAGCGGATCGACGCCACGGCCAACCACCCCTTCCTCACCGTCGCCGGCTGGATCCCGTTGGGAGAGTTGGCACCCGGGACCCGTCTGGCGGTGCCACGGCACGTACCAGCACCTATGGCCATCCGGCCGTGGGAGGACGCCGAGGTGGTGATGCTGGCGCACCTGCTGGGCGACGGCACGATCGCCCGCCACCAGCCGATCCGGTACGCCAGTCGGGACGAGGCGAATCTGCGCGCGGTAGCCGAAGCCGCGAAGCACTTCGGCATCACGGCGGTACGGGACGAGTACGAGCAGGCGGGGGTGACCACGCTCCGGCTGCCCGCTCCGTGCCGCTCGGCACGTGGCCGCGATCCGATCGCCGAATGGCTGGACGGCCTCGGGCTTCTCGGTCTGCGGTCCCACGAGAGGTTCCTGCCCGAGCGCGTCTTCAGCATGCCCAAGGAGCAGGTGACCCTGTTCCTCCGGCATCTGTGGGCCACCGCCGGTCCGGTCTTCGTGAACAGCTCCAGCCGAGGTGGGCCGATCTCCTTCTCGTCCGCGAGCCGCCCGATGCTGGAGGGCATCTCGCGACTCCTGCTCCGGTACGGGATCACCGCGCGACTCACGACCGTGCCCCGCACACGTCACCAACCCCAGTACACCCTCGACATCTCCGGCAGGGACGACCAGTTGCGGTTCGTCCGGGAGATCGGGGTGCACGGCGAACGGGAACGGCACTGTGCTGACCTGCTCGTCGCACTCGAAGCAGCCGGGAGCAACACCAGCGTCGACACGGTGCCGCGAGAGGTATGGACCACGGTACGTGAGATCCTCGCCGACCAGGGTACGAGCCATCGCGAGCTCGCCGCGGCGGTCAATTCCCAGTTCCACGGAAGCGCCTCGCGGAAGCCCGTCCCGAGCCGGCCGAGGCTCGCGCGGATCGCATCCGTACTCGATGCCGTCGACCTCGACCTGCACGCCACCAACGACATCTTCTGGGACGAGATCGTCTCGATCGACTCCCTCGGTGAGCAGGACGTCTTCGACGCGACGGTGCTCGGCACCCACAACTTCATCGCGAACGGCATCGCCACCCACAACTCGATCGAGCAGGACGCCGACGTGGTGATCCTCCTGCATCGCGACGACTACTACGACAAGGAGTCGCCGCGCGCCGGCGAGGCGGACTTCATCGTCGCCAAGCACCGAAACGGCCCGACCGACAGCATCACGGTGGCCGCCCAGTTGCACCTGTCCCGCTTCGTCGACATGGCCGTTGTCTGATCCGCCAGGCGAACGTCAGCGCGGGCGCGGCCTCGACGGACGGGAAAGTGGCCGGTCAGCCGAGCAGCGGGAACCAACCAGCCGCCTCGCCCAGCTCCCACCGGTCCCGGTCGGTGAGCGGCTCGCGGCCGGTGGCCTTGCGTAGATACTCCGTGTCGTCCCAGCCGGCGGGGCGGACCGCCTCGTCGCTGAGCAGGCCGTCCATGGTGGTCACCGCGACCCGGGTGGCGAGCGGGCCGGGCGACGGCGCGTCGGGCAGGTCGACGACCAGGTCGAGATGGTGGATGACGGCCTCGGTGGTCAGGGTGGCCAGGAGGTCCGCCACCCGTAGCACCCGGCCCTGGGTGGTGACGTGGGCGGACGGATCGGCGACGGTGGCCGCGCGGACGGCGGCCGGAGCCGTGTCGCACCAGAGCCGGACGATCCCGGTGGGCCGGTCGAAGGCGGCGGCGCAGAGGCGGGCCCACCAGGCGTGCCGGGCATGGTCCCCGCCGGGCGGGAAGGACCGCCAGTAGCTGACGTCGTCCACGTCGGGTGGCCCGTCGGCGGGGCTGGCCAGGGCGACCAGGGCGCGTTGGGCGTCGCAGAGCAGATGGAAGAGCAGGTCGGCGACGAGCCAGCCTCGACAGCGGGTGGGCCGCTGCAGGTCGGCGTCGTCCAGCCGGGAGACCACGTCGGTGATCCCCTGGTACGCCTGGGCCAGCGCCTCGTGCTGCGCGATCGGCGTCATGGGTGCAGCCTGCCACGGCCGGGCCCGATCGGCTCAAGACGCGACAGCCTCCGGGAGTGACCCGGAGCGGGGGCGGTGGCCGCCGTGGGCCGGGCGACCCGGCCCACGGCGTGCGACTCAGCCGAACATCTCGTCGAGGAAGCTCTTGTGCTTCTTGCGCTTGTAGTGCCCGTGGTAGCCGTGGTGCTGCTGCTGTTGGTGCGCGGCGTGGCCGTACGCCGGCTGCGGCGGGTAGCCGGGTGCGGGCGGCGGGGCATAACCCGGCTGGTGCGCGGGCGGCGGGGCATAACCCGGCTGGTGCGCGGGCGGGGGC
>NZ_SMKD01000269.1 GCF_004348595.1 Micromonospora sp. KC723
CCCTTGCGGGCGACCGCGACCACATCACGGCGGAACTCCAGGGGAAACGCTTTCGGCATGACAGACATCCTTCCAGCGAGGAACGCATCCTCACAGGTCAGGAGTCAACCGAACCGGGGGCAGACCCGGCGCTGGCGGGCCGGGCGGTGGTCTGCTCGGCTCGCCCGGGTCGTCGGCAGGCGGGATGGCGCTGCGCAACCACCCACGGACCGCAACGCGCAGACGGAGCCCCCGCCATCCTGGAGTCGTTGCGCCCCCGCCGGAGGCGCAGTGACCGCGACCGGTCCACCGCCGCGACTCGCCGCGCGGACCGGGCGTGCCCTTCCCTGCGCCGCGTCGCTCGGGCGCGGCGCGGCCGGCTGCCGGCCCGCGAACCTCAACCACTCTCGGCTCTACCGTCTGCGGCGACCCCCGGGCTCCCCCGCTCTCCGCGCCAGCCGCCGGGCGTCCGGCGTGACGGCCGCAGAGCGACAGCGGCGCGGCCGGCGCGCGCCCAGGCGGCGGCGCGTGCGGCCCGTTGCGGGCCGCCTTGATAGATGTACAGAAAGTCCTCACACACCGCCGGCAGCCGGCCGGTCGGTCCTCCGCCGATTGGTGTGCGACAGCCATCCGCCAACTGTTCTGCGACGCCGCAGCGCGCTGATCGCGGCACATCCAGTCATTCGGTCGAGGCCTGCCCGTCGTGCTGTTCTGCCTCCCGGGCAGACTGGAGGCCATGGGGTGCGGCGTGCGCGAGGCCGCTGAGGTCATGAACTACGTCGACCGTGGTGGGGCTGAATGATGAACAGCTGGTGGAGCGGCTCCACTGACCAGCTCGCGGTCTGCTCGCGCAGTGCCCTGGTGGAGCTCGCCGCTGTGCTACCGGCAACGGGCAGGTTCGTCGTTGCCCGCCTTGATGGAACGAGGATGACGGATGCGGCCCACGCCTTCTACGAGTTCTCCGACGCGCTCCTCTTTCCTGCCTACTTTGGCTGGAACTGGGACGCGTTGTCCGACTGCCTCCGTGATCTGAACTGGTTACCGGCGGACGGGTATCTGATCGTGTTCGAGAACGCGCTCCAGTTGCTGTCGAGCAGTGCCGAGGATCAGCACACGTTATTCCGAATCCTGTATCAAGCCGTTCGGCACTGGGCGAGCCCGCTCGGCCAGCCGGAGGGCAAGGGCAGCCCGTTCAAGGTGCTGCTGCTGTGCGACCGCGACGAGGAGGCGGCGCTGTTGCGGCAGGAGATCGCCTACGCAATCCATAAGATGCGATGAACCATTGATGCGCGCGACCGCCGGTCGGATCGCCTCCGGTGGGGTCACGCGGGTTGACGTGTCGGTGCCCGGTGCTACCGTGGTTTCCGTCGAGCACGCCAGCGCGGCCTTCTGCCGGATCGCTGAGACCGACTCCGGAGTTGCCGAGCGGCCTTCTTGCCGCTGATGCGGGTCACTTCCCGCCGGCTTTCGATCGCACCGGCCGCTGCGCCGGTCCGGAATCCACTGAGCGCCCAGCACGGCCTTTCCCGCCGTCCACGGTGGCCCTCGG
>NZ_SMKD01000270.1 GCF_004348595.1 Micromonospora sp. KC723
CGCTGACCCCCCGCCCACCACGCGGCCCGGCCCCTCGGGGCCGGGTCAGCCTCGTGGTCGGTCAGCCCTCGCAGCCGGACGGCACGTCGCCGCCGGACGGGACGGAGGCGACGATCGTGTCGGAGATCGGGGCGACCCACTGCAACGGCTGTTCGTACGCCCCGGGCACGGTGACCGTGACGGCGGTCTCCCGGTCGACGGTGGTCAGCACGGTGGCGCCGGCCTCCTGCTTGGCGTGCCAGCAGACCCCGTTGACCGTCCAGACGTCGTCGGTGGCGGGCAAGGTCGGCTCCGCGCCGCCACACGCCACCGTCAGCGGCGGATCGCCGTACGCGGCGTTCTGCTCGGCGCCGGCGGTCACCGGCCGCTGCCTCAGGTCGCGTACCGATCCGGGCAGCTGCGACATCAGCGCGCGGCAGACCGTGGCCGGGCGGGCGCCGAGCGCCGGGGCGGCCATCTCGACCGGCGCGCCGGACTGCGCGCGGGCCGCCGTCGCGGTCGGGCCGGGCGTGGCGGCCGGGGTGCCGGGCGCGAGCCGGGCGAAGGCGAGCCCGCCGACGGCCGCGGTCACCGGCACCGCGACCAGGGTGGCGATCAGCGCCGCCTTCCGGGTCGCCGGGTCCCGTCCCGGTCGGCCGGGGCCCTTCGCCGGCGGGTCGCGGTCGACGGACGGGGATGAGGTCGAGGTGATCTGGTCCACTTACAGCCGCACCACAGAACACGTGAGGGTGCGGGTGATGCCCGGCACCATCTGCACCTTGCTGACGATCAACTTGCCGAGTTCGTCGACGGTGTTCGCCTCGGTGAGCACGACCACGTCGTACGGCCCGGTGACGGCGTCGACCCGGACCACGCCGGCAAGGTCCGCGATCAGGCCGGCCACGTCACGCGCCCGCCCTACCTCTGTCTGGATGAGGATGTACGCCTGTACCACGACTCGACCTCCGTCCGTCGCCGCCAGCGGGCGGCCCGAAGGGTGAAACTACCTTACGGAGCAGGGGTGATCCCTATCGGTGGCCGGCTGGACGCGGTGAGCGAGCGTACCCGCCGCTGGGGCGAGGGCGGCACGGACGGGAGCGAGGGAACGGGATGACGGTCGCGGGTGTCGGGGAGTTCGGGCTGATCGAGCGGGTGACGGCCCGACTGACGCATGGCGAGAACTGCCTGCTCGGTCCGGGTGACGACGCGGCGGTGGTGGCCGCGCCGGACCGCCGGGTGGTGGCGTCGACCGACGTGCTCGTCGAGGGGAGGCACTTCCGCCGGGACTGGTCCAGCGCGCGTGACGTCGGGCACCGGGCGGCGGCGGCGAACCTCGCCGACATCGCCGCGATGGGGGCCACCCCCACCGCGCTCCTGGTCGCCCTCTGCCTGCCGGCGGACCTGGACACCGCCTGGGCCGAGGGGCTGGCTGACGGGCTCGGGGCGGAGGCGGCCACGGTGGGGG
>NZ_SMKD01000271.1 GCF_004348595.1 Micromonospora sp. KC723
CCCCGACCCGGCACCCCGGCCGCCCGCCGCTGCCGCCGCCGTCCCCCGGACCGGCCCGCCACGTTCCCGCCGGACCGGCCAGCCACGTTTCGGCCGGCCCAGCGAGAACGACCGTGACCGGCGTCTTCCGGCGCGCCCTGGGCACGGACTTCGACCGGCTGCACCCCGAGTTGCGCCGCCGCTTCGGCGTCGACGGCCAGGTCGACGCGGGCTGCGTGGGCACCGGCGTGATGGACCGGATCTGGCGCGGTCCGGCGTTCACCGTGCCGTTTCTGCGCCTGGGCACGCTGCGTCACCTGCTCTTCCCGGAGACCGGCGTCGACGTGCCGTTCACCATCGAGAACTGGGCCTACACCGACTCGTACGGTCGGGCCACACTGACCTTCGTCCGCACCTTCCAGGTGAGCGCGCACCGACGGCGGCGGTTCGACGCGACGATGGTGTGGAGCCCCCGCCGACAGGTGCTGGTCGACTACCTGGGCACCCACCAGCACCTCGCCGTCGACCTGCACCCCGGCGTCGACGCCACCGGCGCGCTGACGATCCGCAGCGGCCTGCAACGGTTCCGGGGCGGGGTCGCCTGCCCGGCGGCGATGACCGGCGAGGCCCGGCTGCGCGAGTGGTACGACGACCGCGCCGGCCGGTTCCGCATCGAGGTGGCGGTGACCAACCGGCGTCTCGGGCCGATCTTCGGGTACGCGGGCAGCTTCACCGTGGCCTACGTACCGGCGGGTGGTGCCCCGGTCCCCGCAGCGGTGCGACCACTGCGGGAGAATTCCCGGGACTGACCGGGAGGACCTTGATGGCTGGCACCCGCCAGAAGCTCATCGACGGCGCGTTGGCGGCGATCCGCGCGCACGGCATCGCCGGCGTGTCGGCCCGTACCGTGGCGGCGGCCGCCGGGGTCAACCAGGCTCTGGTCTTCTACCATTTCGGCACCGTCGACGAGTTGCTCGCCGAGGCGTGCCGCAGCGCCACCGAGACGCGGGTGGCGGTGTACCGGGACCGGTTCGCGGCCGTCCGGTCCCTGCGCGAACTGCTCGACGTGGGGCGGGACCTGCACGCGCAGGAACACGCCCAGGGCAACGTGGCGGTGCTGGCCCAGTTGCTCGCCGGGGCGCAGGCCGATTCCCGGCTGGCGGAGCCGACCGCCGCCGCGCTGCGGCTCTGGACGGCCGAGATCGAGGCGGTGCTACGCCGGCTGCTGCGCGACTCGCCGGCCGCCCCGGTCGCCGAGCCGGCGGGGCTGGCCCGGGCGATCAGCGCCGCCTTCGTCGGCCTGGAGCTGTTCGAGGGCGTGGACCGGGCCGCAGCCCGCGACGCGCTGGCCGCCCTGGACCGGCTCGCCATCCTGGTCGAGGTCCTCGACGACCTCGGCCCCCTGGCCCGCCACGCCCTCCGCGCCAAACTCCGCCCCCACAC
>NZ_SMKD01000272.1 GCF_004348595.1 Micromonospora sp. KC723
CGAGCGGCCTTCTTGCCGCTGATGCGGGTCACTTCCCGCCGGCTTTCGATCGCACCGGCCGCTGCGCCGGTCCGGAATCCACTGAGCGCCCAGCACGGCCTTTCCCGCCGTCCACGGTGGCCCTCGGATTCGCGCACCTCGACGGGTGGGGATTGCCTGCGGCAACCCGCCGGAAGCCGACGACCAGGCACCCCACCCGTCCCGGCATCACACCAAGGTCCAGAACCGGGAGGACGTATCCCATCGGCGGTCAGTGGCTCGGCCATGCCTCCGCCCTCCGGCGTGAGCCGCCTTCTCGGGCGGTGCCAGGAGACACCACGAACACCACCGACGGATACCGCTCCGGCGACCGGTGGCAGTTCGTCCGCTGTCCCTGCCACCGCCCGAGGAGAGATCCGTGTCTGCCCTGCTCACCCTGCACCGTCCCGGCCTCGTCGACGGCCGAAACGCTCAAGCCCTGCACCGTGCCGCTACGCCGGACTTCTTTGGCTGGCTGGAGCACACCCGCGCAGCCGCCGGTTGTGCCCGTCCGATCCGCCTGACCGGCACCCTCACTGCCGTCGAGACCGGCACCGGCCGGGTGCTTGAGGAGCGGCACACCGACGAGTTGCCCGACCGGACGCTGTACAAGGCGTGCGGTAACCGGCGTGCCGCCCAGTGTCCCGACTGTGCCTGGGTCTACGCGGGTGACGCTTTCCAGGTTGTCCGCTGTGGCCTGACCGGGGGTAAGACCGTCCCGACCTCCGTCGCGACGCATCCGGTCGTGTTCGCCACCTTTACCGCGCCGTCGTTCGGGGCGGTGCACCACCGGCACGTCCCTCGGCACACCTGCGGCGACCGGCGGCGCTGCGACTGCCGGCCGGCACCCTGCCATGCTCGTCGCACCGGCGGCACCTGCCCGCACGGGCAGCCCGCGGCCTGCTTCGCCCGCCACGACAGCGACGATCCGCAGCTCGGTCGGCCGCTGTGCCTGGACTGCTACGACCACGATCACCAGGTCGTCTGGAACGCCTTCTCCGGTGAGCTGTGGCGACGCACCAAACAGGCCATCGAACGCCACCTCACCGCGCTGTGCCGCCGACACGGCATCGCCCACGTCCAGGTCGTCACCGACACCGGCCGAGTCCGTCGGGTGCCGCCGGTGCGGGTGTCGCACGGGAAGGTCGCCGAAATGCAGCGCCGGGGAGCGGTGCACTTCCACGTCCTGTTGCGCCTCGACGGCGTCGACCCGCACGACCGGCACGCCCGGGTGCCGCCGCCGGCCGGCATCACCGCCGACGACCTCGAC
>NZ_SMKD01000273.1 GCF_004348595.1 Micromonospora sp. KC723
TGGTGGGGGCGAGCGGGCGGGCCGCGCCGCGACCGGCCGGGACCGGTTCGGGCCGGCGTTCGTTCGGCACCCCGGTCGTGGTGATGGTGCCCTCGCCCCGCTCCAGCATTTCGCGGGCGGCCTCGAGCAGCCGCCGGGCCGGTGGGGTCAGCGCCTCCTCGTTGGCCAGCGGGATGGACAGGGTCACGGTGAGCACGGGGGCCGCGGTGTTGGCCGGGCGACGCTGGCCACCGGGGGGACGACCGGGGACCGCGGGTTGGGACGTATGCCATCCGGCGCGCGACGAGGCGGGGCTGACCGACATGGTCCTCCTTGGCTGGTCCGGGTAATCCCACGGCCCGGGACGCCGCTTCATCGATGCTTCCGGGCCCCCGAGCGAGGGTCAAGGGCCAGCCACGTTGCATGAATGTGACAATTGACGAACACATCGCAGCCGAACCCTCGCTCTGCGTACGAGCCAGATGATTACAGCAGAGTCACCATCGCGGATCGCTATGGGGGTACCCACCTCGCGCACAGCGCCGGGTCGGGGCGCGGCGCACCGGGGCGGAGGGTCCCGGGCGCGCCGCGCGGGCCGGGATCAACGGCACCGGTCGACCCGGACCCGCGCCTCGTCGGCGAGGCGGTAACCGACGCCGTGCACGGTGGTCACCAGGGGCGTGTCGGCGCCGAGCTTGGCGCGCAACCGGCGGACGTGCACGTCCACCGTGCGCGCCACCGCGTGCTCGTAGCCCCAGACGTGGTGCAGCAACTGGAGCCGGGTGAACACCCGGTGGGGGTGCTCGGTGAGGAAGAGCAGCAGGTCGAACTCGATCCGGGTGAGCGGGACGTCCCGGTCGCCCCGGCGGACCACGCGGGTGCCGGCCAGCACGTGCAGGGTCTCCGGGTGGTCGTGGTCCGGCTCGGCCGCCGCAGCCGGGCGGACAGCCGGCAGGGCGGGCACCGCTCGCGGGCCGGCCGGCTCCGCCAGCCGTACGACGCCCTCGCCGGCCTCGGCCAGTTCGCCGAGCAGGTCGACGAGGCGGGCCAGCCGGGGGGTCAGGGCCGCGGCGGCCAGGTCGACGGTGATGGTCAGCGTCGGAGTGGTGCGGGGCCGGCTCGACGCCGCCCGGTCGGGGCGGCCCGGCGGGTGCGGACGCGGGGTGATGGCGACGACGGACATCGGGGCCTCCTGAAGTGGCGGGGTGGTCCGCCACGCCCGGTGGGGCGCGACGGTCAGCGCGACGCCCGGCCGGCGGTCACCGGGGGCGAGGTGGACGGGCGGGGATGGGTC
>NZ_SMKD01000274.1 GCF_004348595.1 Micromonospora sp. KC723
GGGTCTGCCCCCGGTTCGGTTGACTCCTGACCTGTGAGGATGCGTTCCTCGCTGGAAGGATGTCTGTCATGCCGAAAGCGTTTCCCCTGGAGTTCCGCCGTGATGTGGTCGCGGTCGCCCGCAAGGGCGAGGCGCCCATCGCCCAGGTCGCGAAGGACTTCGGGATCTCCGAGGCGTGTTTGCACCGCTGGCTCAAGCTCGCCGACGTCGAGGACGGCGTCCGTCCGGGGAGCACCAGTTCCGAGTCCGCGGAGCTGCGGGAGCTGCGCAGGCGTAACAAGGTCTTGGAGCAGGAGAACGAGATCCTGCGCAGGGCTGCGGCGTACTTCGCCAAGGAGATCTCCCCAAAATGATGTACCCGCTGGTCGGTGACCTGGCCGCGGGCGGGATCCCCGTCGCGGTGACCTGCCGGGTGCTGGGGTTCAGCAAGCAGGCCTACTACGCGTGGAAGAACAGCCCGGTCTCGCAGCGGGACTGGGACGAAGCTCACCTGATCGACGCCGCCCTGGACATCCACGCCGACGATCCGGCGTTCGGGTACCGGTTCATCGCTGACGAACTACCCGCCCACGGCATCACCGCCGGCGTCAACAGGGTGGCCAGGCTCTGCTCGGCGCAGCGGATCTGGTCGGTGTTCGCCAAGCGCAAGGGCCTGACCAGGCGGGCCGGGCCTCCGGTGCACGACGACCTGGTGCGACGCCGGTTCACCGCCGACGCCCCGAACCGGGTGTGGCTGACCGACATCACCGAACATCCCACCGCCGAGGGCAAGCTCTACCTCTGCGCGATCAAGGACGTGTACTCCAATCGGATCGTCGGCTACTCCATCGACACCCGCATGAAGGCATCCTTGGCCGTCTCGGCGCTGCGCAACGCGATCCGACTACGCAATCCGGCCGGCACCGTGGTCCACTCCGACAGGGGCAGCCAGTTCCGGTCGAAAAAGTTCGTCAAAGCATTGCGGTGTAACGGATTGACCGGCTCGATGGGCCGCGTCGGCGCGTGCGGCGACAACGCCGCGATGGAATCATTCTTCGCCCTGCTGCAACGCAACGTCCTGGACCGGCAACGCTGGCAAACCCGCCAGGACCTGCGCTTGGCGATGGTGACCTGGATCGAACGGACCTACCACCGCCGCCGACGGCAACGACGCCTCGGCAAGCTCACCCCGATAAAGTTTGAGACAATCAACAGGCCCGCACACGCGGCCTGAACCACTCAACCCCGCGAGTCAACCAAACCCGGGGCAGTCCC
>NZ_SMKD01000275.1 GCF_004348595.1 Micromonospora sp. KC723
CTAGTGCCCCGTCATGCAGCCTTGAACGGGTAATCCGGATGGCGGATCTTGGATCCGGTGGCGAATCTGGTTTTCGGTCTGGCGTGCTGGTTGCGCCAGCGGATGTAGTCGCCGATGGCGGCGTCCTGTTCGGCGTGGCTGCGGTGGTCGGTGCCGTTGAGGGCGAAGTAGCGCACGGCGGCGAACTCGGCCTCGATCCAGTTCAGCCACGACGCGTAGGTTGGCAGGAACACCAGGTCGACGCGGTTGGTGGCGCACCAGGCGCGTACCTCGGGGTGTTTGTGCGGGGAGAAGTTGTCCACGATGAGGTAGAGGTGCTGGTCGGGCCAGCGGCGGCGCAGGGTCTTGAGGAAGCCGAGGAACTCGCGCCAGCGTTTGCGGTCGCGGATGCGGTAGTGCAGCTTGCCGGTGGTCAGGTCCAGGGCGGCGATCATGTGCCGCACGCCCTGGTCACGGGTGTAGGTGGCGCGTAGTCGCACCGGGTGTGCGACGGGCTGCCAGGCGCGGCCGGGGCGGGGTTGCAGGTTCAGCGGTCCGAACTCGTCGACGCAGAGCACCCGCCCATCAGGTGGTGGGTGGTCGTAGAGGTCCAGGACCCGGCGCATCTTCGTGGTGAAGTCGGGGTCGGTGCTGGCCTTCCACGTCTTCGTGGCCTGCCACGTCACCCCACGTTCGTGCAGGATCCGCCGAATGGTCTCGATGCTGATCGCCGTGACGTAGCCGGCGACGATGAGGTAGTCGCGCAGCTTGGCAAGGGACCAGCAGGAAAACGGTCGGCCGAGGAAACGGGGGTCGCACCGGGCGATGACGCAGATCCAGTCGCGGGTCTGCTCATCGATCCGTCTCGGTGCGCCCCCGCTCCATTTTGGGGACAAAGCGTCGAACCCCCGTTCGTTGAACGCGTGGATCACGTCTCGGACGTAGTCCTCGCTGGCCTTGAGCAGGTGAGCGATGTCCGGGGCTGGCTGTCCCTGGGCGGACATCAGCACCACGATCGCCCTGCGCAGCTTGACCGGGTCCTTCGCGGTCCGGGTGATCTTCTGCAACCGCTGACCCTCGGCCATCGACACCTGCCGGACGAACACCTCCGGCCGTCTGCCCACCGGCCATCACCTCCCACCACAAGTGTTGGGAGACAGCCTGCCCGATACATCCTCAGAACCAGCGGATTACACGATCAACGTTCAAAGACGAGGCACTAG
>NZ_SMKD01000276.1 GCF_004348595.1 Micromonospora sp. KC723
CTCCACCGCGCCACCCGCCCCACGGCCGTCTTCGACGCCAAACCGCTGACCGCCGTCCGGCGGCCGGAATCGGACCTGGCGGTGCCGCCACCGCCAGGTCCGATTCCCGCGAGCCACCGGCCCTGAACTGCGGGCATCATCGGTGGCGTGGAGTTGGACTTCGAACGGTGCTACCGGGCCGTGGACAGCCGTGACCAGCGCTTCGACGGCTGGTTCTACACCGGCGTGACCTCGACCGGAATCTACTGCCGGCCCTCCTGCCCGGCGATGACGCCGAAGCGGCGCAACGTCCGCTTCTTCCCGTCGGCCGCCGCCGCGCAGGGCGCCGGGTTGCGGGCCTGCCGCCGCTGCCGCCCGGACGCCGCGCCCGGCTCACCCCAGTGGGACGTCCGAGCCGATGTGGTCGGGCGGGCCATGCGGCTGATCGCCGACGGCGTGGTCGACCGGGACGGTGTGCCGGGGCTGGCCAGCCGGCTCGGCTACACCGAGCGGCACCTGCACCGGATGCTCCGCGCCGAGCTGGGCGCGGGCCCGCTGGCCCTGGCGCGGGCACAGCGCGCGCAGACCGCCCGCACCCTCATCGAGACCACCGAACTGGGCCTGGCCGAGATCGCGTTCGCGGCCGGCTTCGGCAGCGTACGGCAGTTCAACGACACCGTCCGCGAGGTCTACGGCACGGTCCCGTCCGGGCTGCGGGCGGCTCGGGGCCGCCGGCCGGCCCCCGGCGGCGCGGGAACAATCACGTTGCGGCTGGCGTACCGGCCGCCGCTGCACGCCGCCGCACTGCTGGACTTCCTCGCCGTCCGCGCGCTGCCCGGCGTGGAGGAGGTACGCGACGGGACGTACCGCAGGGGGTTGCGGCTGCCGCACGGCACCGCCGAGGTGGCGCTGACCCCGCTCGACGGCCACGTACGGGCGACGCTGCGGCTGGCCGACATGCGGGACCTGGCCCCGGCGGTGGCCCGCTGCCGCCGCCTGTTCGACCTGGACGCCGACCCGGAGGCCGTCGACGAGGTGCTGGCCGCCGATCCCGCGCTCGCCGGCGCGGTCAGCGCGGAGCCCGGGGTCCGCCTTGCGCGCGCGGTGGACGGCTTCGAGATCGCCGTCCGCGCCATCGTCGGTCAGCAGGTCTCCGTCCGCGCCGCCCACACCACCCTCACCCGCCTCCTGCACGC
>NZ_SMKD01000027.1 GCF_004348595.1 Micromonospora sp. KC723
GCGGGGCGGCGTCCGGGGGGAGAGGGGTCAGGTCGGCGAAGACGGAGGCGCCGTCACAGCCGGCGTGCAGCGGGTACCAGCGGGGCGTGCCGGGTGGGCGCTGACCGCAGATGCCCTTGAAGGTCTGCACGTCCAGCAGCCGGACGTGCGTCGGGTCGGCGACCGCGTTGACATGCCCCCACCAGGGGCTCATCACGTGCAGCACGCCGCCCGGCCGCAGCACCCGGTGGCACTCGTCCACCAGCGGCAGGAAGTCGATCAGGTGCTCCAGGATGTGCACCGCGAACAGCGCGTCGACCGAGTCGGTCGCCAACGGCAGCGCCCGGCTGAGGTCCGCCACCGCGTCCACCCCCGGCGCCGGGAAGATGTCCAACCCCAGGTTGGACGGGTACTGCTTCTGGCCTCCGCAGCCCAGGTCCACCACCACCGGGTCGCGTCCGGCGACCCGGACCCGGTCCCAGACGCCGAAGACGCCGGCCAGTCGGCCGACCAGCTCCCGGACCAGGCTGAGCTGGGCGGCCCCGGCGACCTCGCCGGTCAGGTGGGCCACCCCCCGGTCGAACCGCACCTCGACGGCGAGCCCGCGCAGCCGCTCGTCGTGCCGGGCCTGGTCGGCCCAGGCCTCCGCGAGGAACCCGTCGATCGCCCGCAGCCGCTCGGCCGAGGGCGGCGTCTGCGCCAGCGCGACCATGGCCACCTCCCGGGCCGCCGTTACCCGGATTCCGGCCTGCTATGCCGGCCTGCCCGGCCGGTGGTCCGCGCGCCGGCTCCGGGCCCCGTGTCGTTCAACCGGACATCGTCCGCCGGACCGTCCGGCCCACGCCGCGGATCCGCTGCCGTGGCGGGGCCGCCGTCTTCGGCCGTTTGAGGTGGTACCGGTGCAGTTCGTTGTTGCCCGGCAGGGACGGGTCCTCGCTCATGGCGACCAGCTCCCAGCCCTGGTCGCCGGCCCGGTTGAGGTGGGCCAGCGCGGTGTCGCCGTACGGCGTCACGTCGACCATCGAGCCGTCCGGGCCGTACCAGACGAAGACGATCTCCCAGCCGATGTCGTCGGTGGCCGGCTGGCGGCGGCGGACCAGCAGCGCGTACTCCCACTTGAGCATGGAGCCATTGTCACCCGGCGCGACCGGGTCGGCACGGGTCAGTCCTCGGCGATCCGTCCGGCGTCGACCCGCAGCCGCCGGTCGACGCGTACCGCCTCCAGCATCCGCCGGTCGTGGGTGACCAGCAGCAGTGTGCCGGCATAGTGCGCCAGCGCCTGCTCCAGCTGCTCGATCGCCGGCAGGTCCAGGTGGTTGGTCGGCTCGTCCAGCACCAGCAGGTTGACCCCCCGGCCCTGCAACAGGGCCAGCGCCGCCCGGGTCCGCTCGCCCGGTGACAGGGTCGCCGCCGGCCGCAGCACGTGCGCCGCGCGCAGGCCGAACTTGGCCAGCAGCGTCCGCACCTCCGCCGGGGTCAGCTCGGGTACGGCCGCGCCGAACGCGTCCAGCAGGGGCTGCTCGCCGAGGAACAGCCCGCGTGCCTGGTCGACCTCGCCGACCACCACGCCGGGGCCGAGCGAGGCGTGCCCGGAGTCGAGCGGCAGCCGGCCCAGCAACGCGGCCAGCAGGGTCGTCTTGCCGGAGCCGTTCGCCCCGGTGATGGCCACCCGGTCGGCCCAGTCGATCTGGAGGTCCACCGGGCCGAGGGTGAAGTCGCCCCGACGTACCACCGCGCCGCGCAGGGCGGCCACGACGGTGCCGGCGCGCGGTGCGGCGGCGATCTCCATCCGCAGCTCCCACTCCTTGCGGGGCTCCTCCACCATGTCCAGCCGTTCGATGAGCCGGTCCGTCTGCCGGGCCTTCGCCGCCTGCTTCTCGCTGGTCTCGCCCCGGAAGTGCTTGACGAACTTGTCGTTGTCGGTGGCCTTGCGGCGGGCGTTGCGCACGCCCTTCTCCATCCAGGCCCGCTGGGTCCGCGCCCGCGCCTCCAGTGCCGCCTTCGTGTCGGCGTACTCCTCGTACTCGGCGCGGGCCTGGCGGCGGGCCACCTCCCGCTCCTCCAGGTAGGCGGTGTAACCGCCGCCGTAGTGCCGGATCTGCTGCTGGGCCAGGTCCAGCTCCAGCACCCGGGTGACCGTTCGGGTGAGGAACTCCCGGTCGTGGCTGACCAGCACCGCGCCGGCGCGCAGCCCGGTGACGAACTCCTCCAGCCGCTTCAGGCCGGCCAGGTCCAGGTCGTTGGTCGGCTCGTCGAGCAGGAAGACGTCGTAGCGGCTGAGCAGCAGTGAGGCCAGCCCGGCCCGGGCCGCCTGGCCACCGGAGAGGCCGGTCATCGGGTGGTCCAGGTCGACGGTGAGCCCCAGTTCGGCGGCGACCTGCTCGGCGCGTTCCGCCAGGTCGGCCCCGCCGAGGCCGAGCCAGCGCTCCAGCGCCTCGGCGTACGTGTCGTCCGCGCCGGCGGCGCCGGCGACGAGCGCCTCGGTGGCGGCGTCCAGCGCCGCCTGCGCCGCGCTGACACCGGTACGCCGGGCCAGGAAGTCGCGGACCGTCTCCCCGGGGCGGCGGTCCGGTTCCTGCGGCAGGTGGCCGACCGTGGCGGTGGGCGGGCTCAGCGTGACGAAGCCCTCCTCGACCGGCTGTAGTCCGGCCAACGTGCGCAGCAGCGTCGACTTGCCGGCCCCGTTGACGCCGACCAGCCCGACCACGTCGCCGGGGGCGACGACCAGATCGAGATCGGAGAAGAGAAGCCGGTCGCCGTGGCCGGCGGCGAGACCCTTGGCGATCAACGTGGCGCTCATAGGGAGCCGAGCCTACCGGGGAGGCGCCGCCCGACCGGCCGGATATCCGCCCCGCGTCACCGTCTGCCGAAGCGCGAGGCAGACTCACTGCCGTGGTGACCACTCTGGCGATCGACTGCGGCGGCGGCGGGATCAAGGCTTCGGTGTTGGACGGGGCCGGCACGATGCGGGCCCGACCGATCCGGGTGCCCACCCCGTACCCGCTGCCTCCGGCGCTGTTCGTCAAGACCCTGCTGGAGCTGGGTGGGCGGCTGCCGGCTGCGGACCGGGTGACGGTGGGGATGCCCGGCATGATCCGGCACGGGGTGGTGGTGGCCACCCCGCACTACGTCACCCGGTCCGGCCCGCGCAGCCGGGTCGACCCGGGCCTGCTCGCCGAGTGGTCCGGGTACGACGCCCGGGGCGCGCTCGCCGACGCCTTCGGGCTGCCGGCGCTGGTGCTCAACGACGCCGAGGTACACGGCGCCGGGGTGGTGGCCGGGACCGGTTGTGAACTGGTGCTGACCCTCGGTACCGGTCTGGGCAGCGCGCTGTTCGACGGCGGCGCGCTCGCCCCGCACCTGGAGTTGTCCCACGCGCCGGTGCGCTGGGGCACCACCTACGACACGTACGTGGGGGAGCCGGAGCGCCGCCGGCTGGGCGACGCCTTCTGGTCACGGCGGATCCGGCAGGTGGTGGAGGGCCTGCGGCCGGTGTTCCGCTGGGACCGGCTGTACCTGGGTGGGGGGAACTCGCGCCTGATCCGTTCCGAACAGGTGGCCCGGATGGGCGACGACGTCGTGGTCGTGCCCAACACGGCCGGCATCGTCGGGGGTGTCCGGGCCTGGGAGCTGATCGCCGACCGGTACGACCCGACCCTCTGACCCGCGATAGCCACCGGAGGAACACTCGCGGTACGGCCGGTGTTGTGCCAGCGTCGACCAAAGGGCGGTACGACACGAGGAGGTGGGTCGGGATGGATCTTCTGGCGGACTACCGGCGGGCGGCCATGTTCTTCGAAGCGGGTGACCCCACCGGAGCGGCCCGGCTGCTCGAGCCGATCGTCGAGGCCGAGCCGGGCAACTCCTCGGTGCGCCAGCTTCTGGCCCGCGCCTACTTCCAGTCGGCCCAGCTCAACCGGGCCGAGGCGCAGTTGCGGGAGCTGGTCGACCGGGACCCGAGCGACCACTACGCGCACCATGTTCTGGGGCGGACGCTGGAGCGGTTGAACCGCTACCGCGACGCGCTGCGGCACCTGCGTATCGCCGCGGCGATGCACTCCGGCAACGACGACTACGCGACCGCGCTGCGTCGGGTGGAGAGCCGGGTCAGCGGCGGTCGCTGAGTTCCGCGCGTGGCATGCGCAGGCGTCGGGGCAGCCCTACGGGGCTGTTCCGACGCGGCTGAGGCGGTGGGTCGTTGCGTGGCCCGGGCGGTGCGGTGGGCCGGAATACCATGGTCGGATGGGACCTGACCGGGCGGTGGGCGCGGCATGAAGCTGAAGTTGGACCTGCACGACATCTTCAACAAGGGCCACGACATCGACCGGGCGCTGCGCGGCATCATGGACGAGGCGGTGGCGAAGAAGGCCACCCTCGTGGAGATCATCCCCGGTAAGGGCTCCGGCCAGCTCAAGAAGCGGGTGCTGCGGTTCCTCGACCAGAAGGACGTCAAGCAGCTCTACCACCGGGTCGAGAAGGACTCGAAGAACTTCGGCCGTCTCTTCGTCCACTTCCGGTGGAAGTAGGGCAGGCATGGTCGAGCGAGGCGGTTCGTCCGGCCGGCGGCGGTTCGTGACATCCGCGCCCGCGACAGGCGACCCCGCCCCGGCCGCTCGGGAACGTGGGCCCGGTATGCCCGCCCGAACGCTTACCGTGTGACGGCCTTGCCCGGGTACGCCCGTGCCGCCACGGTCGTGTTGTGTGCGACCGTTGTCTGATACAGGATCAGCAGGGCACTCGGAAGGAGCCCGACATCACCAGCGACCTCCCGCGTCTCGCGGCGGTGACCCGGCCGCATCGGGGGCCCGGCCTGGCCGGGCCTTCGATGGCGCCGTACCCGCAGGGCGGCCTCGGGCGTCACCCCAACCTGCCGCCCGGCGAACGACTACGGGTGCTGCTGGTCGAGGACGACGAGGGTGACGCCTTCCTGGTGGGCGAACTGCTCGCCGAGACCAACTCGATGATCGACCTGTTGGTCGCGGCCAGCCTCAGTGAGGCGCGGCAGCGGATGGCCGGGGTCGACTGCGTCCTGCTCGACCTCGGGCTGCCGGACGCGCAGGGCCTGGACGGGCTGCGCAAGGTGTTGGACATGGCCAGCGGCGCGGCGGTCTGCGTGTTGACCGGCCGCTCCGACGAGCACCTGGGCATCGTGGCGGTCGCCGAGGGTGCCCAGGACTACCTGGTCAAGGGACAGGTCGACGGGGTGCTGCTGACCCGGGCGCTGCGGTACGCCGTGGAACGCAAGCGGGCCGACGAGAACGCCCGCCGGCTGCGCGAGGTCGAACTGCGTCAGGCCGAGTCGGCCCGCCTGGAGCGTGGCCTGCTGCCACAGCCGCTGATGTCCACCGACGAGGTGTCGGTGCACACCTTCTACCGGCCTGGCCGGCACGCCGCTCTGATCGGCGGGGACTTCTTCGACGTGGTGCAGACCCAACCGGACCGGGTCGACCTGATTGTCGGCGACGTCTGCGGACACGGCGTGGACGAGGCGGCGCTCGGCGTCGAGCTGCGGGTGGCCTGGCGGGCGCTGATCCTGGCCCGCGTGCCCGACGACGAGGTGTTGCCCGCGCTGGAGCAGGTGCTGATGAGCGAACGCCGGCTCCAGGAGATCTTCGCGACCGTCGCCACCGCGCGGCTGGACCTGCGCGCCAACCGCGCCACCGTCCGGCTGGCCGGGCACCCGCCGCCGCTGCTGCTCTCCGGAGGCAAGGTCGCGCCGGTTCCGGCGCCCGGCGGCCTGCTCCTCGGCGTACGACCCCGCCGACCCGTTGCGTTCGACCTGGAGTTCGACACCGATGACTGGTCCTTGTTGATGTACACCGACGGTTTGATCGAGGGGCGGGTGGGCAACGGCGACGACCGGCTCGACGTGCCGGGGCTCGCCGGTCTGTTGGAGGATCCGGCCAACCAGGCGGTGTCGCTCGCCGAGCTGCCGGCCTGGCTGGTCGGTCGGGCGGAGCAGATCAACGGTGGCCCGCTCGCCGACGACGTCGCCATGCTGCTGGTCACCCGTGGCGGTGGCCGGTGAACTCGTACCGCTGGGGATGGACCCTGCGCCGGCGTGTGCTGGCGTTGCTCGCGGTGGTCGGCACGATGCTGGTCGGTCTCGCCGTGGCCGAGGCCGTGGTGGCGGCCCAGAACCAGCGCCACGCCGACGCGGTGCTCCGGGAGACGGGGCCGGCCCGGGCGCAGTCGCAGGAACTGCTCGGCGTGCTGATCAGCCAGGAGACGGCGGTGCGGGGCTTCGCGCTGACCGGCCAGCAGGCGGACCTCACCCCGTACACCGAGGGGATCCGGCGGGAGCAGGAGCTCTATCGCAGCATGGGTGAGCTGCTGCGCCACTATCCGGACATGCTCCGGCAGCTCGACACCGTGCACGCGCGGGCCGACGAGTGGCGGGTTCGTACCGCCCAGCCGGTCATCGACACGACCAACCGGTCCGGCGCCGCTGCCGGGCAGGCGTTGATCACCGACCGTTCCCGCCAGGAGTTCGCCCGGGTCCGGGACTCGGTCACCGCCCTGCAGAGCCTGATCTACGCCGAGCGGGAGCGACGCGCCGAGCAGATCTACCACACGAGCGACCTGCTGGTCCTGCTGCTGATCATCGCGGCGGCGGTGGTCGTGGTGGCCGGCGCGTTGGCCGTGGTCTCGCTGGACCGGGTGGTGATGCGCCCGCTTACCCGGCTGGTGCTCCAGGTCCGTGAGGTGGCGAACGGCAACTACCAGCACCGCATCGAGGGGTCCGGTCCACCCGAGCTGCGCCAGCTCGCGGTGGACGTCGAGGCCATGCGGCAGAAGATCGCCCGGGAACTCGACGAGGTACGCGAGGCACGCCAGAACATCGAGTGGGTCAACAGCCAGCTACAGAAGCAGGCCGAGGAGCTGACCCGCTCCAACCGCGACCTGGAACAGTTCGCCTACGTCGCCTCGCACGACCTCCAGGAGCCGCTGCGCAAGGTGGCCAGCTTCTGCCAGCTGCTGCAACGGCGCTACGCCGGGCAGCTCGACGAGCGGGCCGACCAGTACATCGCCTTCGCCGTCGACGGCGCGCAGCGGATGCAGCGCCTGATCAACGACCTGCTCGCCTTCTCCCGGATCGGCCGGCTCACCAGCGGCTTCACCGAGGTCGACCTGGACAAGGTGATGGGTGACGTGGCCGGGCAGACCGAGGCCGCCCGCCAGTACGCCGACGCCGAGCTGACCTGGGACCGGTTGCCGACCATCCGCGGCGAGGAGCCGCTGCTGACCAACCTGCTGGCCAACCTGGTGAGCAACTCGGTGAAGTTCCGCCGGCCGGACGTCGCCCCGAAGGTGCACGTGTCGGCGCGGCTGGTCGGTGACGAGTGGGAGATCAGCTGCCAGGACAACGGCATCGGCATCGAACCGGAGTTCGCCGACAAGATCTTCGTGATCTTCCAGCGGCTGCACTCCAAGGACGCCTACCCCGGCACCGGCATCGGACTGGCGATCGTCAAGAAGATCGCCGAGTATCACGGCGGCAGGGTCTGGGTGGACACCGCCGTCGGCGAGGGTACGGCGATCCGGTTCACCCTCCCGGCCCGCCCGGAGGACGTCGAGGCGGCGACGGCCGAGGCCGCCGTTGACGAGGCGGGGACCGGCGACACTCCCGACGCGGTGGACCGACCGAACCCGGCCGGCCGACAGCCGGACGGCGCGGCGGACGACGACACGCCGGACGGGACGACGGAGCGGGGTACAACGGGTGACATGAGGGAGACGGTGGGATGACGGCGCCGACCGACGGCAACAGCCCGATCGAGGTCCTGCTCGTGGAGGACGATCCGGGTGACGTGTTGATGACCCAGGAGGCGTTCGAGGAGCACAAGCTCCGCAACCGGTTGACGGTTGTCTCCGACGGCGCCGAGGCGCTGGCCTACCTGCGGCGCGAGGGGCAGTACGCCGACGCCGTGCTGCCCGACCTGATCCTGCTCGACCTGAACCTACCCCGACGCGACGGGCGCGAGGTGCTGGAGGAGATCAAGAAGGATGACCAGCTCTGCCGGATCCCGGTGGTCGTGCTGACCACCTCCCAGGCCGACGAGGACATCCTGCGCAGTTACCAGCTGCACGCCAACGCCTACGTGACCAAGCCGGTGGACTTCGAGCGTTTCATCTCGGTGGTCCGGCAGATCGACGAGTTCTTCGTCAGCGTGGTCAAGCTTCCGCCACGTGGCTGACCGGCTGCGGGACGACGTCGGGGAACTGCTGCGGCAGACCGCGACCGACATCGTGCTGCCCCTGTTCCGGCGGCTCGACGACGCCGACATCGTGGAGAAGGCCCCCGGCGACCTGGTCACCGTCGCCGACCGGCGGGCCGAGGAGCGGATCAGCGAGGCCCTGCGCCGGCTGCTGCCCGGCTCGGTGGTGGTCGGCGAGGAGGCGGTCGCCGAGCATCCCGACCTGCTGCGCCACCTGCGCGGCGGCGGTGACGTGTGGCTGGTCGACCCGGTGGACGGCACCAACAACTTCGCCGTCGGGCGGTCGCCGTTCGCGTTGATGGTCGCGCTGCTGACCGACGGCGAGATGACCGGGGCCTGGGTGCTCGACCCGCTCGCCGGGGTCCTCGCCGACGCCCGCCTCGGTGCGGGCACCCGCCTCGACGGGAAGCCGGTGCGGGCCGCGGATGTCGCCGCGCCGCCCGACGGGAGGATGCGCGGCACCGCCATGACCCGCTACCTGCCTCCGGCCGTTCGTACCCGGGTCGAGGCCGGCGGGGCGCGGCTCGGCGAGCTGCTGCCCGGCCAGCACTGTGCCGGCCGGGAGTACCTGGACCTGCTCACCGGCGACCACCGGTTCGTGCTCTTCTGGCGGACGCTGCCCTGGGACCACGCGCCGGGCGTACTGCTGGTGCGGGAGGCAGGCGGGGTGGCCCGCCGCTTCGACGGCGCCGACTACCATCCCGGCGACGACCGCCCGGGGCTGCTCGTCGCCGCCGACGAAGCCACCTGGTCCACGGCGCGGGCCGCCCTCCTCGACCACTGATCCGACGGGTCGCGGCGCGATCCGCCCGCCGTGGTGGCGAGCGGGGTCCGGCACCACCCGACGCAGACGAAGTGGATCACGGTTGGTCACCGTGCGCGACAGCATCCCTGCGTGGCGTGGGCGATCGATGGCCTCGGGGGTCGCCGGCCTGGTCAACCCGGCTGTGTCCGGTATCGTGACCGGCGGTCATCCGCCGGTTGGCCCGAGCAGCCGGCGGGATCGCCGCGCCGGGGTCGACCGGCCCCGTGGGAAGAGGGAAGGACACCTTCGTGCCCAGGACCAGCATCACCCGCTCGCGGGTGCGCCGGCCGTTGACCGTGCTGCTCGCCGTGCTGGCACTGCTGCTCGGCGGCGGTGCCGTACCGGCCACCGCCGAACCCAACGAGGGTGGCACGAAGAAGCTGCGCGACGCACTGGAGGCCGCCGCCAAGGGCCACCTGGAGGCCAAGGCGAAGCTGGAGAACTCCAAGCGCCGCCAGATCGAGCTGACCAACGAGCTGAAGGCGGTCGAGGTACAGCTGGTCGGGCTGAACGCCCAGGTCGGCGAGGTGGCCGCGCAGTCGTACCGGCTGGGCCGGCTCACCACGGCCTCGGCGTTGCTCAACAGCGCCACCCCCGAGGTGTTCCTCCAGCGCGCCGCCGAACTCGACGTGATGGGCCAGCGGGACGCCCGGCGGCTGCGCGAGTACCACACCGCGAAGGAGACCGCGGCGCAGGCCAAGCTGGCTATCGACGCCGAGGTGCGGGAGCAGCAGAAGCAGGTCGCCGCGCTGGCCAAGCGGAAGCGGGACGCCGAGCAGGCGCTCGCCACGGTCAGCTCCGGCACCAGCGCGGGCTTCCGCGGCGGTGCCCGTTCGGCCGCCCCGGCCAAGCGCAACTCCGACGGCTCCTGGCCGTCGGAGTCCTGCTCGGTCAACGACCCGACCACCGACGGATGCATCACCCCGCGTACCCTGCACGCCCTCCGGCAGGCCCAGGCCGCCGGCTACAAGCGGTACGTCAAGTGCTTCCGCCCCGGCGGCGACGGTGAACACCCGAAGGGCCGGGCCTGCGACTTCTCCGCCGCCACCAGCACCTTCAAGGACGAGACCGCGACCGGCGGGGACAAGGCGTACGGCGACAGCCTGGCGAACTACCTGCAGAAGAACGCCGACCGGCTCGGCGTGCTCTACGTGATCTGGTACCGGCAGATCTGGCTGCCCAACACCGGTTGGCGGGCGTACAGCGGCTCCGGCAGTCCGGCCGCCGACCACACAAACCATGTTCATCTTTCGATGAACTGAGTCGGAGGCCCAGGAACGCTGCGTACCATCGCGACGGTGAGCAGCTCATCCTCCGACGTCATGGTCGATCCGGCGCCCACGCCGGCCGCCTCCCGCGCGCTGCCCAACGGGCTCGCCGCGTTCCTGGTCTTCCTCTCCAGCGGTGCCGTGCTGGTGCTGGAGACGGTCTCGCTACGTCTGGTCGGCCCGTACGTCGGGGTGACCCTCCAGGTGACCAGTTCGGTGATCGGCATCGCGCTGGCCGCCATCGCGTACGGGGCCTGGACCGGCGGCTGGCTCGCCGACCGGCGTGACCCGCGTCCGTTGCTCGCCCCGGCGCTGGTGCTGGCCGGCATCGCCTCGGCGGTCACCCTGCCGGTGGTCCGGTACGCCGGTGAGGTGTTGCGGGGCGGGGCGGCCAGCGCCATCCTGCTGCTCGTGGCGGCGGCCGTCTTCGTGCCGGCGGCCCTGCTGTCGGCGGTCACCCCCCTGGTGGTGAAGCTCCAACTCGCCGACCTGCGCCGCACCGGGCAGGTGGTGGGCCGGTTGTCCAGCATCGGCACCCTCGGCGGGATCAGCGCCACCCTGGGCACCGGCTTCGTGCTGGTGGCGGCACTGCCCAGCACCGTCATCCTGATCGCGTTGGCGGCGCTGCTCGGCGTCACCGGCCTCGCCCTCGGCGTCTACCTGCGCCGGCAGGAGGGTGCCGGGCGGGCCGGTCCGGGCCGGGTGAAGGCCGCCCTGGCGGTGCTCGGGCTGGTCGGCGCCGGGCTCGGCGCGGTCGCGCCGAACCCGTGCGACGTGGAGACCGCCTACCACTGCGCCCGGGTGGCGGTGGACCCCTCGCGCGCCTCCGGCCGGGTGCTGTATCTCAACTCGGCCCAGCACTCGTACGTGGACCTGGCCGACCCCACCCACCTGGAGTACGCGTACACGCAGTGGATCGGCGCGGCGGCGGACGTGGCGGCGCCGGAGGGCCGGCGGCTGGACGCGCTGCACCTGGGCGGGGGCGGGTTCACCATGCCCCGCTACCTGAGCGCCACCCGGCCCGGCAGCCACAACCTGGTGTTCGAGATCGACGGTGGGCTGGTCGATCTGGACCGGCGTGAGCTGGGCGTACGTCCGGGGCCGGAGCTGCGGGCGGTGGTCGGTGACGCCCGGATGCTGGTCGCCGCCGAGCCAACCGACAGTCGGGACTTCGTCGTCGGGGACGCCTTCGGACACCTGGTGGTGCCCTGGCACCTGGCCACCCGGGAGATGGCGGCCGAGGTACGGCGGGTGCTCCGGCCCGGCGGGTTGTACGTGCAGAACGTCATCGACTATCCGCCGGGGCGGTTCATCCGCAGCGAGGTGGCCACCGTGGCGGCCGAGTTCCGGCACGTCGCGCTGGTCGCGCCGGCCGACGCGCTCGCCGGCGCGGTGGGGTCGAACTTCCTCATCGTCGCCTCGGACGCGCCGCTGCCGTCGGACGCGCTCGGTCAGCGCCTCGGCGACCTGGACTCGGTTCCGGACCTGCTCTCCGGCGGCGCGCTGGCCGCGTTCGTCGATGACGCCCTGGTGCTCACGGATGACTACGCTCCGGTGGACCAGTTGCTCGCGACCGCCTGATCAGGTGATTACCTGACCGATTCCGATTACCCAGGTGTAGCGGGGCGGGGCGGGGGCAACACGACCGACCATGGGTGGAGCGAACCGGGACGGCGCGCAGTTGCTGGGTGAGCGGTACCGGCTGATCGAGCAGCTCGGCGCGGGCGGCATGTCCGTGGTGTGGCGCGGCTACGACGAGGTGCTCGGCCGCCAGGTGGCGGTGAAGGTGCTGGCGTCGCGGCTGGCCAGCGACCGGGGGTTCCGGCACCGGATCCGGGCGGAGGCGCAGGCCGCCGCGCGGCTCTGCCACCCCAACATCACCAACGTGTACGACTACGGCGAGTCCGAGCAGGTCGGGCTTACCGTGCCGTACGTCGTGATGGAGTTGGTCGACGGCGGCCCGCTGACCGGCCGGCTCGGGCGGAACGGCCGGTTGCCCTGGCGGGAGGCGGTCGCGATCGGAGCTGAGGTCAGTTCGGCGTTGGCCACCGCGCACGCCCGGGGGGTGGTGCACCGGGACGTCACGCCCGGCAACGTCATGCTCACCCCGACCGGCGTGAAGGTCGTGGACTTCGGTATCTCGGCGCTGGTTGGTGAGAGCGAGCAGGACCCGGACGGGGCGCTGCTCGGCACGCCGGCCTACCTGGCGCCGGAGCGGTTGGACAAGGGCCAGGTCTCCCCGGCCACCGACGTGTACGCCGTGGGGCTGCTGCTCTACCGGATGCTCACCGGTCGGCTGCCCTGGCAGGCCAGCACCACCACCCAGATGCTCCGCGCGCACATGTACCACGATCCGGAGCCGATGCCCGAGGTGACCGGCCTCCCGGACGAGGTGGCGGAGCTGGTGCGGCGCTGCCTGGCCAAGCGGCCCGAGGACCGGCCGGCGACCGCAGAGGTGGCTCGTACGCTGGCCGAGGCGGCCGGCATGGTCGCGGCAGTGCCGGTTTCCCCGGCGCCCGGGGTGGGCGGGAATCCGGCCCTGCTGGCCGCCGCCGGCACCACGATCCTGCCGTGGTCGGCCGACACCGACGCGCTGTCGTCTCCCGGTCGTACCCGCACCCGGCGGGCGGGGGCCCGGCGGCGCGGGGTCGAGGCCGGGGTGGCCGCGGCCGGGCTGGTCGCGGTGACCGCAGCGATGTGGGCAGTCACGTCGAAGAGCCCGGCCAGCGGAGGAGCGGAGGAACCCACCGCGGCCCGGATGGAGCTGGCCCAGCAGCGGGGCTGCGGCGTGTCGTACGCGTTGCGCGAGGACTCCGGCAAGGACTTCACGGCCGAGGTGACGTTGACCAACACCGGCACGGAGGAGTTGCGGGACTGGCGCGTGCGTTTCGTCTTCCCCGGCGGGCAGACGGTGACGAGGGCCAGCCCGGCAGTGGCCCGGCAGCAGGGGCGCACGGTCGTGGTGCAGCCCGCGCCGGGGCGTCCCGCGCTCGCGCCCGGCGCGTCGGAGAAGGTCGCGTTGAACGGGCGGTACACCGGGGCCAACCCGCTGCCGGTGCAGTTCCACGTGGGTGAGACGGCCTGCGCCGTCCAGGTGTCCGGGGTGGCCGGTTCGGCGCCGCCTCCCGTCCCGGCGACAGCGCCGGCCAAGGCCCCGGCGACATCGACCGCGAAGAAGGCGTCCGCCGGGGGCGGCGCCACCGCGACCTCCCAGAAGGGCTCCGGCGGTGGTGCCAAGGCCAAGTCGGGGAAGGGCTCGGGGGCGAAGAAGGCCGAGCGGCCCCGGGGTGGCGACGAGGACGACGACGAGGACGACGACTGATCGCCGGCGGGGTCGCTGACCCTCAGCCGGGGGCGGCGAACCGTTGCACCTGCTCGATGGTGCCCTCCACGATCAGCACGCTCTCCGGTTGCAGCACCATGTCCGGTCCGGCGTAGCGGAAGCGTTCCCCGGGGAGCTTCGCGCCGACCACCATCACCCCGTACCGTTCGGTCGGGGTCAGCTCGCGCAACCGCCGGCCGACGAGGCTCTGCGGCACCGGCACCTTGGCGATGGCGAGGTCGTCACCGAACTCGATGAAGTCGAGCATCCGGCTGACGATCAGGTGCGCCACCCGCTCGCCGGTCTCCGCCTCGGGGAAGATCACGTGGTGGGCGCCCACCGAGGCGAGGATCTTGGCATGTTTCGCCGAGGTGGCCCGGGCCCAGATCTGCGGCACGCCCAGCTCGGTCAAGGCCAGCACACTGAGCACGCTGGCCTCCACCGACGCCCCGATCGCCACCACCACCCGGCGGAACTCCGCCACGCCGAGCTGCCGCAGCGCGGCCTCCTCGGTGCCGTCCGCCTGGACCACCCGGTCGAGCTGCTCCGACCAGCGCTGTACCAGGTCCGGACTGCGGTCGATGGCGAGCACCTCGTGACCGAGCTGGGTGAGGGACCCGGCCAGGTGGCAGCCGAACCGCCCCAGGCCGACGACCACGACGCCGCTGTCGTCCATGTTCCTAGCCGACAATGGGTTGCTCCTCCGGGTAGCGGTACAGGCGGTGCCGGGTGTTCAACGCGATGGCCGAGCCGAGGGTGAGCGGCCCGACCCGACCGATGTACATGAGCAGGGTCAACAGCAACTGGCCGGATGTGCCGTACTCGGCGGGACTGCCCACGGAGAGGCCCGTGGTGGTGAAGGCGGAGGTCACCTCGAACAGCGCGCGGTAGTAGGCCACCCCTTCGGTCATCAGGATCAGTCCCACCGTGCCCGCGGCCACCAGGGCGACGCTGAGCAGCGCCACGGTGAGCGCCTGCCGCTGGCTGGCGGTGGCGATCCGGCTGCGACCCACGGTGACGTCCGGTTCGCCACGCAGCTCCGCCCAGATGACGAAGGCGAGCAGGAAGAAGGTGGAGACCTTGATGCCGCCGGCGGTGCTGGCGCTGCCGCCGCCGATGAACATCAGCGCGATGAGCAACGGGTAGGTTTCCTCGTCGAGCCGATTGATGTCGAGGCTGTTGAAGCCGCCGGTCCGGACGACCGCGTCCTGGGTGAGGGCGGACAGCAGCTTGCCGCGCCAGTCGTACGGGCCGAGGGTGTTCGGGTTGGCCCATTCGGCGGCGAGCAGGCCGACGAGGCCGATCAGCAGCAGGGTGAGGCTGCCCCAGACGGTCAGCTTGGTGGAGACCGCCCAGGACACGGGCCGGCGCCAGGCCCGGGCCACCTCGAACAACGCCGGGAACCCGAGACCGCCGACGATGGTGCCGGCCACGAGGGGCAGGCAGATCCACGGATCCCGGGCGAAGCCCACCAGGCTGTCGGACCAGAGGGAGAAGCCGCCGTTGTTGAAGCCCTGGACGGCGTGGAAGAGCCCGTACCAGAGGGCCCGTCCGGCCGGATAGTCGTAGGTCAACCAGAGCCGGAAGGCGAGGAGCGCGGTGATCACCGCCTCGCTGACCAGGGCGAGTCCCGCGATGCGCAGCAGTAGTCCCCGTACGTCTCCGATGCCGTACTCGGCGGTCTCGGCCTGTACGAGCAGCCGGTTGCGCAGTCCGAGCTGCCGGGCGACCACCAGGATGACAAGCGTGGCGCCGGTCAGGATGCCGAGGCCGCCGACCTGGGTGAGCACCGTGATCATGACGAGGCCGAAGCCGTTCCAGTACGTCGGGGTGTCCACCACGGGCATGCCGGTGACCGAGATGGCGGAGGTGGCGGTGAACAGCGCGGTGGTGAACGGGGTGAACCGGTGCGCGCCGGTGGCCCAGGGCAGCATCAGCAGGCCGGTGCCGAGGGCGATCGCCGCCAGGAAGCCGAGCGGCACCAGCCGCACGGGATGACGGAGGAAGCGACGCACCAGACAATCTTCCGTTCTCGGGCATCGCCGGGTCGATGAACCGGGTATCCCGCAGGGTTCACCCGCTGGTCAGACGTGGACCAACTCGCGGTCAGCCGCAGCCGGTCTGCTGGGCGTCACTCATCGACGACAGGAGACGGCGTTGCGACGTACCCTTTCCGCTCTCGGCCTGGCCGGCACGCTGCTGGCGGTGGCCGTGGCCGTGCCCGGCGCGGCGTCCGCCCGTGAGGACGACGCGGAGCGCGCGGACCGGGCCGAGCACCGGCCCATCGTGATCGCCCACCGCGGTGCCAGCGGCTACCGCCCGGAGCACACCCTGGAGGCGTACCGGCTGGCGATCCGGATGGGCGCCGACTACATCGAGCCGGATCTGGTCTCGACGAAGGACGGCGTGCTGGTCGCCCGGCACGAGAACGAGATCTCGGGTACGACCGACGTGGCGGTCCGGCCGGAGTTCGCCGCCCGCCGGGCGACGAAGACCATCGACGGGGTGGCCGTCACCGGATGGTTCACCGAGGACTTCACCCTGGCCGAGCTGAAGACGCTGCGGGCCAAGGAGCGGCTGCCCCAGGTGCGGGTGGCGAACACCGCCTTCGACGGGCGGTTCGAGGTGCCGACCTTCCAGGAGGTCATCGACCTGGCCCGGGCGGAGAGCCGCCAGCGGGGCCGGACCGTCGGCGTCTACCCGGAGACCAAGCACCCCAGCTACTTCGCCTCGATCGGGCTGCCTCTGGAGGAGCCGCTGGTGGCGGTGCTGCGCAAGAACAGGATGGCGCACCGGAACGCGCCCGTCTTCGTGCAGTCCTTCGAGACGGCGAACCTGCGCAGGCTGAACCGGATGGTGGACGTGCCGCTGGTGCAGCTCCTCGACGCGACCGGCCGCCCGTACGACTTCACCGTCGCCGGCGACCCGCGCAGCTACGCCGACCTGGCCGCGCCCGCCGGGCTGCGGTGGATCGCCCGGTACGCCGACGGCGTCGGCCTGAACAAGAACCTGATCGTTCCCCGGGACGCCACCGGCAAGCTCCGCGCGCCGACCACCGTGGTCCGCGACGCCCACCGCGAGAAGCTGGTCGTGCACGCCTGGACGTTCCGCGCCGAGAACCAGTTCCTGCCCGCCGACTTCCGCGTCGGCGCCGACCCCAACGCCCGCGGCGACGTCACCGCCGAGTACGAACTCTTCTACGGCCTGGGCCTGGACGGTGTCTTCGCCGACCACCCCGACACCGCCGTGGCGGCCCGCGCCGGCCTGCCGGCCCGCTGACGGTCACCCTTCTCCACGGGTACGCGGGGCGCCCGCTCGATCCGGCCGCCCCGCGTACGTCGACTTCCAGTCTCACTCCTTACCAAGCACGGCCTAGTAGGTGAAGGTCCAGAGGAAGTAGAAGCCGCCGGAGGGGCCGGAGGGGCGGTACTCGCAGTAGAACCAGTTCCACCGGCCGGTTTGCACCCCCTCGCTGCCGTAGCTCTGGCAGAACTGGTAGTCGTAGTAGACCCCGCGAAGCGTGCCGCCTTGCGGGTCAGCGGCCGCCGGGGTGCTCGCCCCGACCAGTCCGCCCAGTGCGAGAGTCGTCGCCGCCACCGCCGTCGCCAACCTTCGTCCGCGCATGAAGCCTCCTCCTGTCGTCGTCCACAGCGCACGGCGACTCCCCGTCGAGTCGGAGCACAGGACATCGAGTTGCTTCAATCAGGCTTCCATGGGCGTGCCTGCTCCGACTTCCGACAACGGGCGATGCTGGAGCGATGATCCGCCAGTGGGGCCTCCGTCGAACGGGCACCTGCCGCGGATCCACCGTCTCCGCCGAGGACGCGCAGAGCGCCGCGTCGCAACCACGGTAGTCATCAACTTGGGTTGACGACCGAGCGTTATCAACCTAAGTTGATGACATGCCGCCGCTTCCCGATCTTCCGACCCCCGACCAGCCCGCCGCCGCGCTCGCCGCCGTCGTCGCGCTGCGTCGACTGGCCGGCCAGCTCGAACTGGCAGCCGTGAAGGAAGCGATCCGACAGGGTTGGACGTGGGCGGAGGTAGGCCAAGCCCTCGGCGTCAGCGCGCAGGCGGCACACAAGAAGTTCGCACCCATGACCCGGGAACGCCGGTCATAGCCCCGTCCACAGGAGGAGGTTCCCGATGGGACTCTCAAACGCCGTCCGCGACATCAAGACCATGCGGCAGGTGCTGACCGATGCCGAGGCGGAGGCCCGACGCGCCGGAGAGGACCTGCCCGCACCGGAGCATCTGCTCGTCGCGGCGACCGGGCTGTCGGAGGGCAGCGCCCACCGCGCCTTCGGTCGGGTGGGCGCCGACCCCGGCACACTGCGCCAAGCCATCGAGCGGGCGCACGCGACCGCCCTGGCCTCCATCGGCATCACCACCTCGGAGACCGCCCCACCCGCAGGTGGGCAACTCAGGCCGGCCACCGGGGTCTTCCGCGCCACCCCGCAGGCCCAGCAGGTGTGGCAGCAGGCCGTGACGCTGTCCAAGTCGGCGCGCCCGCCAGGCATCCGGGGAGCCCATGTCGTCGCGGCGGTCTGCTCACTCACCCAGGGCACCGCCGTCCGTGCCCTCGCGGCGATGGGCGTCGATCCCGCAGCGCTCAGGCGGGCCGCACTCGTCGAGGGAGGTATCGAAGACGCCCCACAGTGAGGTCGGCACAGGGCCCGTCCACGGCCCGGCAACTGGTAGAAATGCCGGATGAGCCAGGATCGGGCGGCGGTACGGGATCGGGCCGAGGCGGTGCTGCGCCGGCTGGCCGGCGAGCACGCCCGGCTCCGCGAGGACCAGTGGCGGGCGATCGAGGCGCTGGTGGTGGACCGGCGGCGGGTGCTCTGCGTGCAGCGCACCGGGTGGGGCAAGTCGGCGGTCTACTTCGTGGCCACCGCGCTGCTGCGGGAACGCCCCGACGCCGCCGGCCCGACCGTGATCGTCTCCCCGCTGCTGGCGCTGATGCGCAACCAGGTGGAGTCCGCCGCCCGCGCCGGCATCCGGGCCCGCACGATCAACTCCGCCAACCTGGAGGAGTGGGACGAGATCACCTCCGAGATCCACGCCGGGGCGGTGGACGTCCTGCTGATCAGCCCGGAACGGCTCAACAACCCCGACTTCCGGGACAGCGTGCTGCCGAAGCTGGCCGCCACCACCGGCCTGCTGGTGGTGGACGAGGCGCACTGCGTCTCCGACTGGGGGCACGACTTCCGGCCGGACTACCGCCGGTTGCGGACCTTCCTGGCCGAGCTGCCCGCGCGGACCCCGGTGCTGGCCACCACGGCCACCGCCAACGCCCGGGTCACCGCCGACGTGGCCGAGCAGCTGGGCACCGAACTGGCCGATCCGGCGGCGCGGCGACCGGACGTGCTGGTGCTGCGCGGCTCGCTGGACCGGGAGTCGCTGCGGCTGGGCGTACTCGACCTGCCGAGCCCGGCCCACCGGCTGGCCTGGCTCGCCGACCACCTGGACCAGCTTCCCGGCTCGGGGATCATCTACACGCTGACCGTCGCGGCGGCGGGGGAGACCGCCGAGTTCCTCCGCGCGCGTGGCTGGTCGGTCGCCTCCTACACCGGCCAGGCCGAGGACGCCGACCGGCGTGCCGCCGAGCAGGACCTGCTCGACAACAAGATCAAGGCGTTGGTGGCCACCTCCGCGCTCGGCATGGGCTTCGACAAGCCGGACCTCGGCTTCGTGGTGCACCTCGGCGCACCGCCCTCCCCGATCGCGTACTACCAGCAGGTCGGCCGGGCCGGCCGGGCCGTCGCGCACGCCGAGGTGCTGCTGCTGCCCGGTGCCGAGGACGCCGCCATCTGGCGGTACTTCGCCTCGCTCGCCTTTCCGCCCGAGGAGCAGGTCCGGGCGGTGCTCGCCGCCCTGCCCACCGACCGGCCGCTCTCCACCCAGGCCCTGGAACCGATCGTCGACCTGCGCCGGACCCGCCTCGAACTGATGCTCAAGGTGCTCGACGTGGACGGGGCGGTGCGCCGGGTGCGCGGCGGCTGGCTCGCCACCGGCGAACCCTGGGTCTACGACGAGGCCCGGTTGCGCCGCGTCGCCCAGGCACGCACCGCCGAGCAGCAGGCCATGCGGGAGTACGCGACGACGCCCGGCTGCCGGTTGCGTTACCTGCGGGAATGCCTCGACGACACGGGGGCGGCCGACTGCGGTCGCTGCGACCGCTGCGCCGGGCCACTGTTCACCGCCGACGTCTCCGTCGCCGCGCTGGCCGCCGCGCAGACCTTCCTCGGCCGTCCCGGTGTCGCGATCGCGCCGAAGAAGCTCTGGCCGACCGGCCTCGACGCGGTGGGCGTACCCCTGAAGGGGCGGATTCCCCCGGCGGAGCAGGCGTTGCCCGGGCGGGCCGTGGGACGGTTGTCCGACCTCGGCTGGGGTGGGCGGCTACGCGGACTGGTCGGGCCGGAGGCCGCCGACGCGCCGGTCCCGGACGACGTGGCCGCGGCCGTGGTCGACGTGCTGAAGGAGTGGGCGCACGGCGACGACCGGTGGCCGCGTCGCCCGGCCGGCGTGGTCGCCGTCGGTTCCCGTACCCGCCCGGCGCTGGTCGGCTCGCTCGCCGAGCGGATCGCCGCGGTCGGCCGGCTGCCGCTGCTCGGCCACGCCGTCCCCACCGGTCCGAGCGGTGCCGGCGGGCCGCGCGGCAACAGCGCCCAGCGGGTACGCGCGCTGCACGACGCCTTCAGCCTGCCGGACGGGCTGGCCGACACGCTCGCCGGGCTGGACGGCCCGGTGCTGCTCGTCGACGACCTGGTCGACTCCGGGTGGACGATGACCATGGTGGCCCGGCTGCTGCGTCGGGCCGGCGCCCCGGACGTGCTCCCGCTGGCCCTGGCCGTGGCGGGCTGACCGCCCGCCGTGACCGGCGGGTCGTCCCGTTGCCGGTGGGAACGGGAAAGTTCCCGGCCGGAGCGGATTGCGAGGGACGCCACGGCGACCACCGTGCGGCCGGGGCGCGGCGGGACCGGCGGTACGGTGGGCGTATGGCCGAGCAGCGATCCGTTACGGCGGTCGACTCCGACGCGAGAGGTCCCGACGCCCGGCCCGACTCACCCGGCGGCGACGCGGCACCGGGCCGAGCGGATGGTGCCGGGCCGGACCGGAGCACCCTGCGGCTCGCGTTGACCGTGGGCGGGCTGGTGCTCGCCATCCTGCTCGGCTTCGGCCTCGGCCGGGCCAACCCGAAGCCCACGACGCCGTCCGGCGCGGGTGTCGCGGCGACGGTCAGCGGCGAACACTCCCACGCTCCCGGCGCCGACGCCCACGACCACGGCGCGGGCGGGGAGGCCGCGACAGCGGCCGGCGGGCTGGCCGTCACCGCGTCCGGTTACACGCTGACCCCGTCGGGCACCGAGTTCCCCGCCGGCCGGGCTGTGGAGTTCCGCTTCCAGATCCGCGACGACCAGCGGCGTGCGGTCACCCGCTTCGCCGTCGTCCACGACAAGCCGATGCACCTGATCGTGGTACGCCGGGACCTCACCGGCTACCAGCACCTGCACCCCACCATGGCCCCCGACGGCACCTGGTCGGTGCCACTGACGCTGGCCCGGCCCGGCGTCTGGCGGGCGTACGCCGACTTCACCGCGGTCGCCGATGACGGCCGCCAGACGCCGGCCACCCTGGGGGTGGACCTGGTCGTGCCCGGCGCCTACGAACCCCGGCCGCTGCCGGCCCCGGCCACCACCGCGACCGTCGACCGGTTCGCTGTCGCCTACCAGGGCGCGCCCGAGGTGGGCCGGGCCGTCCCGCTGCGCTTCCAGGTCCACGACGGCACCGCTCCGGCCGCGCTGGAGCGCTACCTCGGCGCGTACGGCCACCTCGTCGCGTTGCGCGAGGGCGACCTCGGTTACCTGCACGTCCACCCGGATGCGGTGCCGGCCGGGGACGCGATCACCTTCTGGTTGACCGTGCCGGGGCCCGGCCGGTACCGGATGTACCTCGACTTCCAGGTGGCCGGCGTGGTGCGTACCGCCGAGTTCACCGTCACGGTCGCCTGACGGCCGCCCTGCCTTATCCGGGCACCAGCCGGGAGGACCCGACGGCCGGCGAGCCACCCGTACTCGGGTCCTTCAGCGTCCGGGAAACTACCGGGAAGCCAGGAGGCGGGGGACGTCAACCGGCCCGGCGGACCGGGCGGCGGGCCAGGTAGCGGAGCAGGTCGCGGATGTGGTGCTTCTCCTCGGCGGGAACCGCCGGGTCGGCGAGCCGTTCCAGGATGACCCGGACGTCCGCCTCGACCGGGCCGTCGTCGGCGCGGCGGCGGGGGGCGGGACCGGCGTCCGGCAGGCCGAGCGCCCGGAACGCCGCCGCGACGGGCAGGTCGAGGGCGGCGCAGAAGCCCCGGACCTTTGCCAACTCGGGGTAGTCCTGCCAGTCCCCGGCCAGCCAACGGAAGACGGTGGAGCGACCGACCCCGGTGTGCGCCGCGAGATCGCTCACCGTCCAGCCTCGCTCGTCGCGGGCGTCGTCGATGGCACGGCGCACGAAACGCGCGAAGGCCATCTGCGGTGAAACCTCTACGGAGCCCATTCCTGCCGGGTGGTCCCTTTCTTGAACCGCGACGCGTGTCGGTGCGCCCCCTCAGGGTAGTACGACGTCGGGTCGGAGCGATTGACCGATCAACCCGCCGCCGGAAGCCGTACGCCTCAACCGGTCGGCCCGGCCCCGGCGAGCAGTGTCTCCAACCGGGGCGTGACCTGCCACTGGTCGACCAGTTCCCGGTACTCGTCCCGCTGCTCGTCGCTGGGCCGGCCGCCGGCGCGACGGGCCCGGATCAGCAGATTCCGTGGAGTGTGCCGGGAGTCGACGAACTCCACCACCTCGGCGCGGTAACCGCGCAGCCGGAGCAGCCCGGCGCGCAGCGCGTCGGTGAGCACGTCGGCGAAACGTTCCCGCAGGATGCCCTGCCGGGTCAGCAGGTCGTACGGGGCCGGGGTGGGCCGAGCGCGCAGCTGAGCGGCGATGTCGTGGTGGCAGCACGGCGCGGCCAGCACCCAGCGGGCCTGCCACCGCACCGCCCGGGCCAGCGCCTCGTCGGTGGCGGTGTCGCAGGCGTGCAGTGCCAGCACCAGATCGGGGGCGGGCTCGACCACCGCGTCGGCGATGGTGCCGGCGACGAACGAGACGCGGCTGGCCCAGCCGAGCCGCGCCGCCAGTTCGCTGTTGCGCCGCCGCTGGTCCTCCCGGACGTCCACACCGATCAGCTCGACGTCGAGGCCACGCTGGGCCAGATAGCGGTAGGCCGCGAAGGTCAGGTACGCGTTGCCGCAGCCCAGGTCCACCACCCGCAGCGAACCGCCCAGGTCGTCGGGCAGGGTGGCGGCGAGCGCGCGCAGGAACGCGTCCACCTGACGCCGCTTGGCGGCCGAGCCGCCGATCTCGGCGAAGATCGGGTCACCCGGGTCGAGCAGGTAGTCCTTGGCCCGGTCGTGCCCGGCCGGCTCGGTCGCCGGCCGGCTCGCCGCCGCCCGGTGCACCTGCGCCTCACCCGACTTGGTCACCCTCAGCTGGAGCGTCGCCTCGGCGGTCTCCACGTGCCAGTTGCCGAACGGCTCGGCCAGCAGCGCGTCGACCGCCGCACCGGCCTCCGAACCGGGAGTCACGTTGCGCGTGTACGGCCGGCTGCCGTCGGACGTGGAGACCTGCAACCGGGGCCCGGCCTTGAGGACGACCGGCCGCAGTTCGGCGCGGACCACCGAGGGGCGCTGCCCACGGCGGCGGCCGGCGGCGACCGCGCGGGTCAGCGTGGGGTCGAGCAGCAGCGCCCGTACCTCGGTCAGGGCGGCGTCCAACGGTTCCGGCATCGCTCCATCATCCTTCCTCCCGGCCGACCCACTCCATTCGCGGTCGGTCGTGGTATCGCGAGGCGAGGAAACCCCGACGTGGCGCGAACGGAGGTCGATCCGCGCGCCAGGGTTCGGGAAAGGGAACATCCCCCGTACCGCGTGGCGGTGCGGGGGATGTCGGGGGTCGTTCTGCTCAGTCGGCGGTCGCCTCGGCTGGCGTACCCGCGCCGGATCCGCCACCACGGCGACGCCGGCGGCGACGCGGCTTCGACACCTGCTCGCCGTCGTCGGAGGCACCGGCCTGCGGGGCGGCGCCCGCGTCGGCGGAGATCACCGCGGTCGGCTCGCCCGCGACCATCTCGCCGGCCCGGCGACGACGCCGACGGCGCGGGGTACGGGTGGCTTCCTCGCCGGCGGTCTCGGCGGTCTCGGCGGCCGGCGACCCGGCGGCATCCGGCGCGTCGGAGCCGGACCGGCCCCGGCGGCCCTCGCCGCGGTTCCGGCCCTCGCCGCGGTCCCGGCCCTCGCCGCGCCGGGAGCCCCGGCCGCCCTCACCGCGGCGCGACCGGCCACCCAGGTCCTCCTCGACCTCGGCGGCGAGCCCGGCACGGGTCCGCTCGGCCGTCGGCAGGGTGCCGGTCACGTCGGTGGGGATGTCGAGGTCCGTGTAGAGGTGCGGCGAGGTGTGGTAGGTCTCGGCCGGCTCCGGCATCTCCAGGCCGAGCGTCTTGTCGATGATCCGCCAGCGGGGCATGTCGTCCCAGTCGACGAAGGTCACCGCGACGCCGGTCGCCCCCGCCCGGCCGGTACGGCCGATCCGGTGGGTGTAGGTGTCCTGGTCCTCGGGGCAGTCGTAGTTGATGACGTGGGTGACGCCGCTGACGTCGATGCCACGGGCGGCCACGTCCGTGGCGACCAGCGTGTCGATCTTGCCGGCGCGGAACGCCCGCAGTGCCCGCTCCCGGGCGCCCTGCCCGAGGTCGCCGTGGACGGCGGCGACCGCGAAGCCACGGAAGTCCAGATCCTCGGCGACCCGGTCGGCGGCCCGCTTCGTCCGGGTGAAGATCATGGTGAGGCCGCGCCCCTCGGCCTGGAGGATCCGCGCCACGATCTCGATCTTGTTCATCGAGTGGGTGCGGTACGCCAGCTGCCGGGTCTGCGGCGACGGACCGGTCTCGGCGGTGTGGCCGGCGTGGATGGTCACCGGGTGGCGCAGGAAGCGCCGGGACAGGGTGACGATCGGGTCCGGCATGGTCGCCGAGAAGAGCATGGTCTGCCGGTCCTCCGGCAGCATCGCCAGGATCTTCTCGACGTCGTCCAGGAAGCCCAGGTCGAGCATCCGGTCGGCCTCGTCGAGGACCAGCGCGCGGACCCGGTCCAGTCGCAGGTGCTTCTGCTTCTGCAGGTCCATCAGCCGGCCCGGCGTGCCGACCAGGATCTCCACGCCCTTGCGCAGCGCCTCGATCTGCGGCTCGTACGCCACGCCGCCGTAGATCGGCAGCACCCGCACGCCACGGGTCCGGCCCGCGGCGGCGAGATCCTTGGCGACCTGGATGCCCAGCTCGCGGGTCGGAACCACGACCAGCGCCTGCGGCACGCCGTCTCCGCCCTCGGCCGGAGCCAAGACCCGCTCCAGCAGCGGCACGCCGAAGCCGAGGGTCTTGCCGGTGCCGGTCGGCGCCTGGCCGATCAGGTCACTGCCGCGCAGCGCGATCGGAAGCGCGTACTCCTGGATGGCGAAGGCGCGGGTGATGCCCGCCGCGGCCAGCGCCTCGACGGTCTCGGGCCGCGCGCCGAGCGCGGCGAAGGTGGGCGCCTCCGGGCGGACCGGGGCGGTCGGGGCCAGTTCCTGGCCCTCTGTGGTGTCGATAATCTGTTCGCTCATCTGGATCTGGGGGTGCCCTCTCGTGGTGCGCCCCGTCTTGTCCTCAGGGCGCGATCGGTATGGCGCGGGCCACGCGGTCGGGGGCGACATCGCCGGGCCGGACCGGGCCGCACGCGCGCCGTGAGGCGGACTTCGATCAGATCGGCGCCCACGGCAACTGCTCCATACTACCCGAGCGGCGGATTCACGCCCCCGAACCCGGTGAGCGGGTCCGCGCCCGGGGGTATCGAATGTGACCTGGGTCACCGAAAAACCGGTCATCAGTGACAGGCGGTACCCTGCGCTCGTGCCCGCCCCGACACGTCCCGACGCCGTGGTCGACCTGATCGGCCTGGTCGCCTACGGCGAGCTGCTCGCCTTCGACCGGATGGCCGCCGACGCGCGACTCGCGCCCGATCTGCGCCGCCGGGCCGCCCTCAGCGAGATGGCGGCGGCGGAGATGGCCAACTACCGGCGGCTCGCCGACTGGCTCACCGCGCTCGGCGTCGTCCCCGAGGAGGCGATGGCGCCGTACGCCGGGGCGTTGCAGGCGTACCACGACTCGACCGAGCCGAAGGACTGGCTGGAGGCGGTCACCAAGGCGTACGTCGGCGACGGGATCACCGACGACTTCCTCGGCGAGATGGCCGACCACCTGGACGAGCCGTACCGGCGGCTGATCCGGGACGTGCTGCACGACACCCGGTACGCCGAGTTCGCGGTGGCCGAGATCCGAGCCGCGATCGAGGTCGACCCGAGGGTGGCCAACCGGCTCTCGATGTGGGCCCGCCGGCTGGTCGGGGAGGCGCTCTCCCAGGCCGGGCGGGTCGCCGCGGCGGACCGGGGGGCGCTCGTCGCGCTGGTCGGGCGGGACGGGATGGACGTGTCGGCGCTGTTCGGCAAGCTCACCGCCCACCATACCGCGCGGATGACCGCGGCCGGCCTCAACAACTGACGGGCGGTGCGGCCCGGCCCGCGACGACGCGCGCCGTCGCGGGGGCCGGACCGGGTCAGCGGACGGTGAAACCGACCGCCCGCGGCGACGCCTCGGCGATCTCGACGTAGGCGACCTTGCCGACCGGCACGATGATCCGCCGGCCCTTCTCGTCGGTCAGGGAGAGGGTGCCCTCGCCCTTGGCGACGGCGTCGGTCACGATCCGCTCGATCTCGGCCGGCGACTGCGCGCTCTCCAGAACCAGCTCGCGCGGCGCGTACTGCACGCCGATCTTGACCTCCACTGTGCCTCCTCAGGTGGGCGAAAGAGCCGCCGATGGGAAGGCTATCCGATCTCGGGGCCGGATGTTCAGGCTGACTCACCTTGCAGCGGGAAGCTCGCGATCCCCCGCCAGGACAGCGCCGCCACCAGCGCCTCCGCCTCCGCCTTGGGTACCTGCCGACCACCGGCCAGCCAGAACTGGGCGGCCGTCTCGGCCGCGCCCACCAGGCCGGAGGCGAGTAGCTCGGCGTGCGCGCGGCTGACCCCGGTGTCCGAGATGATGGTGTCGGTTATCGCCGCGATGCAGCCCTGCTCGACCCGCTCGACCCGCTGCCGGACCGCCGGGTCGTTGCGCAGGTCCGACTCGAAGACGAGCCGGAACGCCTCGCTCTCGTGGTCGACGAAGTCGAAGTAGGCCCGCACCGACGCGCTGACCCGCTCCTTGTTGTCGTTGGTCCCGGCCATCGCGTCGCGCACCTTCGCCACGATGGCGTCACAGTGCGTGTCCAGCAGTGCCAGGTAGAGCTCCATCTTGCCCGGGAAGTGCTGGTAGAGCACCGGCTTGGAGACTCCCGCCCGTTCGGCGATGTCGTCCATCGCGGCGGCGTGGTAGCCCTGCGCGACGAACACCTCCTGCGCCGCCGCGAGCAGCTGCTTACGGCGGGCCGAGCGGGGCAGGCGGGTGGGCCTGCCGGCGGTCTGCGCACCGTTCCCCACAGCGGTCATGGGAACCTCCGAGTTTCTTCGTACGAGCCGGCACTTTTACCCCGTACCGGTCTGGGGCACCGCCCGGTCCCGGAATTGGCCCGCCGCCGTAACTTATCGCCACTGTCACCACACGGTAGCCTCAGCGGGGGCGACCAAGGAGTGCGCGGTGAGTGAAACAGGGCAACCCGGTGCCGCCACCCCGGGAGAGCACGGTGACGGGACGGGTCGGCAGGACGATTCCGCCCGCTCCGGCGGCGGGTGGGCACCTCCGGGGACCGGGTGGTCCGGCGGGGCGGACGCCCCGGCGTACCGCGAGACGGTCTCGCCCTGGCACCGGTCCGAGCCGACCGGGTGGGGTGCCTCCTCCCCGCGCTACGGTGACCTGCCCGCGCCCCTGCCCGACCCCCGGCCGGACGGCGAACCTGCCCCACGTAACGGGCGGTCCCGCGCCAACGGTATGAGCCATCCGGGCGAGGAGGCGCCGGCCGGCCGCGCCGCTCCGGTCAGCGCCCCGCCCACCGCGTCCGCCTGGTCCGCGCCCGACCCGCGCCACGACGTCGACGCCGACCGGCTCGCCGTACCCCTCCAGCGGCCGGCGCCGGAGACCGGCCGGCCGGCCGACCCGGACGCCGGCGCCGCCCGGCACTCCTCCGACGTCCCGCCCCGGTCGGGTGGCTGGTCGGAGGGGAGCCTCCCCTCCTCGGCGCCGCCCGACGCGCAGCTGCCGCCGGTGGGTACCGCCGCGTCCGGTTTCGAGGTGCCGCCCGGTTTCCGCGCCCCCCGGGACCGCGCGGAGACCGGCCCGCCCACCACCGAGCCGCCGTCCTGGGCCGACCGCGCCGAGGCAGGGCCGACCGCCACCGAGCCGCCGTCCTGGGCCGACCGCCTTCCCCCGGAGTCCGTCGGGGAGGAGCCGGCTGCCGTTCCGCCCACGCCGGGCCGCCCGGCCGACGAGCCGGACTGGTCCGGTCCGAGCTGGAACCGCCCCAGCTGGGGCGGGAGCTGGGCGCCGCCGTGGGCCCGCGAGGAGGAGCCGCCGCCCGGCCGCCGCCCCCGGGGGGAGCGGCCCGCCGAGTGGTCGGCCGAGCCGGCCCGGCCGTACGAGCCGGTGCGCGCCGAGCCGGCCCGGCCGTACCAGCCGGTGCGCGCCGAGACGCCTCGGCCCTACGAGCCGGTGCGCGCCGAGACGCCCCGGCCCTACGAGGTCACCCGCTCCGTGCCGGAGTCGAGGCCGGAGCCGGTCGGCCGCTCCGCCGACCGGCCGACCTGGGCCGACTCCTCCGCGCAGTCCCCCGCCGGGGTGGCGTCCCGCAGCGAGCCACCCGCCGACGCGCCTGCCGGCGGGCCGCCCGTCGACGGGGGGGATCGGCCCACCGAGGCCCCCACCGAGCGGGCCGGCCGACCGGTCCACCTCCGATCCGTACCCGCAGCACCCGCCGCCGGGGCGGACCTGCCCGGCCACCCGCCGACCCCGGCGGGTTCCGGCGCCGCGACGGCCACCGCCACGAGCGGGCCGCGCCGCCTCGACCCCACGTCTCCCGCGCCCGTCCCGACGAGCGCACCCCCGTACGCGGCCCGCCGCTCCGCCCCCGAGCCCCTGCCCGTGGCCGATCCGGTCCCGGCGGACGGGACGCCGGGCCAGGGCGCGGCGGTACTGCCGCAGCGCGTTCCCGCCGAGCCGGACGTGCCCGTCGTCCCGGAGCCGCCCACCGTGGATCCACCCGCCGAGACCCCGGAACTCGCCCGTATCGCCACCCACCTGCGCCGCGACGACGAGCCCGCCCCGCCGCGCGAACGGCCGGAGGGCTTCGACGTCAACGCCATCCTGGACGCCGTACGCGAGGTGGCCGGCGTGCGGGACGCCGCGCTGCGCCGTACCCCGGCCGGTGCGCACAGCCTCCGGCTCGACCTCGCCGACGGGGCCGACGCGGCCGAGGTGAGCCGGCTGGTGGCCCGCCTGCTCCAGGAGCGGATGGGGCTCGCCGCAGCCCCGCAGAACCTGCCCGGCGCGCCCGCCCCGGCACCGGTGCGCCGCCGGTCGGCGCCGGGTCACACCGCGGAACCGCGCCCGCCGGAGAGCCGTCCACGTGCCTCGTCCGGCGCGGAGTCCGGCGCCGCCGCCCCGGGCGCCGACGCCCGGCCCCCGGAGCCGGGGTCGGTGCCGGCTGGCCGGTCCCGGCTGTCCGAGCCGCCGGAGCGGGCCGACCGGACGCCCGGGGGGATCGGCTCGGGCCCGGGTGGGCAGCCCGTCGGGCCTGGCCCGGAGGAGGAGCCCGACCCGGTCGTCGGGGTGCCCCGCCGCAGGCGGACAGCCGTGCACCGGGGCCGGGCCAGCGTGGAGGAGCCCGCCGGGGCGTCCCCCGGCAGCCCGGTGACGCTCGGCACGTCGTACTCGGGCGGGCAGATGACCACGACGGAGACCGCGCCCTCCCGTCCGTTGGAGACCGGCGGCGTGCCGGGCCCCCGGGTGGTGATCGACCACGTCCAGGTCAGCACCTTCGGCTTGGACGCCACCGTCGAGGTGCGCCTGCTCGCCGGCGAGGAGACCGCCGCCGGGCACGCGACCGGGCCGGCGGTGGACGGGTACGTCCTGCGGCTCTGCGCGGTGGCTGCCGCGGCGGCGGTGGACCGCCTGCTGCGCGGCGATGACGGCGCGGGCGAGCGGGGGCGGTGTTTCGTCGAGCACGCCGCGGTGGTGCCCTTCGGTAACTGCGAGGTCGCCACGGTGGTGGTGTTGCTGGTCTGCGAGGGTTGGGTCGAGCAGCTCGCCGGTTCGGCGCTGGTCGCCGGTGACCCCCGGCAGGCGGTGGTCCGGGCCACGCTGGCCGCGGTGAACCGTCGGCTGGAGGCGCTGCTCGCCTGAGCCGGCGGCGGTGTCGGCGGGGGCCGTACGGGGAAGACTGGCAGGCATGAAGCGCGCCGCTCTCTGGCCCGACCATCTGCTGCCCCCGCACCACGTCCCGCCGCCCTGGCCTGGCCGGGAGGTACGCCTCGACGGCGCCGTCACCTACGTGCGGGAGACCCCGGCCACCGGTTCGGACGCCGAGCCGGCGTTGTACGTGCACGGGCTGGGCGGCTCCTCGCAGAACTGGACGGATCTGGCCGGGCTGCTCGCCGGCCGGCTCGAGGGTCAGGCCATCGACCTGCCGGGCTTCGGGCGCAGCGAGCCGGGACGCAGCTACACCATCGCGGCCTTCGCCGAGCGGGTGATGCGCTGGATCGAGCATTCCGGGCGGGGGCCGGTGCACCTCTTTGGCAACTCGCTGGGCGGGGCGATCTCGGTGCAGGTGGCGGGGCTGCGTCCCGATCTGGTGCGGACCCTCACCCTGGTCTCCCCGGCGCTCCCGTTCCTCGGGTTCCACCGGTCGGTGCAGGGCCGGATGCTGCCGTTGCTGGCGATTCCACGTGGTGAGCGGCTGGCCGCGTGGCGGCTGGCCCAGACCGCTCCCGAGGAGATGGCCCGGCAGGCGATGGAGGCGTGCGTGGCCGACCTGGGCCGGATCAGCGAGCAGCGCCGGCAGGAGGCGTTGGAGGAGATCCGGGTGCGGTACGAGGCCGCCCACTACGCCGCCGCCTACGTGCGTACGTTCCGTGGGCTGGTCTCCAGCTTCCTACGGTCGTACCTGCCGGGTCCGAACTCGATGTGGCGGATCGCCGCGTCGATCCGGGCGCCCACCCTGGTGATCGGCGGGATGCAGGATCGGCTGGTGGATGTCCGGGTGGCGCCGCAGACGGCCCGCGTGATCCCGGACAGCCGGCTGATGATGCTGGCCGGGGTCGGGCACGTGGCCCAGATGGAGGTGCCGCGTACGGTGGCGCGCGCCGTCCTGCACCTGCTCTCGGAGTGGAGTGACGGCGTGTCGCGGCCGGGCGTGGCAGGCTGAGCGGGATGGCCGAGATCCTCCCGCGCCGCCACCGGCGTCCGCGTCCGGTGCACCGTGACCGTTCGCTCGCGGTCCGCCGTCGGTGGACCGTGCTGCTTGCCGCCGCTCTCGCGGTCGCCGCCGGGGCCGGGGGGGCCGTCTCGGTCGGCCGTCCGGGCCCCGGTCCCGCGCCGCTCGTCGCGGGGGCGGCGGCGTCCGCGCCGGGGGCGGTGGACGTGTCGCCGTTGCCGGGGTCGCCGCCGGCCGCCACCCCGACGTCCGACGCGTCCGACACCGCCCCGGTGCTCCAGGTCGCGGGTCCGGTGCCGGCCGCCGGGAAGGGCAGTTTCGGGTACGACGACCGTCCGGGGCCGACGCTCGGCCGGGCCGGGCGGGTGCAGCGGTACCGGGTGGCGGTGGAGCACGGTTCCGGTGAGGACGTGCGGGACTTCTCCGATCAGGTGCAGGTCGCGCTGGCCGGCCCGGGCAGTTGGGTGGACTCGGGTGAGCTGCGGTTGCGCCGGGTGCCGCCCGGCCCCGGCCAGGCGTTCGACTTCACCGTCTACCTGACGACCGCGGAGACGGCCGGGCGGATGTGTCTGGCGGGGGGCGTGAACATCAGGGTGGGGGGCCGGCCGTACACGTCCTGCCGGGCGCCGGGGAAGGTGATCGTCAACCTGGACCGGTGGCGCAGGTCGGTGCCGCACTACGTCCGGGCCGGCGTGCCGTTGTCCCGCTACCGCCTCTACGTGATCAACCATGAGGTGGGGCACCAACTCGGCCACGGCCACGAACGCTGCCCCGGCAGGGGCCGGCCGGCCCCGGTGATGCAGCAGCAGACGCTCTTCCTCGATGGGTGTACGGCGAACCCGTGGCCGTACCTGGGCGGGAGGCGGTACCGGGGGCGTGCCCTCTGAGCCCGTACGCGCCCGTGAAACATCTTCGCGATAGCTGCGGCAAAAGCAGTTGTATGCCCGATTGGTCTGCGATGCTGGCGAGGTGGACGCTTTCCCGTCACCCGAGCCCATCCGGTCGGCGTCCGCCGCCGACCGGGTTACGCGCCCCGCCGTCGACCCGGTCCACCTCGCCGCCGGTCGGGCCCGGCGACGCCGGCCTCGCGGCCGTACGGCGCTGGGCGTCCTCGTGGCGGTCGGCGCGACGGCCGCCGCGGTGACCGTGCTGCGCCCCGACGCGCCGCCGGCCGTCCCACCCGCCGCCGCGCCGACCGGGTACGGGCGGGGGGCGGGCGAGCCGGAGGCCGCCGCCGGGTACCCCACCGGCGGCCCCGGTCGGTTCACCGCCGCCAACGGGCGCTCGCCGGTGCGTGGTCACGACGGCCCGCTGCGCCGCTACCGGGTCGCCGTGGAGGAGGGGAGTGGCCAGGACGTGGACGCCTTCGCCGCTGCCGTCGACGAGGTGCTCGGCGACCCGCGTAGCTGGATCGGCTCGGGGGAGCTGCGAGTGCAGCGGGTGCCCGAGGCCGTCGGGGCCGACTTCACGGTCTTCCTGGCCACCCCGGCCACCTCCGAGCGGATGTGCGCCGTCGGCGGGCTGCGTACCGAGCGGTACACCTCGTGCCGGCTGCCCGGCCAGGTGATCATCAACCTGGCCCGGTGGATGGAGGCCGTGCCGGACTACGGCGCCCCGTTGGAGACCTACCGGGCGTACGTGGTCAACCACGAGGTCGGGCACGAGTTCGGTGAGCGGCACCAGGCCTGCCCGGGGCCCGGGGAGCCGGCGCCGGTCATGCAGCAGCAGACGTACGGCCTGGACGGCTGTGTCGCGAACGCCTGGCCCTACGTCGGTGGGTCTCGATACGAGGGTGCGCCGACCGACGGGGTCTGAGTTATTCCCGCTCCCGAATGTCGGGCGGCGTGTCCCTGCTCATGGCCGATCGGCGGGGGAGCGAGCGACAATGGCCCGGTTCGCCACCAGCCGATCCCGGGGAGTCCACCGTGTCGCTGCCCCCGCTCGTCGAACCCGCCGCCGAGCTGACCGTTGACGAGATCCGCCGCTACTCGCGCCATTTGATCATCCCGGACGTCGGGGTGGAGGGGCAGAAGCGGCTGAAGAACGCCCGGGTCCTCTGCGTCGGCGCCGGCGGTCTCGGCTCGCCGGCCCTGATGTACCTGGCCGCCGCCGGAGTCGGGACGCTGGGCATCATCGACTTCGACACCGTCGACGAGTCCAACCTCCAGCGCCAGATCATCCACGGTGTCTCCGACGTCGGCCGCGCCAAGGCCGAGTCCGCCGCCGCGTCGATCCGCGAGATCAACCCGCTGGTCACGGTCGAGATCCACAACACGGCGCTGGACCGGGACAACGTACGGGACATCTTCTCCCGGTACGACCTGATCGTCGACGGCACCGACAACTTCGCCACCCGCTACATGGTCAACGACGCGGCGGTGCTGCTCGGCAAGCCGTACGTGTGGGGCTCGATCTACCGCTTCGACGGCCAGGCGTCGGTCTTCTGGGCCGAGCACGGCCCCTGCTACCGCTGCCTCTACCCGGAGCCCCCGCCGCCGGGTATGGTGCCCTCCTGCGCCGAGGGCGGCGTGCTCGGCGTGCTCTGCGCGTCGATCGGCTCGATCCAGGTGAACGAGGCGATCAAGCTGCTCGCCGGGATCGGTGAGCCGCTGGTCGGCCGGCTGATGGTCTACGACGCCCTGGAGATGACCTACCGCAAGATCAAGGTTCGGAAGGACCCGGACTGCGTGCTCTGCGGCGAGAACCCCACGGTCACCGACCTGCTGGAGGACTACGAGGACTTCTGCGGCGCGGTGTCCGAGGAGGCCCAGGAGGCGGTCGTCGACGCCACCATCACCGCCGCCGAGCTCAAGGAGTGGCAGGACGCCGGCAAGGACATCTTCCTGGTCGACGTCCGCGAGCCCGCCGAGTACGAGATCGTCCGGATCCCCGGAGCCACCCTGATCCCCAAGGGCGAGATCATCTCCGGCGAGGCGCTGGCGAAGTTCCCGCAGGACAGGCAGATCGTGCTGCACTGCAAGTCCGGTGTCCGCTCCGCCGAGGCGCTCGCCGCGCTCAAGGCGGCCGGGTTCCGGGACGCCGTGCACGTCCAGGGCGGCGTGCTCTCCTGGATCAAGCAGATCGACCCGTCGCTGCCCGCGTACTGACCGACCGGTCCGGGCGGTGGCGCACCCGCGTCCGGGTCCGTGCGGTCACCGACCGCCCGGCCCCCCGGGGAACCCCACCCCACCTGCTTTGCTCTGCTGCCACCATCGCGAAACTCACCTGCCGTGACTGTCGCGTCACGGCGGCGGAGCAGGGCGTGGTACGGGTACCCGTCGAGCCGGCCGGCGGACGCGCAAGCCGGCCGTCCGCCGGAGGTGGATTCGCGTTGTCGCAGGTAGCGTCTCTGCCGTGGTGGATCTGGAGGCGGCGATCGGCTTCGTCGTGGCGAACGGGGACGCGGTGGACCGCGCCCGGCTCTCCCGGCTGCGTACCGGCGCGCCGGTCCCCGCCGGGCTGCTCGACGCGGCCGAGGCGGGGCAGTCGCCCGACGGCGGGTGGCCGGCCGTCCTCGACGGCGAGACCTCGTCGGTCGACGCGACCTGCTTCCGCCTCGCCGAGCTCGACGACCTGGGCGCTCTCAACCGCCCGGCCGCCCGGCACGCGCTCGACTGGCTCGCCGCCCGGCAACTGCCCGACGGCGGTTGGGACGAGGACCGGAGGCTGGCCGGGGTCGCCCCGGAGTGGGCCCGGCCGGGTGACCCCGAGGCTCACCTCTACCTCACCGCGTACGCCGGGTTCTGGCTGACCGTGGCCGGGCTCGACGCCCGGGCCGCCGGGCCGCTCGACCACCGGGTCGGCGGCGCGTACGCCGGGGTGGTGCACGCGGCGGCGCAGGCGCTGGCCGCGCGGCTGGCCCCGGACGGCAGTTGGCCGTCCTTCCTGCCCGCCGGCTGGCTCAGCGCGGCGGTCCTGCACCGGCAGGCGATGTACGACGAGTCGGCGCGAGTCCAGGCGGTGCTGGCCGAGCGGGTGCCGACGATGTCTCCGGCCGACGTGGCCTGGCTGGCCGCGACCCTGCGCCGGGTCGAGGTGGGCGAGGAACAGTGGCTGCTGGTCTCCGCCCGCCGGCGGCTCGCCGAGACCCAGCGCAGCGACGGCGGCTGGGAAAGCGACGACGGGCACCAGTTCGACGTGCACACCACGCTGAGGGCGATCCGGGCCTGCCGCCCGGTGGTCACTTCAGCTGGCTGATCACCAGCGGCCACCAGCCGTCCGGGGTGAACGCCGCCCGGTCGATGCTCTCCAGCACCGTACGTAGCTGTTCCGCCCGCCCGGCCCGGCCCGGCTTGCCCTCGTCGGCCTCGACGAAGAGCGCGAACTGGTAGAGGAACTCGACGAAGGTGCGGAAGGTGCTGTTCACCGGCTGGACGTCCTGCCGCGCCAGGTCGAGTTGGAGGATCTCCCCGGTCCGCGGGTCGAGCACGTAGAGCAGGTCGGTGTTGTCGGCGACCGCTCCGACGACGATCAGCCGGATGTCCAGCGAACCGTCCTCGGTGGTCAGCTGGATGGTGTCGTACAGCTCGATGTCGCCTTCGAGGAACGCGGTGAAGACGACCGCCACGTCGAGCGGGATCTCGTCGCCGACGGGCAGCATGTCCGGACTGAAACCGCCCTCCAGCCATGCCTCCCGGGGGTACGGGATGAGCTCGTCGGAGCTCCACAGGGCACGGAACCGGGGGTCGGCTGACATCGACGTTCCTCCGCAATCTCGGGATGACGGTTTCGGATACCTCGGACCGCAGGCGAAGGGTCAGGAGGACAGGCCGGCTTCGATCAGCAGCCGCCGCCAGTTGTCGGCGTACTCACCGGCGTGCCGTCCCCTGCGCGACCGTTCCTCGGCGGCGGCGGGGCCGAGAACGGTGGCCACCAGATCCGGGTAGCGGGGACCGAGCACGTGCTCGTCGAAGAACGTGGCGACGTCGGGGGCGATGACGGTGAACTCCACGTCCTCGTCGGGATGCTCGTACTGGTAGACGTAGGCGCTGGACTCCATGTAGTACACGTCGAGGTCTTCGAGGTCGAGGTAGACAGGGTCGCCGCCGCGGATCTCGCCACGCAGGCCACGCGGCACGCTGGCCAGCTCGTAGCCGACGGTCAGCGGGCTGCCCATGGGGTCGTCCGGGTCGACGCTGAACGCCGCCCACGCCTGCGGGCTGGTGATCTCCTTGGGCGCGTGGAACCGGAAGTTGTCGCCCTCGATCCGGCCGAACAGGCTGTAGACCTCGGCGACCCCGGGCAGGTCGGGAATGGGCTCCAGCGGCGCCGGGCCCTCGATGACGACCCCGGAGTCGTGCTCGGCCGCCAGCTCCCCGAGCGTGGCCAGCTTCTCCCGGATGCGGGCGAGGACGGCCGGGTCGGGGGCGGTCACGGGACCAGCTTCACGATGACGCGGGTGCCCTCGGGGACGTCCCGCAGCGCGGTGGCGATGTCGCTGCCTATCTGGCGATTCGTCCAGGCGTCCATCAGCCTGAGGTTAGCGTATGCGTCCTCTCCGTCCAGTTGCAGCTCGTGGATGTGGTCCGGGTCGAGCCCCTCGCCCCGCGCCCGGATCGGCCCCCGGCCGCCGTAGAGTCGGTCGACGAGTGCCTTGTTGGCCAGGTACTGGTTGGTCTCCCGGGTGCCGTGCTGCTGGGTCAGCCGTTCGTTCTTCGTCAGCCGTCGGATCACCCGGTCACGGAAGACGTTGGTGCGGGTACGGGTGCCCTTCTTCCGGTCGTGGACGTTGTTGGCCGTGCGGTCCGACTTCGCCTTGCTCAACCGCCCTTCCTGGCCGAGCCGGACCAGGTCCTTCGCCTTGCGGTCGAAGTCCCGCTTGTCGAAGTCGGGCCGGTTCCTCAGTACCAGCACCGCCGGGCCCCGCGGGGTGGTGCCGTTCGTCTTGGCGGTACGGAAGACGTCGGCGTTCTCCAGGTACGCCGAGAGGATCTTGGCGCCCTTGGCCTGGGTCTGCCGGGGCGGGGTGGTCCGCTTCCTAGCCATTCAGCACCGTGTCCACGGCCATGCCGATGAGCTGGTCGATGATCAGGCCGGTGATCGTCTTGAAGATCGGGATCTGGAGCAGCGACGCACCGAAGGTGGCCACCGCGGTGGCGATCGCCTGCGCGATCTGGATCGCCAGCACGACGAGCTGGATGATCACGTTGATCTTCAGGGCCAGCACCACGCCCGCGGCGGCCATCAGCCCGATCGCGATGACGTTCGCCGGATTGGCGGCGTCGGCGATGTTCCGGGCCGCCGACTCCCTGTCGTTCCACTCCCCGGCGAACGCCGTGAAGCTCGCGCCCCGGTTGGTGTCCAACACCGCCCGCGCCGCCGACTCCAGTTGCGCGACCGAGCCCTCGATCCGGCCCGCCATGCCGGTCCACTCGCCGGCGAGCCGGAACAGTGCCGTCTCGTCGGACTCCGGCCAGTCGTACCCGAGCATCGAGAGCAGCGAGGCGAGTTCCCCCGGCAGCGTCAGACCCACGCCGGCTCCTTCCCTAGCCCAGCTTGCCGAGGATCGAACGGAACGCGGCGGCGACGCCCTCCTCGACCTCCCGGTAGCCGTCGGCCATCCCCTTCAGGCCGGTCACGTAGCTGTCCAGCTCCGCCAGGTTGGTGCCGACGCACTCGGCGAGCGCCTCCACGCAGGCCTGATGACCGACGCTCAGCAGCATGCCGATCTCGTCGCCGCCGAAGGCGTCGGCGTAGCCGCCGGCCGCCGCCTGGAAGGCCTCGAACGCCGCGCGGACGTTCTCCCTGGCCTGGGCGAGCTGGTCCGCGCCCCGGCGCAGCGCGTCGACGTCCACCTCGAGCGGTTCCACCGGTCAGCTCCGCCGCTGGAGCTTGCGCATGGTGTCGCTGATCGTGGCGCTGATCTCCCGCATCTGCCGCAGCCCCTGGTCCTGCAGACGTTCCAGCGTCACGGTCATCGCGGCGAGGTCCGGCATCGGCTCGGTGCCGGTGACGGCCTCGGACTGCCCGTCGAGCGCCGCGTTCACCGCCCGGCGCAGCTCCTCGGCCAGGTACTCCGAACCCTCGCGCAACACCCGGGGATCGAGCTCGACCGCGCTGCACCGCCCGTCGGGGCCGAGGCTGACCCTGATCCGCCCGTCGGCGGCCTCGGCCACCGACTCGACCCGCTCCGGCGCAGCGACGGTGCGCTGTGCCTCCCGCAGAGCCACCCGGGCCTGCGCGAGTTGCTGTTCCAGGGCGTCCTCACCCAGCATGCCGCCTCCCCAGAGCTGGCCGCGTGCGAACCGGACCCCAGCCTAGCGAGCCGAGGCGACCCCGCCAGCCCCCGTCCACGGCGGAGGCTCAGCGCAGGTGACCGTCCCCGGTGACGACGTACTTGGTGGAGGTCAGCTCCGGCAGGCCCATCGGGCCCCGGGCGTGCAGCTTCTGCGTGGAGATGCCGATCTCCGCGCCGAAACCGAACTCGCCGCCGTCGGTGAACCGGGTGGAGGCGTTCACCATCACGGCCGCCGCGTCCACCCGGGCCACGAACTCCCGGGCCGCCGGCTGGGAGTCGGTGACGATCGCCTCGGTGTGGCCGGTCCCGTACCGCCGGATGTGCGCCACCGCCGCGTCCAACGAGTCGACCACGGCGACCGAGATGTCGGCCGAGAGGTACTCGGTGGCGAAGTCCTCCTCGGTGGCCGGGACGACGGCGGCGGAGTAGCCGGCCACCCGGTCGTCGCCGTGCACGGTGACCCCGGCCTCGGCGAACGCGGCCAGCACCGAAGGCAGGAAGGCGTCCGCCACGTCGGCGTGCACCAACAGGGACTCGGCCGTGTTGCAGGTGGACAACCGCTGTGTCTTGGCGTTAAGGGTGACCGCCACGGCCTTGGCCACGTCGGCGGCGGCGTCGACGTAGACATGGCAGTTGCCGACACCCGTCTCGATCACCGGCACCGTCGACTCCTCGACCACGGTGCGGATCAGCGACGCGCCGCCGCGCGGGATCAGCAGGTCGACCAGGCCGCGCGCCCGCATCAACTCCTTGACCGAGTCGCGGCTGGTGGAGTCGAGCAACTGCACCGCGTCCGCCGGCAGGCCGGCCCCGGCGACCGCGTCGCGCAGCACCGCGACCAGCGCGGCGTTCGAGTGCGCCGCCGAGGAGGAGCCGCGTAGCAGCGCCGCGTTGCCGGACTTCAGGCAGATGCCGGCGGCGTCCACGGTCACGTTGGGGCGGGCCTCGTAGATGATGCCGACCACCCCGAACGGCACCCGGATCTGACGCAGCTCCAGCCCGTTGGGCAGGGTCGAGCCGCGTACCACCTCGCCGACCGGGTCGGGCAGCGCGGCCATCTGGCGCAGCGCGTCCGCGATGCCCGCCACCCGGCCCGCGTCGAGGGCGAGCCGGTCCAGCACGGCCGCGCTCAGCCCGGCCTCCCGCCCGGCCGTCAGGTCCGTCGCGTTCGCGGCCAGGATCTCCGGGGTACGCGCCACCAGCGCGCCGGCCATCGCGTGCAGCGCGGCGTCCTTGGTGGTACGCGTGGCGACGGCCAGCTTCCCCGCCGCCTCCCGGGCCCGGCGGGCCTGCTCGCTGACGCTCATGCCCGCCCTCCGCCGCGCTCCGTGCCGCCATGAGGCACCGCCGCGCTGGCTCGATGACTCGTTCGCTGACGCCCGCTCATCCGTCCACTCCTCACAGCAGCACGAGGTCGTCGCGGTGGACGACCTCCCGTTCGTACGCCGGGCCGAGCGCCGCGGCGAGCTCTCCGGTGGAGCGGCCGAGCAGCCCCGGCAGCTCCACCGCGTCGTAGTTGACCAGGCCCCGGGCCACCGGCGCGCCGTCGGCGTCCACCAGGTCCACCGGGTCGCCGGCGGTGAACGCGCCGTCCACGGCGGTGATCCCGGCCGGCAGCAGCGACTTGCGCCGACCCACCACGGCCTGCACCGCACCCGGGTCGAGGTGCAGCCGACCCCGGGGCGCGGTGGCGTGGGCCAGCCAGAACAGCCGGGCGGCGGGGCGGCGGCTGCTCGGGTGGAAGAACGTGCCGAGCGGCTCGCCGGCGAGCGCCCCGGCGGCCAGCGGCGCGGCGGTCAGCACGACCGGGATGCCGAAGCCGGTGGCGATCCGGGCCGCCTCCACCTTGGTGACCATGCCGCCGGTGCCGACGCCGGCCCGGCCGGCGCCGCCGACGTCGACGCCCGCCAGGTCGCCCTCGCCGTGCACCTCGCTGATCCGGGTGCTGCCCGGCTGGGTCGGGTCACCCGTCCAGAGCGCGTCGACGTCCGACAGGAGCACCAGCAGGTCGGCGTCGACCAGGGCGGCGACCAGCGCGGCCAGCCGGTCGTTGTCACCGAACCGGATCTCCTCGGTGGCGACCGTGTCGTTCTCGTTGACGATCGGGACGGCGCGCAGGTCGAGCAGCTTGCGCAGGGTCCGGTACGCGTTGCGGTAGTGCGCCCGGCGGGTCACGTCGTCGACGGTGAGCAGCACCTGCCCGACGGTGAGCCGGTGCCGGGCGAAGCCGGCCGCGTACCGGCCGATCAGCAGGCCCTGCCCGACGCTGGCGGCGGCCTGCTGGGTGGCCAGGTCGCGGGGGCGGCGGGCCAGCCCGAGCGGGGCCAGGCCGGCGGCGATCGCGCCGGAGGAGACCAGCACCACCTCGCACCCGGCGGCGGCGCGCGCGGCGAGGGTGTCCACCAGGGCCTCGACCCGGGCGTCGTCCGGCCCGCCGGCGGCGGTGGTCAGCGAGGACGAACCGATCTTGACGACGATCCGCCGGGCCTGGGTGACTGCTTCGCGCACCCGACCATTCTGCGCGGTCGGTCCTCCCGCGCCTCGGCGCGTTCCCATATCGTGGCAGCCCGTGACACCTGACGAGTACGTCGAGGCGGTGCTCGCCCTGGTCGAGCGGATCCCGCCGGGCCGGGTGATGTCGTACGGGGCGGTCGCCGACGCGCTCGCCGAGCGCTCGGGGCGGGCCTCGGCCCGGTTGGTCGGCGCGATCATGGCCCGGCACGGCGGCGGGGTGCCCTGGCACCGGGTGGTGACCTCGGCCGGCCGGCTGCCGCCCGGGCACGAGGTGGAGGCGCGGGCCCGGCTGCGCGCCGAGGGCTGCCCCCTGCGCCCCGCCGGGGTGGACATGGCCGAGGCGAGCTGGTCGCCGGAAGAGGGGATGTGACCCACGTCATAACGTGAGTACCATTCGGCCGCATGGACGCGCCCCCGGCGGAAGCCAACCCGTCGCCCGCCGTCGCGGAGCCGCTGCCGCGCCGGGTGCACGCCGGGTACGCGCTCGGCTCGCTCGCCACCGGCGCCTTCGGCACCGTGCCGGGGCTGTTGCTGCTGCCGTACCTCACCGACACCCTGGGCGTGGCCGCCGGGGTGGCCGCCCTGCTGGTGCTCCTGCCGAAGGCGTGGGACGTGCTGGTCAACCCGGTCGCCGGGCGGATCTCCGACCGCACCCGATCGGGCTGGGGGCCACGCCGGCCGTGGCTGCTCGGCGCCGGCCTGACGCTGGCCGCCCTGTTCGCCGCGATCTTCGCCGCGCCGTTCGGCGGCGGGCCGGCCGCCGGGGCCTACGTCGCGGTCGCCTTCCTCGCCACCGCCACCGTGTACGCCTTCTTCCAGGTGCCGTACGTGGCGATGCCGGCCGAGCTGACCGGCGACCCGGCGGAGCGTACCCGGATGATGAGCTGGCGAATCGCGGTGCTGGCGCTGGCCATCCTGGTCTCCGGCGCGGTTGCCCCGATGGTGGTGACCGCCGGCGGCGACGGTGTCGCCGGGCACCGCTGGATGGGGCTGTTCGTGGCCGCGCTGATCGCGCTCGGCGCGCTCGGCGCGTTCCTCGGCACCCGCGCCGCGCCCGCCGGCGTGGTGACCGAGACCGAGCCGTCGCTGCGCGGCCAGCTCGCCGTCGCCGGCCGGCACCGGCCCTTCCGGACGCTGCTGCTCTGCTTCGTGATCCAGTCCGCCGGGGTGGCGACCATCCTCGCCGGGGTCAGCTACTTCGCCGACCAGATCCTGCGCGACCCGGCCAACGGCCCCACCCTGCTGTTCGCCTGCTTCGTCGGGCCGGCGCTGCTGGTCATGCCGATCTGGACCCGGGCCGGCGCCCGGGTCGGCAAGCGGAGCGCGCTGGTCGCCGCGTCGGTGCTGCTCGCCCTGGGGGCGGCGGCCCTGGCGGCCGCGCCGGTGCTCCCGGCCGCCGCCGTCTACGCGGTGGTCGCGCTCCTCGGCGTCGGGTACGCCGGCCAGCAGGTCTTCGCCCTCGCCCTGCTTCCCGACTGCGTGGCCGACGAGACCGCGCGCACCAGTCGGCGGCAGGCGGGCGTCTTCACCGGCCTGTGGACGGCGGGGGAGACCCTGGGGCTGGCCCTCGGCCCGGGCATCTACGGCCTGGTGCTCGCGCTCACCGGCTACGTCTCCTCCGACACCGGCACCGCGGCGGCCCAGTCCGGCACCGCCCGCCTCGGCGTGCTGCTCGGCTTCAGCGTGCTACCCGCCCTGCTGGTCGGCGGCGCGGTGCTGCTGCTGCGCGGCTGGACCCTGCACCCCGACCCGGAGGACGCCGCGTGATCGACGAGGAGGGGCGGAGCGCCGACGAGGTGCTGGCCGAGATCCAGGCGCTGCGCGCACGGGACCGGCCCACCCACGGCGGGCGGCTCTTCGCCTACGTCTACGACCCGGCGGTGCCCGGGCTGGACGGGCTGACCGCCGCCGCCCACGCGCAGAGCGCCCACGTCAACGGGCTCGACCCGACCGCCTTCCCGTCCCTGCTGGCGATGGAGAACGCGCTGGTCGCCGCCGCCGCACGGCTGCTCGGCGGCGGCCCGGGCAGCGCCGCCCCGGACGTCGTGGGAAGCGTCACCAGCGGCGGCACCGAGTCGCTGATCCTCGCCGTCAAGGCGGCCAGGGACGCCCGGCCCGAACTCGCCGCGCCCCGGATCGTGGTGCCGGCCAGCGGGCACGCCGCCTTCGCCAAGGCCGCCCACCTGCTGCGGGTCGCCCTCGACACGGTCCCCGTCGACCCGGTCACGCTCCGCCCGGCGGTCGCCGAGATGGCCGCCGCGATCCGCCCCGAGACCGTGCTGGTGGCCTGCTCCGCCCCCTCGTACGCGCACGGCGTCGTCGACCCGGTCGCGGGGATCGCGGCGGTCGCGGCGGCGGCCGGGGCGCGCTGCCACGTGGACGCCTGCTTCGGCGGCTGGACGCTGCCCTACCTGCGCCGACTCGGCGCGCCGGTGCCGCCGTTCGACCTCTCCGTCGACGGGGTCACCTCGATCTCGGTGGACCTGCACAAGTACGCGTACGCCCCGAAGGGGGTGTCGGTGCTGCTGCACCGTGACCCGGCGCTGCGCGCCGCCCAGTACTTCGCGTACGCCGACTGGCCCGGGTACACGATGGTCAACCCGGTGCTCGCCTCCACCCGTTCGGGCGGCCCGATCGCCGCCGCGTACGCCACCCTGCGGCACCTCGGCGACGCCGGCTACCTGCGGCTGGCCGCCACCACCCGGGACGCGGTGGCCGCCCTCGCCGCGGCGGTACGCGGCGTCGACGGTCTGCGGCTGATGGCCGAGCCGGAGTCGACCGTGGTCTGCTTCACCACCACCGATCCCGAGCTGGACCTGTTCGTACTGGTCGACGAACTGACCGCCCGGGGCTGGCACACCCAACCGCAACTGCGGTACGCCGACCTGCCGCCCAGCGTGCACCTGACGGTGACCGCCTCCGTCGCGCCCCGGGTGGCCGAGTTCGGCCCGGCACTGGCCGGCGCGGTGGCGGCGGCCCGGTCCGCCGGTCCGGTCCGGCTCCCGGCCGAACTGCGGGCGCTGGTCACCTCGCTGACCCCGAAGGCGCTCACCCCCGAGGCGGTCTCCGGGCTCGCCGCCGGCCTCGGTCTGGGCGTGGCGACATCCGCCTCCGGGGCGGCCGACGCCGTCGCCCCGGGTGGGCCGGCGCCGCGGCGGATGGCCGTGGTGAACACCCTGCTCGACGCCGCCCCGCCGGCGCTGCGGGAGCGGCTGCTGGTCGAGTTCGTGAGCCTGCTGCAACGTCCGGCCTGGTGAATGGCCCCCACCCCGGCTCGGGCCGGCGCCGGGCGGCGACCGGACCGGGGCGGGGTGCGGGGGCCGGACCCCCGCACCCCGCCCGTCACCGGTAACCGATCCGAATCGTGTTGTCGCCGGGGCGGACGTCGGGCAGAAAGTCGAACCCCTCGTCCGTTGGCCGCACGTCCACCTCGGCCGTCCCCTCGCCGACCTCGCTCCCGGCGGCGGCCCGGAAGTTCAGGGTGAGCCGGTGTTCCCTACCGGCGGCCAGCCGGCTCAGGTCACAGGTCACCGGCCTGGCGGTGGTCCCCGGGTCGTTGCCGCAGGCCGCCCAGCCCGCACCGTCGGGGCGCAGCGCCGGCGGCAGGTCGATCCGCAGCGCCACGTGGGCCACCGGCACGTCGCCGGTGTTGCGGACCCGGACGGTGACGCTGCCGGTGCGGGAGCCGTCGGGCGCGTCGGCGAGCACCAGGTCGGTGGCGGTGACCGCGACGTCCGCCCGGTGTCGATTCGGCCCGAAGGCGGTCGGCCCGGACACCTGCCCGAACGAGTCCCCGTCCCACCGGTAACCCCGCCACTGCCGCTGCGACCACTCGCCCGGCCAGCCTCCACCGGGATGGATCTCGCCGACCTCTACCCGGATCACACCGTCGTCGCGTACGTCGACCGCGATCAGCCACCGCGGTGTGTCGATGCTGCTCGCCACCACCCGCCCGACCGTGACCACCCGCCCCCGGGCGTCGCGGTCGAAGGCGACCACCTGCTGCGGGCCACCGGTGCCCAACGCGCACCGCACCAGCGCCACCGTCTCCGTGGCCCCGTCGGAGTCGACGTCGCCGTGGTCGACCGCCAGCAGGTGGTTGGTGCCCTCCCGGCCGTCGACGGTGAGCCGCACGCCGGCCGTCGGGCTGGCCGAGATTCCAGGCGACCCGGCGGACCCAGGCCAGCGGGTCCTCGTAGCCGGCGACCCGGTCCCACCGCGCGTACGCCCGGCAGAACGCTTCGTGTGCCGGCCCGCCGGGTCGCGCCCGGCGGCTGTGGTTGACTGTCCGGTGGGAGACAGGGGAGGAGGCGGTCGTGCAGCTGCCGGGAGTGCTCGGCGAGCCGATCCGGTTCGTGCTCAACTGGGGCCGCCGCTACTCGCTCTGGGTCTTCAACTTCGGCCTGGCCTGCTGCGCCATCGAGTTCATCGCCACCAGCATGGGCCGGCACGACTTCATCCGGCTGGGCGTGATCCCGTTCGCGCACGGCCCCCGGCAGGCCGACCTGATGGTGGTCTCCGGCACGGTGACCGACAAGATGGCTCCGGCGATCAAGCGGCTCTACGACCAGATGCCCGAGCCGAAGTACGTCATCTCCTTCGGGGCCTGCTCCAACTGCGGCGGCCCGTACTGGGACTCGTACTCGGTGACCAAGGGAGTCGACCAGCTCATCCCGGTCGACGTGTACGTGCCGGGCTGCCCGCCCCGCCCGGAGGCGTTGTTGCACGGCATCCTCCGCCTCCAGGAGAAGATCGCCGCCGAGCGGTCCGGCGTCGGCGGGGTGCCCCGGCCCGATCCGCTCGCCCCGCCAGCCGACACGGCCCCCCGCGACGGTGGCCCGCCACGCCCGGTGGATTCGCTGACCGCTCCGCCGGTCCGTCCGCCGGCCTCCTGATCCGGGCCGGCCCGATCGTCGGCGTACCCGAGCGATCCCAGGTGATCTTCTATGGTGGCGCCTGTCGCTATGTTGCTGTCATGAGATCTCTGCGGGCAACGGGGGCTGCCCTCCTGGCGGCGCTCGCCACAGTCACCTTCCTCGCCGGGCCGGCGGTCGCCGACACGGCCGGTTACACCGGTGTCGTCAGCGGTCCCGACGGCGCGCCCGTCGCGGGCGCGTGCCTCGCCGTGCACACCTCGCCCACCGATGTCGTCGCCGAGCACTGCGCGGACGCGGCCGGGCGCTACACCATCCCCAGCCCGCCCAGCGGGCCCACCTACAGGATCCGGATGCACGCCCCGGGCTTCCGTACCGAGTGGTGGTACGGGGCCCCCGACCACCTCAACGCCGACGCCGTCTGGTTCCCGACGAGCGAGCTCGTCGAGCGGAACGTCACCCTGAGCCGGGGCTCCGCCGGCATCACCGGCACGATCACCGACGAGTACGGCGCGGCCGCCGCAGCCACCGTCACCGTCTACGGCGAGGACTTTCACTACGAGGCCACCGCCTACACCTGGGATCTGGGCGCGGGACGGTTCGCGTTCCGGCACCTGCCGCCCGGCCGGTACCGGATCTCGGTTTCCGACAACGTGCGCGGATACCAGTGGGTGCCGCAGAAGGAGACCAGGGAGGAGGCGAGAGTCCTCACCCTCACCGACGGTGAGACCGCCGTGGTGAACGAGAGCTTCCTGCCGATGGGGGTCGTGGAGGCACGGGTGACCGACGCGGTGACCGGCCTGCCGGTGCGTCGGCCCTGCCTGAGCGTCCTGCGCACCGGCGGCAACGACGCGAACGCCTGCGGCGAGAACGGGCTGGTGCGGATACCGGCGGTGCGTCCGGGCGACTGGAAGATGTCGGTCGGCGGGGGCGCGTCGTACTTTGGCATCGACGAGACCGAGGAGTACCACCGGGTGACCCGGGGTCAGGTCACCCGCGTCTGGTTCGTCCTTGAGCCCGGCGCGGCGTTCGCCACCGCCATCCGGGACGCGACGACGGGGGAACCGGTCGCCGGCATCTGCGTGCGCCTGGTGCGACCGAAGTGGGGCGGGCAGTCCGCCCGCATGCACCAGTACTGCTCGGACGGGGACGGCCACCTGGAGGTGGGTCCGTTCGCGGAGACGGAACCGGGTGGCTGGCAGCTCTACGCCTACCAGGCGACCAACCCGTACAACCCGCCCGCGAAGCGTTACGGCGCCCAGTGGATCACCGCGGACGGGGGCAGCGGCGACCAGCGCCAGGCCCTCAGGGTGACTCTGAGGGCGAAGGAGACGGTCACCCTGCCGACGGTCCGGATGGACCCGCCCGGCACCATCACCGGGACGATCCGCAACGCCTCCGGCGCGGTGGTCCCCGGGGTCTGCGCCTATCCCTTCGCCTTCCACCCCGGCCAGGGCGCGAGCTGGGGCAGGAACTGCGCCAACTCCGAGGGCCGCTACACCATCGAGGCCCTCGGCCCGTACCGCTGGCCGGTGGAGTTCGCCCCGAACGCGAACAGCGGATACGCCTGGCAGTGGTCCGGCGACGTGGCCGACCGGTTCGCCGCCACGATGACGAAGGTCAGCCCGGGTGACACGGCCACCGTCGACGCCCGGTTGGTGACCGGTGGGGTACTCGCCGGCAAGGTGACCGACGGGGCGGGCGTGGTCGACGCCGGCTACGTCTGGACGTACAACGCGCGCACCGGTGACATCGCCAGCGCTTCGTACGCCAACATCACCAGGGACGGCACGTTCAGCCTCCGTGGGCACCGCAGCCAGGACGTGTACGTCGAGTACGCGAACCTGGAGCGGGGCTGCTGGTACGGCGTCACCGGCCGGAACGCCGCCGTGGTCGCCGTGCAGGCCGGGGCGACCACCACCGTCTCCGCCGACATGACCCGCACCTGCGCCCGCACGCCGCTGGGCACCTCGCAGTACCGGAGCGGCTCCGCCACGGGCGGCGCGTCGCGCTGATCTCGGCCGTCGGTGCGGTCGGGTGGCGGTACGGCGGGTATCCACCCGCCGTACCGCCTGCCCGGTCGGCTCGCCGCCGGGGACTAGCCTGCGGTCCATGACCCAGTCCGCCCAGCGGCGTTCCGCCTTCATCATCGACGTGTTGACCGGGGAGTTCGGCGCGTCGATGGCGCTCGACCCGGCGGCCTTCCGTCGCAAGTTCCGCAAGATGGCCGCCTCCCCGTTCGCCTTCTACCGGGGCAGCGCGTCGCTGTTCTACGCCGACCAGCGGGGCGACTTCGCCGACGACCGCTTCCTGGACGATCGGACCAGCCGGGTGTGGATCCACGGGGACCTGCACGCGGAGAACTTCGGCACCTACATGAACGCCTCCGGCCAGCTGGTGTTCAACGTCAACGACTTCGACGAGGCGTACGTCGGGCCGTTCTCCTGGGACCTGAAACGATTCGCGGCCAGCGTCGCCCTGATCGGCTACGCCAAGGCGTTGTCCGACCGGGTGATCAGCGGGCTGGTCGGCGACTTCGCCCGGTCGTACCTGGCCGAGCTGCGGGCGATCGCCACCGGCGGGGACGACGCCATCGGCTCGATCACCCTGGACACCGCGGACGGGGTGCTGCTGCGGGTGCTCCAGCAGGCCCGGCTCAACACCCGGGTGGAACTGCTCGCCACCCAGACCACCATCGACGACTACGAGCGGCGGTTCTCCCTCGGCGACGGGGTGTTCGAGGTCGACGCCGTCACCCGCGAGCGGGTCTGCGCGGCCTACGAGGACTACCTGTCCACCCGGCCGGCGTCCGCCCACCGGCTGCGTCCGGTGGCGGCGCACGTCAAGGACGTGGTGCTGCGCAAGGGCGTGGGAATCGGCTCGGCCGGGCTGCCCTCGTACAACCTGCTGCTGGAGGGGCACACCCAGGCGTTGGAGAACGACGTCGTCCTGTACATGAAGCAGGCGCAGGTGCCGGCGGTGGCCCGGCACGTCGACGACGAGCGGGTCCGGGGCTACTTCCGGCACCAGGGGCACCGCACGGCGGAGTCGCAGCGGGCGCTCCAGGCGTACGCGGACCCGTGGCTGGGCTTCACCGAGCTGGACGGGGCCGGGCAACTGGTCGCCGAGGTCTCCCCGTACGCCGCCGACCTCGACTGGGCGGACGTCAACGAGCCGGAGGAGCTGACCGGCGTCCTGTCCCACCTGGGTCGGGCGGTCGCCCGGATGCACTCCGTCGCCGACGACGAGTCCAGTCACGACCTGGTCGACTACTCGACCGAGGAGTCGATCGTGGCGGCGGTGGGGGACGACGTCGACGACTTCGTGGCGTACCTGGTCGACTTCGCGCACGCGTACGGCGTCCGGGCGCGGGAGGACCACCAGCTCTTCGTGGACGTGTTCCGCAACGGCCGGCTGCCGGGGGTCTGACCGCCGGCCGGGGTCAGGCGGCGAAGTCCAGCACCACCTTGATGTCCTCGCCGGTGGGGGTGTACGCCTGCGCGTACTCCCGCACCGGCACCCGCCGGGTGATCAGCGAGTTGAGCCAGGACTGGTCGGCCCGGGCGAGGGCGTCGGCGGCCTGGTTCCAGTGCCGGCGGTTGGCGTTGACCGACCCGAAGACGACGTTGTTCTCCAACACCAGAGCCCGGTTGAGCGCACCGGCGTCGAAGTCGATGGTCCGACCGCCGCTGGACACCCCGGTCAGGCAGACGATCCCGGCCGGCCCGACCTTGCACATCGCGTCCAGCACCACGACCGGCGCTCCGGTGCACTCGACCACCACGTCCGGGTCGAGGTCCAGCTCGTCGACGGTTCCGGTGTGGTAGGTCGCGCCGAGTGCCCGGACCAGGTCTGGCTTCGGGCCGGTGGTGGCGCGGTCGAGCACGTGCACCGACAGCTCCCGCTGGGTGGCCAGCAGCGCCGCCAGCAGGCCGATCGGCCCGGCCCCGGTGACCAGCGCCGTCTGCGGCTTCCATTCGGCGCGGTTGCCGATCCGCTCGATGTGGTCCCACGCCTTCGCCACCACGCTGGCCGGCTCCAGCAGCATCCCGACGGGGGCGAGGACGGGGTCCAGTCCGACGGCGAACTTCGGCTGGACCCGCCACCGGTCCCGGGCGAAGCCGGGCAGCCCCTTGATGCCGTGTTCGGTGTACTGCCCGTTGCGGCACATGTCCCACTCGTCGACCGCGCAGTTGGGGCAGGGCACCGGGTCCGGATGCCGGACGACGCCGGCCACCAGGTCGCCGGGGCGCAACGTGCCGCTCGGGTCCTCCAGCACCCGGCCCAGCGACTCGTGCCCGAGAACGAGCTGCTGCTGGCCGGGCGGGGCCTCGCCGTAGTGACCCTCGATGATTTCCTGGTCGGTGCCGCAGACGCCCACCGCGAGCGCCTCGACCAGGATCGCGCCCTCCTCGGCGGCGGGTTCCGGCCAGTCGTCGGTCAACCGCAGTGAGTCAGGAACCCCGGGAGTCACAGTCACAGCGCGCACGGTCCTCATCTTTCCCCGCCGGGCGGCCGTCCGGCGGGCAAAGCGGCAGAAGCCCGCGCGGCGGCGGGCAGCCGGCCGGCGGTCGCCGCGGCAGGCGGCCCGACACGGCGACCGTCCCTCGGCCATAGGATCAGCGGCATGACTCCGGAAGAGGTCGGCCGGCGGGTGGTCGCGCTGCTCGCGCCGGTCGAGGCCACCGCGTCGGTCTCGGGCGGCCAGGGGTACGCCCGGGCCACCGTCGACGTGCCGTCGTCGAGCTGGGCCGACGCGCTGCGGGCGGCCCGGGACGACGCCCGGTTGGCCTGCGACTTCTTCGACTGGCTCTCGGCGGTGGACGAACTGGCCACCGGGTTCGACGTGGTGGCACACCTGTGGTCCACCCGGCACCGGCACGGCGTGCTGCTGCGTACCCGGGTGCCACGTGAGTCGCCGTCCGTGGTCTCGGTGGTGGGCCTCTACCCTGGCGCGGCCTGGCACGAGCGGGAGACCCACGAGATGTTCGGCATCGACTTCACCGGTCATCCCGGGCTCGCCCCGCTGCTGCTGCCGCCGGAGTTCGAGGGGCACCCGCTGCGCAAGGAGTTCGTGCTCGCCTCCCGGGTGGCCAAGCCGTGGCCGGGGGCGAAGGAGCCGGGCGAGTCCGAGGCCGGCGGTGGCCGTCGCGCGGTCCGCCCGCCGGGCGTGCCGGCACCGGGGGAGTGGGGGAGCACGCCCACCCCGGCGGGCGCGGCCGGCGCGGGTGAGGGCCCGCGTGGCGGCACGCCGGCCCGACCGGCCCGCGAGCGCCCCGCCCGACCGGCCCCGGGCGCGCGTGCGGGGCGTACCTCCGGGGACGGCGACGAAGGGGGCACGGCCTGATGCCGACCTGGTTGGAGCTGGTGATCCGGGTCGGCGGCGTGCTGGTCGCCTTCCTCACCCTGCCGTTGGTCGTCGGGCAGGCCGAGCACAAGGTGATGGCGCACATGCAGGGTCGGCTCGGCCCGATGTACGCCGGCGGCTTCCACGGCTGGGCGCAGCTGATCGCCGATGGCGTCAAGTTCGTCCAGAAGGAGGACGTCACGCCGCGCGAGGCGGACCGGCCGGTGTTCCGGCTCGCCCCGGTGGTGGCGCTCGTGCCCTACCTGCTGGTGCTGCTGGTGATCCCGCTCGGCCCGGGCGACCTGGTCGGGCAGCCGCTGGACATCGGCCTCTTCTTCGTTCTCGCCGTGGTCGGGGTGGGCGTGGTGGCGGTGCTCATGTCGGCCTGGGCCTCGGCCAACAAGTACAGCCTCCTCGGCGGGTTGCGCGGGGCGGCCCAACTGCTCGGCTACGAGCTGCCGCTGGTGCTGGCCGCCGCCTCGGTGGCGATGGCGGCCGGGACGCTCAGCCTCGGTGGCATCGTCGAGGCGTGGCGGCCGTGGTGGTTGCTCTGGCAGGCCCCCGCGATGATCGTGTTCTTCCTCGCCGGGCTGGCCGAGATCCGCCGGCCGCCGTTCGACATGCCGGTCGCCGACTCGGAGCTGGTCTTCGGCTACCTGACCGAGTACACCGGCCTGCGGTTCGCGTTCTTCCTGCTGGCCGAGTACGTCGGCATCGTGGTGATCGCCGCGCTGACCACCGTGCTGTTCCTCGGCGGCTGGCAGGGTCCGTTCGCCGACGCGCAGCTCGGCTGGCTCTGGACGTTGGTGAAGGTCTTCGCCGTCTCCTTCGTGATCATCTGGCTGCGGGTGGCGTACCCGCGGCTGCGCGAGGACCAGCTCCAGCGCCTCTGCTGGCTCGTCCTGGTCCCCGTCGCCCTGGCCCAGCTCGTCCTGACGGCTGCCGTCCGCCTCGCCCTCTGATCCGGTCGACCTGCTCAGTCGACTCCGATCGCGCCGTTCGGGGCATCGGCGGACAGGGACGCCCCGGCATGGCGCGATCGGAGCGGATCATGGGTCAGCGCAGCGGGGTGTGGGCGGGGT
>NZ_SMKD01000277.1 GCF_004348595.1 Micromonospora sp. KC723
GACCGGGCCGGGCCCGGGGGCGGGGCCGGGCGGCCGTTGGCAGGCGGCGGCGCAGGCGAGGGCGACCGCGACGGTCAGGAGGCCCGCGGTCCGCCGGCGGCCGGCGGCGGTCACCGGTGCCGTCGCACGGACGCGTGCCGGCGGCGTCGGGCGAGCAGCACGACACCGGCCGCCGCCAGGACCACGACCAGCGCCGCGCCGGGGTGTGCCCAGCGATGACCCTGGTCGACGGGTCCACCGGCAGCCGCCAGCGCCGGCGGGGTCGCCGCCGGCGACGGCGGGGCGGTCAGTTCGCCGGGGCGGACCAGGCGGCCGACCGAGGCGTCGCGGGGCAGCGTGAACCCCCAGTCCAGCAGCGCGGCACCCTGCTGCCAGCCCCGCTGCTCGGTCACCTCCGCGCCGAGCAGGGTGGCCACCAGGCGGCGGCCGTGGCGTTCGGCCGCGCCGACGTAGGTGTGCCGGGCCAGGTCGGTGAAGCCGGTCTTGCCGCCGAGCGCCCCCGGGTACCGGTAGAGCAGTTGGTTGTCGTTCTGGATCTCGAACGCCTTCTCCCGCAGCGCCGGCTGCGCCGGGACGACGGCGCGCGGGGTGGCGTCGTACCGGCGGAAGGTCGGGTCGGCGAAGCAGGCACGGGCGATCAGGGCCAGGTCGTACGCGCTGGTGAACTGGCCGGGCGCGTCCAGCCCGGAGGGGGTCACCGCGTGGGTCCGCAGGGCGCCCAGATGGCGGGCGTGCTCGTTCATGGCGCGGACTCCACCCGGCAGCCCGTCGGGTCCGCCGCCGAGGCGCGCGAGAGTGTTGGCGGCATCGTTGCCGGACCTGAGCAGCAGCCCCAGCCAGAGCGTCTCCACCGGGTACCGGCCGCCCACCAGCAGGCCGACCGCGGAACTGCCCGGCTCGATGTCGAGGTCGGCCGCGGTGACGGTGACGACCTGGTGCGGGTCGAGCTTCGGCAGCATGGTCGCGGCCAGCAGCAGCTTCTGCACACTCGCCGGGGTGGCGTACCCGTGGGGGTCGCAACCACCCAGCACCGCGCCGCTGTCCAGGTCGGCGACCAGCCACGACGTGGCGGCGACCGGGGGCGGTGCCGCCACGCCGGCCGGTGTCACCAGCCCGGGCGTGGCCAGGGCCGTCCCACCGACGGTGGGGTGCGCGGGGTCGGCCCGGGGC
>NZ_SMKD01000278.1 GCF_004348595.1 Micromonospora sp. KC723
TGTTCTGCCCATGGACGTTGGTGACAGGGCTGGGATCTTGAAATAGGTGAGGACCTCCGGGTGAGGTGGAGCTTGTCGAAGGTTCCACACCGTCTCGGAGGTCCTCGTGCCACACGCTAACGCACCCCTGACTGAACGCGGCAGGCTGCGTCTTGCCCGCTGCGTGGTCGATGACGGTTGGCCGCTGCGGCGGGCGGCTGAGCGGTTCCAGGTCAGTCCGACTACGGCGAAGCGGTGGGCGGACCGGTACCGCGCCGAGGGGCCGGCAGGGATGGTGGACCGGTCGAGCCGTCCGCACCGGTCACCGCGACGGACGCCGGCGCCGGTGGAGCGGAAGGTGCTGCACCTGCGAGCGAAGCGGCGGTGGGGGCCGGCGCGGATCGGCGGCCGGCTCGGCGTGGCGGCCTCGACGTGTCACGCGGTGCTGCGCCGGGCCGGGGTGGCCCGGCTGGCGCACCTGGACCGGGCCACCGGGCGGCCGGTGCGCCGTTACGAGCACGCCGCGCCCGGCGACCTGGTCCACGTCGACGTGAAGAAGCTGGGCAACATCCCCGACGGCGGTGGATGGCGCATCCACGGCCGCGCCCGCGGTGACCGTAACAGCCGAGCCAGCACGAAAGCCCGCCGCAACTGCCACCCGGTCATCGGCTACGCCTACCTGCACACCGCCATCGACGACCACTCCCGGCTGGCCTACACCGAGATCCTCGAAGACGAACGCAAGGACACCGCCGCAGCCTTTTGGCGTCGCGCGCAGAGCTGGTTCGCTTCCCATGGCATCACCGTCCGGCGGGTCATCACCGACAACGGCTCCTGCTACAAGTCGTTCCTCTGGCGCGACACCCTCCGCGCGGCCGACATCAGCGTGAAGAAGACCCGCCCCTTCCGGCCCCAGACCAACGGCAAGGTCGAACGGTTCCACCGCACCCTCGCCGACGAGTGGGCCTACGCCAAGGCGTACTCCTCAGAAGCCGCCCGCCGGGCAGCTCTCCCCGCCTGGCTCCACGCCTACAATCACCACCGCGCGCACACCGCACTCGGCGGCCACCCACCAGCCAGCCGCGTCCCCAACCTCTCTGGGCAGAACA
>NZ_SMKD01000279.1 GCF_004348595.1 Micromonospora sp. KC723
GCGCCGGCTGCGGGAAGCCGTCGACGCGGCCGGCTACGCCGGGCCGATCGAGGTGGAGGTCTTCCACGCCGACCTCTGGTCCCGCCCCGGTCCCGAGATCCTGGCCGCCAGCACGACCGCCTACCTCGCCCACGTCCCCTGACCCCCGGAGCCCTTGGCCCACCCTCGCCCTCTCCCGCGCGGATCACGACGTCGACGACGATGCCGATCTTCCCGGCTGCCGCCGGCGTCGTGATCAACGTGGTGGGGCGGGGAGGGTGGTGCGGGCGGCGCTGACGACTCCGAAGACCAGCCGTCCCACCCCCTGCCTCAGACCCACGAGCGGACGAAACGGGGCTCGCGGTCCTGCGCGGGCGCGGCGGACGTCGCCGGCCGGTTGCCGGGCGGCAGCTGGTTGACGCCGAGGGCGGCGGAGAAGATGACCAGCCCGTTGAAGAACGCGATGATCCACTTCTCGGCGCCGGCGTCGGTGGCCAACGCCGCGGTGGTGTAGGAGAGCAGCAGGGCCACCCCCAGGGCGATCCACTTGCGGGCCCTGTCGCCGCTCGGGCCGATCAGGCCGCCGACGACGTTGGCGGTCAGCAGGGTGGCAGCGCTGGCGCCGGTGAGGCTGCCGAGGGCGGCCCAGGTGAAGAGATCGTTCACGGCGATCCCCCTTCGGAACGATGCGCGGGGAGCAGAGGTGGTGGTGCGGCGGCGGACGGGAGTAGCGGCCCGACCACCGCGGTGACGGTGGGGACGGCGCGGGGCCGGTCGCTCAGACCGACCCCGGGCGCTCGGCCGCCGGGGTGCTGGCCGTGGTCCTGTTTCCGGTGGTGGGCACCCGTTTCTCGGCGGTCACAGCAGCTGCCCGTCGACCGTGCCGTCGGCGTTGACGGTCAGCCCGACCGAGAACTGCGTGCAGCCGCCGAGTGCGGCCACCAGGGCGGGGCACACCGCGACGCGTCACGCCCTGCCGCGTCCGGGTGCCGTGTTCATGGGAGCAGTGTGAATGGTCGCGGCAGGCGCAGCAGTCATGGATCAGTCACGACACTGTCGCTGACCTTACCCCGCCCGCCC
>NZ_SMKD01000280.1 GCF_004348595.1 Micromonospora sp. KC723
TAAGGCGTGTTTCAGAAGTCGTGGTGGCCGGTGAAGGTTACGGCGTGGCGGTGATCGATAACTGAAGAGGTCTCCGGTATCTGGTTCTGCGACCAAGCAAGAACTTCATACCGGAGACCTCGTGGCCAGCGTAGCGGTGACGAGGCGGCATGACCTCACCGACGCCCAGTGGCAGCGCCTCGCTGCGCTGCTGCCTGCCGCGTCGGGGAAGGGCCGGCCGCCAAAGTGGGAGAAACGGCAGCTCATCGACGGGATCAGGTGGCGGATCCGGATCGGGTCGCCCTGGCGTGACGTCCCAGCCGAGTACGGACCCTGGCAGACGCTCTACGGCCTGTTCCGTCGCTGGCAGCGCGACGGCACCTGGGACAAGATCCTGGCCGCGTCACAGGCCACCGGAGATGCGCAAGGCCGGATCACCTGGACGATCAGCGTGGACTCGATGACCAGCCGCGCCCACCAACACGCCGCCGGCGCCCGCAGGAACGGCCACCTGCAGAAAGAGCCACCCGGCGGCGTGCACGACGAACCCGCCGATCACGCCCTCGGACGGTCTCGCGGCGGTCTGACCACCAAGACGCATCTGGCCTGCGAGCAGGGCCAGAAGGTCCTATCGATGGTCGTGACCGCCGGGCACCGTGGTGACAGCCCGCAGTTCATCCCGGTGCTGCGCCGTATCAAGGTGACCCGCCTCGGGGTGGGCCGGCCCCGCACCTGCCCCGACCTCGTCCTGGCCGACAAGGCGTACACCAGCCGCGGTAACCGCGCCTACCTGCGCAAGCGTGGGATCAAGGCGTGCATCCCCAGCAAGAAAGACCAGGACGCCCACCGCAAGGCCAAAGGCGGCCGCGGCGGACGCCCGCCGAAGTTCGACCCAAACCTCTACCGGATGCGACACGCCGTCGAGAACGGCATCGCCCGACTCAAACGCCACCGCGGCGTGGCCACCCGCTACGACAAGTTAGCCGTCCGCTTCCAGGCCGTCCTGACCATCACCATCATCTGCGAGTGGCTCTGACCCGCTTATGAAACACGCCTTA
>NZ_SMKD01000281.1 GCF_004348595.1 Micromonospora sp. KC723
GACTGCGTGACGCTGCCGGTAGATGTGGGCGTCGAAGGTCGGCGGCCGGCCGCCCTTCGAGCCCTTCTTTCGGCGGCTCGCGGCCTGGTCAATCTTGATCGGGATGGTCGCGGCGATACCCCGGCGGACCAGGTGCTGTCGATTGGCGCGGGAGCTGTAGGCCTTATCAGCCAGGACCCGATCCGGTCGGGTGCGGGGCCGGCCGCCGTTCGAGCGTGGAACCCGGATACCGGCCAGGACAGGCATAAACTGAGGGCTGTCGCCACGTTGTCCGGCGGTCAGCACCGTCGACAACGGCTTTCGGCCCTGCTCACAGGCGAGATGCAGCTTCGTGGTCAACCCGCCCCGCGACCGTCCCAGGGCGTGATCGTCGGGCTCGTCATCGACGCCACCGGGCGACTCGACCTGCAACTGGCCATGGGTGCGGGCGCCGGCGGCGTGCTGATGAGCGCGGGCGCTGGTGGAGTCGACGCTGACGTCCCAGGTGATCAACCCGGCGGCATCGGCCCGTGCCTGCAACGCGGTCACCACGTCACGCCAGACTCCGGCGCGTTGCCAGCGGCGGAACAAGCCGTAGACGGTCTGCCAGGGCCCATACAACGCGGGCACGTCCCCGCCACGGCGAGCCAACCCTCGTCCGCCACCGAATTCCGTCCATCAACTGTCGTCTGCTCCACTTCGGCGGACGTCCTGACCTACGCGGCCTGGGCAGCAACGGCTCCAGCACCGCCCACTGGGCGTCGGTCAGGTCGTGTCGCCTCGTCACCGCTAAGGTGGCCACGAGGTCTCCGGTGATGGGTTCTTCTTGGTCGTTGAACCACCTACCGGAGACCTCGCTGTCTATCGATCACCGACACGCCGCCCGGTCAGACAATCTTCCACTTCTGAAACACCGCCTAGTTGTTCTGCCCATGGACGTTGGTGACAGGGCTGGGATCTTGAAATAGGTGAGGACCTCCGGGTGAGGTGGAGCTTGTCGAAGGTTCCACACCGTCTCGGAGGTCCTCGTGCCACACGCTAACGCACCC
>NZ_SMKD01000028.1 GCF_004348595.1 Micromonospora sp. KC723
CACCGGGCCCCAGCCCGACCGGCGGCCCGTACGACTCGACGTACTACGCGACCGCGATGGGCCGGACGGGCGCCGCGCTGCGCAGCTCCCTGCACTCGATCGTCAGGGTCCAGACGACGCTGACGTACGAGCAGGTCTGGGAGGCGCTCAGGGACACCGACCAGGACCCGGCGAACGCGAACAACGTGGTCCTGCTCTACACCGGCCGGTCGCAGAGCAAGACCAGCAACGGCGGCGGGGTGAACGACTGGAACCGGGAACACGTCTGGGCCAAGTCGCACGGCGACTTCGGCACCGCGACCGGGCCGGGCACCGGCGTGCACCACCTGCGCCCGGAGGACGTCTCGGTCAACTCCACCCGGGGAAACAAGGACTTCGACACCGGCGGTGGCGCGGTCGGCGAGGCGCCGGGCTGCTACACCGACGCCGACTCGTTCGAGCCGCGCGACGCGGTCAAGGGCGACGTCGCCCGCATGATCATGTACATGGCGATCCGGTACGAGGGCGACGACGGCTGGCCGGACCTGGAGATGAACGACTCCGTCTCCAACGGCACCGCCCCCTACCTGGGCCGGCTGCCCGTCCTGCTGCGGTGGCACGCCCAGGACCCGCCGGACGCCTTCGAGAAGCGCCGCAACCAGCGCATCTACGAACGCTGGCAGGGCAACCGGAACCCGTTCGTCGACCACCCCGAGTGGGCCACCGCCATCTGGGGCTGAGTTGTCGCAGATCACCCCGGTCGGGTCGTTCCCGTACGGCCCGGCCGGGTAACCCTGCCGGGTGACACGCGCCCCGTCGGCACCCCGGACCGTGACCGGCCGGGCGCGGCTGACGATGGGAGAAGATGCCACCATGGCGAACACGGTTCCCGACATCACGCTCAACGACGGCAACACCATCCCGCAGCTCGGCTTCGGGGTGTACCAAATCGCGCCGGAGGACACCGTCGAGGCGGTCGGCACGGCGCTGGAGATCGGCTACCGGCACATCGACACCGCCGAGATGTACGGCAACGAGGCCGAGGTCGGCGAGGCGATCCGCCGCTCCGGGCTGGACCGCGACGAGGTCTTCGTGACCAGCAAGCTGAACAACGGCTTCCACCGGCCCGACGACGCCCGCGAGGCGTTCGAGTCGACGCTGGCCGCGCTGAGGATGGACCACATCGACCTGTTCCTGATCCACTGGCCGCTACCCACCCGCTACGACGGTGACTTCGTCTCCACCTGGAAGACGCTGGAGGAGTTCCGGCGCGACGGCCGCGCCCGGTCGATCGGCGTGTCCAACTTCCAGGTCGCCCACCTGGAACGACTGGCCGCCGAGGCGGAGGTCGTGCCCGCGGTCAACCAGATCGAGGTGCACCCGTACCTGGGCAACGAGGAGGTTCGCGCGTACGGCCGGGCGCACGGCATCCCGACCGAGGCCTGGTCGCCGATCGCGCAGGGCAAGGTGCTCGACGACCCGACACTGGTGGACATCGCCCGGGAACTGGACCGCACGGTGGCCCAGGTGGTGCTGCGCTGGCACGTGCAGCGCGGCGACATCGTCTTCCCGAAGTCGAGCACCCCGAAGCGGATCGAGGAGAACTTCCACATCTTCGACTTCGCACTGGACGACGACACGATGGCGCGGATCACCGCCCTGGACAGGGGCGAGGCCGGCCGGCAGGGCCCGCACCCCGACACGTTCGACTACATCCCCGCCTGAGCCACCCGTGAGGAGCGACGGGGGCCCGCGCGCCGGGCCCCCGGTTCCGCGGCCTCAGATGATGAAGTGCGTCCAGTAGGTCAACCAGACCACGAACAGAACCCCCTGGAGCAGGGCCAACGTGACGCTCAGCCAGACGTCCACCCCGGCGTTCCGGGTCCAGCGGGCCAGGACCAGGCAGACCGGGAACGCGGCGATCAGGTAGCGCAGCAGGCTCTTGTAGACCGGTGGTCCCATCGACAGCGGGGCCAGGACCATCAGCACCGCGTAGACGACGTACGGCAGTCCGATCCGCCGGAACCCGGCGAGCACCACAGCCAGGACGGCGACGGCGAACCAGACCCGTACGGCGTCCCGGCCGTCGCCGCCGGTGAGGCCGTGCCACATCACCCGCAGCGGGTCCTGCACCCTGATGCCCCAGCCCTTCTCCTGGGCGTGCTTGTACGCGAACCAGTCACCACCCTTCCATCGGCAGAACGCCATGAAGGTCAGCCAGCCGGCGGGGATCAGCAGCAGCGGCCACCCGCTGCGCAGGTAGGTCCACAGGGTGCGCGGGGCCATCCGGTACCGGTGCTGGCGCAGCAGGACCAGGGCCAACGGGAGGGCCACCAGGAACCCGACCGAGCGGCTGAGCCCCAGGAGGTACCCGACCAGCCCCACCACCAGCCACCGCCGCCGCTCGGCGTAGTAGAAGGCGGCCACCGCCAGGCAGAGGAAGAGCGACTCGGTCAGCGCCGCCTGGAACAGGAACGCGGTCGGCAGCAACACCAGGTAGCGGGTGAAGCGGCGGGCCGAGCGGTCGTCGCCGAGTACGATCTCCCCCAGCCGCAGCGCGTAGTACAGCAGCAGCAGGAACGCCACGTTGGCGACCAGCAGCAGCGCCAGGGCGGTGTCGCCGCCGAGCAGCACCGCCACCGGGCGGGCCAGGAACGGGTAGAGCAGCGGGAAGGCGAAGTCGTCCCATGGCCCGGTGAGAGGCTCCCGGGCCAGGTGGTCGTAGATCAGGGCGTCCCAGGCGAACCACATGGAGATCCACCGCCGCGGGGAGATCGCCGCCTGCTCGGCGCGCGTGTCGGCCTCGTCGGCGGGCGGTGCGCCGGGCACCTCGTCCCAGGCGGTGAGGGCGAGCACGCCGAGGACGCCGAAGACGACCTTGGCGCCCACGAAGAGCGCCAGGGCGTACCGCCAGTGGCCCGGCACGCGGGCGGCGAGGGCCCCGGCGCCGGTCCGCAGGCGGGTGGCCGGCCCGGGTACGCCGGCGCGGCGTGCGGATGTCGTCTCCGGCGTACGGTCCACCATGCGTGCTTCCTCGCGTTCGGGTCCGGCCCGCGGTCGACCCGCCGGGGCCGCGAACCTGCCCCGTCATCCCCCACCCGGGCCGAATGACACCTCCCGCACGGATGAGCCGTCGACACCATGCGGCTCGGCATGATCGGGAGATTCCGCGGCAGTTGACGTGAGAGCGGCCAGAGACCGGGTATCCGCGCCTCCTCCGCAGGGACCGAGGGCTAGGGAGCGCACGGGGATGGAAGAGCGTCACGGCACGGTGGTCATCGGCGCCGGCCCGGCCGGGTTGACCGCCGCGTACGAGCTGCTCAGGCACGGCGCGGCGGTCCGGGTCTTCGAGTCCGACCAGGTCGTCGGCGGCATCAGCCGCACGGTGGAGCGCGACGGCTGGCGGTTCGACATCGGCGGTCACCGGTTCTTCACGAAGGTGCCCCGGGTCGAGGCGTTCTGGCACGAGGTGCTGCCCGACGAGGAGTTCCTGCTGCGCCCCCGGATGAGCCGGATCTTCTACCGCGGCGCGCTCTACGACTATCCGCTGAACGCGGGCAACGCCCTGCGCAACCTCGGGATCCGCGAGGCGGTGCGGTGCATGGCCTCGTACACGCGGGCCCGGTTGCGTCCGCCCCGGGACCAGTCGCACTTCGAGGGCTGGGTGTCGGCCCGGTTCGGCTGGCGGCTGTACTCGATCTTCTTCAAGACCTACACCGAGAAGGTGTGGGGGATGCCCGCCGACCAGTTGCAGGCGGACTGGGCCGCCCAACGGATCAAGAACCTGTCACTGTCGAAGGCGGTGCTCAACGCCCTGCTGCCGCGCCGTAACCGCAAGGACGTGACCAGCCTGATCGAGGAGTTCCAGTACCCGAAGTTCGGCCCCGGCATGATGTGGGAGCGGTGCACCGACGAGGTCCGCCGGCGCGGCGGCGAGGTCACCCTCGGGACCTGGGTGACGGCGGTGCACCGGGAGGGTGGCCGGGCCGTGGCGGTCACCGTCGACGGGCCCGGGGGCGAACGCCGGGTCCCGGCCGACCACGTGATCTCCTCAATGCCGATCTCGGAGCTGGTGGCCGCGGTCCGGCCGGCGGCGCCACCGGAGGTGCTCGCCTGCGCCGCCGACCTGAGGTACCGGGACTTCCTCACGGTGGCGCTGGTGGTGCCGGAGGAGTTCTCGTTCCCCGACAACTGGATCTACGTGCACGACCCGGCGGTGCAGGTGGGCCGGATCCAGAACTTCGGCTCCTGGTCGCCCTACCTGGTCAAGGACGGCCGCACCTGCCTCGGGCTGGAGTACTTCGTCTTCGAGGACGACGCCACCTGGCGGACGCCGGACGACGAGTTGGTGGCCCTGGCCACCGCCGAACTCGAACAGCTCGGCCTGGTCCGCCCCGGGTGCGTGGAGGCCGGGTACGTGGTGCGGATGCCCAAGGCCTACCCGGTGTACGACGACCGCTACCAGCACAACGTGGACACCATCCGTGCCTGGTTGGCGCGGGAGCTGCCCAACGTGCACCCCGTCGGGCGCAACGGCATGCACCGCTACAACAACCAGGACCACTCCATGATGACGGCGATGCTGACCGCCGAGAACATCGTCCACGGCACCGGCCACGACGTCTGGTCGGTGAACGTGGAGCAGGACTACCACGAACAGTCCGGCGGCGACAGCAACGGCAACGGCCGGCGGGGCACCGGGCGGGACGCCCCGATCGTGCCGGGCCGCCCGCTCGGCCGGGTGACCGCCGAGGCCCGCCCGGAGCGCCGCCCAACGGGGGTGAACTGAGAGCGGCCCCGGTCCGCCCGCTTCCGCTCCGGCCGGACACCCTGCCACCGACCGACCGTACAGCTGATTGATGGCCATGCATGTGTTCCCGTAGCATCCCACCATGCGTGCCCGTCGCGTCACCCTCGTCGCCACCCTGGCCGCGCTGCTCAGCGCCCTCGCCGTCACCGCCGCCCGAGCCGCCGAGGAACCGGCGCTGACCACGCCCGGCGCCCCGGTGGTGGTCGCCAACGAGGCCCACCGTCTCACCCTGGCCTGGTCACCGGCGACGTGGAAGGGCGAACCGGGCGGCCCGATCACCTACGACGTGCTCTCACCGGTGGGCCCCCACGCCTACCGGGGGCTGGGCAGCACCCAGGATCCGACCATCACGCTGACCAACCTCGCCCCCGGCACCGCGTACCGGATCGCGGTGCAGGCGTACGCCATCGGTGGGTACTCCGACACCTCGCCGGTCACCGTGGTGCGGACCGTCGACGGGCGCGCGACGGTCGACTACCGCAACCTGGACTGGTCGCCGACGAACAACCAGGCGCAGTTCCAGCTCCGGGTGACCAACACCGGCGACGGGCCGCTCAGGCTCGACACGGTGCGGATCCGCTACCACGTGCTCTTCGAGGGCGGGAACACCTCGCTGGTGCCCGAGTGCGACTGGGCGGAACTCGGCTGCGCGGCCATCCTTCGTACCGTGCAGTTCTTCCCGCCGCCGGCGCCGCCGCCGCCCAACCCGACCCCGACCGTCTACCCGGTTCCGGGCACCCCGGTCCCCGGCTGGGTGGAGGTGACCTTCGCCGGTGGCGTCCTCGCCCCGGGTGGGTCGACCGGGCCGATCCAGCTCCGCCTGCACAGGGCGAACTGGACCAACCTCGACGAGCGCGACGACCCGAGCTGGCAGGCCGCGGTGGGGGCGTGGACCCGCAACGACCGGATCACCCTGGACGTCGACGGGGTCCGCGAGTTCGGCGACACCTGAGCCCGGCCGTCACGGAGACGACTAGCCGCGCGCCCAGCGGGTACGCGCGGGCCATGGGTAGCCACAAGCCGAACAAGCACGACCCGGGCGGCGAGTCGGCGCGCGCCGGCCGGAACGCGGGCAGCGGCGCACGCGGCCGGCAGGGTTCCGAGGTCGAGCGGTCACCGAAGCGCCGGCACCTGCGCACAACGACCGGCACGTCGGGCAGCGAACGCGACCACGGCCGGTCCTCGCTCGCCCACGACGACCGGGTGCACCGCCAGGGCGGCTCGTGACCCTACCGACACGGGGGTGACCGGCGATGCCGAAGTTTCTGCTGAAGTCGACCTACACCGTTGCCGGGATGAGGGGGTTGGCCAGCGACGGCGGCACCCGCCGGGCCGAGGTGGTGCAGGCGATGGTCGAGAACGCCGGCGGACGGCTGGAGTCGATGCACTTCGCCTTCGGCGAGGACGACACCTACGTGCTGTGCGAGATGCCGGACCACCCGACGGCCGCGTCGGTGGCGATCGCCATCGAGGCGGCCGGCGGGCTGCGCGTCCAGGTCGTTCCGGTGCTCACCCCGGCGGAGGTCGACGAGGCGACCCACCGGACGATTACCTACTCGCCCCCGGGCGCCTGACCCCCTGTGTCGGACGTGTGGACCGGCTGTTTTCTCTGCACGGTGCTGCGGCGGGGGCGGCGGCCGGTCGTGGTCCGCTTCGACTTGGCGCCGATGCCGGCGCGCTCGGACTGCCAGTTGCGCAACGCCCGCTTGATCCGCTGGGTCTCGGCCCGCGCCTCCTCCAGCCCCCGTTCCCGCACGTCCAGCTCGTACGCCAGCCGGTGCAGCAGCGCGTCGACCTCCTCACGGCGGTAGCCCCGCTGGTACCAGGCGGCGAGCGGCAGCCGGACGGAGGCGATCTGCTCCGGGGTCAGCCGCTCGGTCAGGGCGTTGCGACTGCGGTACATCCCCATGTCAGCCGTTTCCTCCCCGCACGCCGCCCTGCCGCCGGAACCGGATTGCCCCCGTCACCAACTCCATGATCCCCACGCCCACAGGTACGGACGACGACCGGTGCGGGTTCACCACCAGCGCCAACGTCACCGGTCGAGCCGGCCGGGCCGTAACGGACCAGGGCGACGGTCAGCGCGTCACCCGCCCCGGCGGGCCAGGCCGACGATCATCCGCGCACCTCCCGTTGCGCGCGCACGATGGTGTCCACCGGCAGGTCCAGCGCCCAGAGCACCGCGGCGAGGTAGTCCAGGATCCGCCAGTGCTGCTCGTCGGACAGGCCGAGCCGGCACCAGACGCCGCCGGCCGGGCGCCCGGCGGCCGGGCCGCCCAGCGCCGCGGTGAGCTGGGCGGCGAGGTGACCCGCCAGCCGTGGGCGGTCGATCCCGAGCAGGTACGGCGCCAGCTCGGCGTCGGCGGCGACGAGCCGCAGCCAGCGGTTGACCGCCCCGCGTACGCCGGCCGGGCCGAGCCAGTCGAAGGAGTCGCGAGGGCAGGTGACCAGCTCCGTTGTCCGCACGCCGACGAATACGGCCGATCGGCGGTGATCAGTTCAGCACGGCCGGTCGCGACTATCTGCCGCCCAGGTGGCTGAGCATGGTGTGGTTGGCGGCCCAGCCGTCCGGGAACCTGACCGGCACGTCCAGATGCACCGTCTCCGTCGAGGGGTGCGCGTCCAGCAGTTCTCCGATCCCGGCCCGGCCCACCACCACACAGGCGTGCCGGTGCCGGGAGGTCAGCACGCACAACCGCCCCGACTCCAGGTGGAACGCGGTGGCGTCCCGCCGCCCCGACAGCGGGTGCAGCACGATCGTCATGTCGTACTCCCGGCCCTGGAGCCGGTTGGCGGTGTCGACGGTGACGCCCGCCCCGGCCGCGCCCAGCCGGGCACGGATCGCCGCGACCTGGTCGCGGTGCGCGGCCCCGACGGCGATCCGGTCCGCGGTGACCGGCGCGCCGGCCGGCGCGTGCTCACTGACCACGACCGCACCCCGGCGCAGCACCCGCAGGGCCAGTTCCGCGCAGGCCGACGCGGCCTCCCCATCGGTACGCGGGGTGTGCCGGGCCGGCAGCTCGTGCCACGCCCACCCGGTCGCGGCGGCGGTCTCCACCGCAGCGTCGAACGCGTCACCCGGACCGGGCTCGGTGAACGTCAACGCCCGGTCGGCCGCCCCGGTGCCGGCCTGGAACCCGGTGAACGGGTAGAACGCCGCCGCCACCACCGGCGCCGCCGACGCCGGCAGCCGCCACGACACCGGCAGCCGGTGCACCGGCAGCTCCGGGTTGTGCCGCAGCAGCACCGCCACCGCCGCCTGCATCGGATCCCAGGTCAGGCCCGCCCAGCGGGCGGTCTCGACGGTGGAGAACGGATCCAGTTGGCCGGGGTCACCCACGAACAGCGCCCGCGCGAACCTGCCGGCCACGCGCAGCAGGGCGTCCGAGCGCATCTGGTACGCCTCGTCGACGATCGCCCACGGCCAGAGCCCTTCGGTCACCGTGGCCCACTTCGCGGCCGTACCGATGACCACCGCTGGACCGCCCAGGTCGGCGACCTTGGCGGCGACCCGTACGTTGTCGTGGCCCTTCACCCGCTCGGACGGTTGGTAGTCGGCGGCCGACAGCCGGCCGACGCGCAGCTCGGGGGCCTTGCCGGCGAGCCGGTCGATCAGGTCGTCGACCTGCTCGTTGGTCTGCGCCACGATCATCAGCGGCTCGCCGGCGGCGGCCAGCTCGACGGCGGCGCGGACGACCAGGGTGGACTTGCCGGCACCCGGAGGCGAGTCGACGACCACGCCCCGGTGCCGGCCGGAACGCAGGTCGGCCAGGACGGCCGCGATGACCCGCTCCGCCTCGACGGCGGGCGGCACGGCCAGCCCGAGCATCGCCCACCTCCTTGCCGTCGCCCCGACCCTACCGGGACCGACCCGGAGGCTGCGGAACACCGTTCTCCGGGCGGATCGACGACGGGTGCGAGGCGCCGTGGTGCACCGCCAGCGCGTCGAGGATCAGGTCGAGGCCGAACTCGAACTGCCCGCCGAAGTGGTATCCCGGCTGCTGGACGTGTTGTGTGGCGAACTCGACCAGATGCGGGTAGTCGCCCGAGGCGAAGCCCTCCATGATCGAGTCCGCGACCGCGTTGGCGGAGTCCGCGCTGTCGAACGGTAGCGATGCCTCCTGGAGCACGAAGCCGAAGACGTAGGCGTCGACGATCGCGTACGCGTGGGCCGTCATCGGTAGCGAGAATCCCCCGGCCCGCAGCACCCCCAGCATGGCGTCGTGGTGGCGCAGGGTCGCCGGCCCGGGGTTGGTCCGGGTTTCGACCAGGGCCAACGCCCAGGGATGTCGGGCGAGCACGGTACGCGCGGAAACGGAACGCCGCCGCACCTCGGCCCGCCAGTCGCCACCCACCTCGGGCAGTTCGATCTCCGCGAAGACCCGGTCGACGAGGGCGTCGAGGAGTTCGTCCTTGTTGCGGATGTAGTGGTACAGCGACATCGGTTTGGCGTTCAGCTCGGCGGCCAACGACCGCATGGTCAACGCCCCCAGGCCGTGCGCGTCGGCGATGCCGACCGCGGCCTCCAGCACCCGCTCACGACTCAACTGTCGCGCCTGTTCGCCCACCGTCCGGTTCCCGTCCTCGTGACACTCCGTTGACCGATCTCGCCACCAAGCGTATCGTACTTAGTACCACTTACTTAGTACGAAAGCTGTGAGGCGAAGATGTCCCTCCGTACGACCGGCAGATGCGCCGGCGCGTTCATCCTGTTGGCGTTCGTCTCCTACGGCATCGGCAGCGCACTCGCCGGGCAGTTCGCCGGGGCGGCGCTCGTGGTGCTCAACTCCGTCATGGTGGCGGCCATCGGCGTCCTGGCCTTTCGGGCACTGCACCGACGACAACCCGTGACCGCCTGGGCCTACCTGGTCGCACGCGGCGCGGAGGCGTTCCTGCTCACCGCCGGGATCGTCCTGCTGGGCCCGGTCGGTACCGGCGCCGCCGACACCGCGTACCAGCTGGCCATGCTGTCGCTGGGGTTGGGCAGCCTGCCGTTCTGCCTGGCCCTCAAGCGGCAGCGCTGGCTGCCGGGCTGGCTGGCGACCTGGGGCTTCGTCGGGTACGCACTGCTGGCGACGGGCGCAACCGCCGAGTTGATGGGGGCCGAGGTCGGGCTCGTGCTGGCGATCCCGGGCGGCCTGTTCGAGATCGTCTTCGGTCTGCTGCTGCTCGCTCGCGGCTTCGCGCCGTCCACCGCTGTACGGCCGGGTGCCGCGTCGGTCGAGGCGATAGCTCAGGGTGTTCAACCGACCGCGCAGTGATTATGGTCGGTTCGGACCTCGCAGCACATAGGACAGACATGGGGCAGAGCGATGACGGAGACGGCCAGGACCGCGCGGCAGGCTCTGATCATGCGCTTCGAACGGGTCCAGACCTGGAGCGGGCGCAAGGCACGCCTGTTCACCCCGGCGCACATCACCACGGCCTACGAACGGCTCAAGGCCACCGGCCTTCTGCCCCGCATGGTGCCCTCCTCAGTCTGAAGACGATCTCGCCTCGGCTCACCGATCGCGCCGTGTTGCGGTGTCCAGCGACGAGGACACCGCAACACGGCGCAATCCGGGATGTCGGCCCAGGCCCGCAAGCCCGACCTCAGCGACGGCGCTCCCCCACCCGGTACGTGATCAGGTTCGGGTCGGCCTTGAGCTGCCGTTCGGTGAACTTGATCGTGTCGAAGCCCTTGCCGGAGTAGAGCCGGGTCTGGTCGGCGTACCAGGGCGAGTTCGGGTTCGCCGACTGCGAGTAGGTGAGCAGCTGCCGGCCCGACGGGCCGCCCCGGCCCAGCTCCACCGCCATCAGGAACGACGTGCCGTGCTGCACCTTCCGGTACCCCCACTCCGGGCTCCACCACACTGATGATCATTTGAAGACGCCGCCCTCCGGCCACCCACCGTGGATCGGGATCCGTTCGTCGCCGCGCGGCTCGGTCTGGATGTCACCAAGGTGGGCGTCCAGCGGGATGTCACCGAGCGCCCGGACGGCGTCGGCCAACGCGGTGCGTACCCTCGGGTCGTCGACGGCGAGCCGACGCGGCGTGCTGACCGGCGCTGCCGGGTCGAACGGGTCGGCGAAGCGCAGCCCGCCGGCCCGGGCGAACTCGGTGAACACGTGCGAGCCCCGGCTGTCCAAGTCGACCCGCAGGTCCCAGCCGCGCAGCGCGGCACAGGCGGCGGTGAGGTCGACGGCGCTGCCGTCGGAGGCGGTGGCCCCCGGCTGCGCCTCGCACAGCGTTACCAGGTCGTCGCGGACCAGCTCACCGCCGTACGCCCGGTTGCCGAGCGCCACCTGCCACAGGTTCGCCGTGGTGAAGCCGGCGCCGGGCAGCCCGTCGGTGCCGGCGACGCGCTGCTGGACCGCGGCGGGTGCCGGAGGATCGGAGGGGCGCCCGGCTGGCTGTTCCCGCTGGGCACCCTGCTGAGCCTGGTCCTGACCCGGTTCGGTGCCGCCGAGGACGCGCTGGCCCCCGCCGGTGACTGGTGAACCTCGCTGGGCGCTCGCCGGCTCATGGTGAGACCGAGAACCTGGACCGGCCGTGGAAGTGTCCTGAACAGAGCTGTTCGCATCTGTTACGGTCGATTACGCAAGAGCGACCCATCCGTAACCGTCGCTGCTTCTGGGCGCGTCCGACGGGGAGGAGCCGGATGAGTGCACTGTTCAACGCCCTGCGCGAGCGGGTGGAGGTCAACGCCCGGCAGGCGGTCGAGACGTACACCAGCGAGGTCGACGAATACCAGGCCATGCGTCCGGGCTCCGACGAGCGCATCGGGATGTACGACTTCGCGGTCTTCATCCGGCGCCGCTCGCTCGACCTCGCCGCGGCCGAGCTGCCGCTGGGCGAGGCCGACCTGGCCGGCATCGCCGCGGTGGGCCGGCAGCGGGCGGAGATCGGCCTGTCCGTGCCGTCGCAGCAGCAGGTGCTGGGTTTGCACACCGCGATGATGGTGCGTGAGGTGCACGATCTGGCCCGTCCCGAGGACGTCACCGACCTGCTGCGCATCGTCGGCTGGCTCGGCACTCAGGGCCTCCCCGCACGTAGCGCCTACCTGCGCGGTTACACCCGGGGCGTGGGCACCGCACGGATGCTCTCGACGCGGCTGGAGATCCTGGCCCGGGCACTGCTCGCCGACGAGCCGGTGGAGCCGTTCGTCGCCGACCTGCGCCTTGCCGGGCAGTACCACCTCACGGTCCTGAAGACGGCGCGGCCGGTGACCGCGGAGGCGCAGGCCGAGGTGGTCGCCGCGTTCACCGCCGACCGGATCCCGGTGACCTGGCTCGCCGCCGACGAGTTCGCCGTGCTCACCCCCGGGAACGAGTCACAGACGAAGATCCTTCAGCGGGTACGGACCGCGGCGGCGCTGATCGGGCAGCCCTGCGGCATCGGTGCGGCGCAGGGCGCGGTGGGCGGGCTGGCCGAGACGCTCGCCTGGGCGCGGGAGGCGAGCCGGGTGGCGCCGCCGCAGGAGCGTCCGGACCGGCTGCCCGGCATCACCGACCTGTTCGTGGAGATGGCGGTCGCGCGTGCCCCGGCCCTCGACGGGTGGCTGCGCAGCTATGCCAAGGCGCTCGCTACCGGCCCGGACCTGGTGGCGACGTTGTGTGCCTACTACGCCCACGACATGAACCGCACGAGCACCGCCACCGCGCTGCACATCCACCCCCGCACGTTGGACTATCGGCTGCGCCGCGTGCGCGAGGTGACCGGCATCGACCCCAGCTCGACCGCAGGCGTGCGGCTGCTGAGTGCGACGGTAGCGCGGACGCTCGCCGTGGACCACTACGCGGACTGACAAACGTCACTGGGAAATTGCGCACGGCTCACGAAGACGCGCGCCCTTCGGCACCGACAGACTCCCGGCAAGACGAAGGGAGCAGATGTGCGACGAAGACTGGTACGCGGCCTGATCGCGACGCTGTTGGCGGTTGGGGTCGCGGTGCCCAGCAGCGTTCAGCCGGCCCGGGCGCAGGACATCAGCGGCCCGGTCATCACCCTTGTGTTCACCGCCCTGAAGATCTCCCGCGAAGGCCTGTCCGCGGATCAAATCGAGGCGCTGGTCCGTGAGGTGGTCGGCCTGGTCGGGCAGGCTCGGAACGAGGTCATCAGCCACATCGACGGGCACGTCGCCGCCCGGGCGTTGGGCGAGATGGACGGATTCGCCATCGAGTACGCCAACTATGAACAGTTCCGCCACGACCGACGGTGGGTACGGAACCTCGCCAGCAGGATCATCACGTCCGCCTCGGTCGACAAGAGAGAGCTGGACGCCACCCAGGACGAGAAGGCCGCCGACGCCATCGGTCACGCCCTCAACGTCAAGTACGCGATGGCGGAGACGTCCGCCAGAGACGCCGGGTACACCCCGGAGTCCAGAAAACTGCTCCGCCAGCGGTACATCGAGGCCAACGAAAAAATCGTGCAGAGGCTGGAGCCGAAGTGCGAAGTGATGTGGACCGAGAACGACGCCTACTGGTACTCGAAGACCTGGGCGTGTAAGGCGGCCAATGGTGAGACGGCGGCGGCCACGGAGACTCTCAACAAAGTGACCGGCCAATGGACAAGGCCGCAGGTCAATGTGGAGGACCTCAAGCTCGCAGCCGCGGTCAACTCCAGCTGGAAAGTAGCCAAGACGACCCTGCCCACGTTGAAGCAGCCATAGGAGTTTCAGTGAGAACACGACTGTTGAACAGCCTGGCCGCCGCCAGCCTGGCGGTGTCGATCGCGGTGGCGGGCACCGGTGTGCCGGCCCAGGCCGCCGCGACCACCAGCGAGACCAAGCGCCCGACCGAAACCGCCGCCGTTCAGGCGTTCGCCTTCGACTGGGTCAGCGCGGCCATCGCCGTCGCCGGCTACCTGCTCAACGACGGGGGCGGGGGCGCCAACCTCGACGCCGCGATCCGTGAGATCAAGGCGGCCATCGCCCAGAACAGGACGCAGATCATCGCGCAGATCGACGCCATCGCCGCCGCCGAGGTGGAAGGCTGCCTCGAAGCCCAGACCATCGAGTTCCTCAACATCGACTTCATGGACGAGTACACACTGCGGGCGTGGGCCCAGAACGCCACGAGCTGCGCCACCCAGGCCAGCGCGTTCGCGAATGCGGTGCAGAGCCCACAGGCGGTCGACAAGATCGGCTTCGTCATCGGCCCGATCTTCGCCATCGTTCTCGCGGCCCGTGCCCAGGCCGGCTTCGTCAACGGCACCGACCTCGTCCTCCGCAGCCAGATCCGCGCCTACGAAGCGGTCGTCGCCAAGCTCACGCCGACCGACTGTGTGAAGAAGCGCGCCCGCGACCCCGGCTACCCGGTCGACAAGTGGTGGGAGTGCACCGCCTACAACGGTGACAAGGGCAGCTCCGACTGGGTCACCGGGAACCTGCGCGAACCCGACCGCACCCAGGCCGAGGACCGCGCCACCAGGAATACCAGCCGCCCCACCGCCAAGACCGCCCTGCCTCAGCTCCGCGCCCTGGGAGTCTGAGCCACCACCGGGCCGCACGGCCGCCCACCGGCGCCGTGCGGCCCGGTCTCGTTCCGTCAGGCGGAGCCGGGAGCCGGGATGACACGCGCAAGCCGCCGGCCCCGACAGGTGTCAGGTGCTCGCCGCGGCTGCCGCCAGGCAGCGCGGCACGTCGTCGGCGTGGTAGATCCGCTCGCTCGGCTCGATGTTGGCGAGGAACATCGCGTACACCGCTGCCATCCGCAGGGACGCGACCGGCCGCAGCAGCCGCACGGCCCGCTCCGGATCACAGCCGGGCACGCTGTCCCGCCACCGCGCGCACCAGGCCGCGACCAGCGGGTCGGCGGTGTCGGGGGCGAGCCCTTCGGTCAACCGGAGGATGTCGAACGCCGGATGCCCGACGAACGCGTCGCCCCAGTCGATGATCACCCGCCGGTGGCCGTCGCCGCGTACGTTGCCCGGGTGCAGGTCCCCGTGAACGAGGACGTCCGGCAGCCCGCACCGGGCCACCTCCGCCAGCCGCTCCGCCAGACCGTCGAGAGGCGCATCCGGTGGGAGGAGGGCGCGGATCCACCGGTCGAGCGCCGGCCCACGCAGGTCCGGCACCCCGTCCGCGACGAGGTCGTCGACGGCCGACAGCGTGCGTACCTGAAGGTCGTGCTGGTCGGCGGCGATGGCCGCGCGTTCGGTGGCGTCGGCGCCGTAGCGGTCCTCGCCCGGCACGTGGTCGAGCAGCATCCGCCCGGTGCTGTCGTCGGCGGCGAGCAGCACGGGAACGCGACCGGGGGCGAGCAGGTTGAGGCGGCGCAGCACCGCCGCCTCGTGCCGGAAGAAGGCGGGCACCTGCTTGAGCCAGCTCGGGCCGTGCGGGCCGTCGAGTCGCCAGATCGCCGACAGGTTCCAGGTGCGCCGCTGCGACACCTCGATGGCGGGCCGACCGAGGCGGTCGAGTGTCGTCCGGGCCCAGCCGACACTGGCGGCCGGGCCACCCGGCTCGGCGTAGGGGGCGCGCAGTGCATGCGGGGTGAGGTCCACCGACACCGGACGCAGCGCGACGGCGGGCGGCCCGGCCACCTCGGCCAGGTAGGTGACCTGCCCGCCGGCACCGGGTCTGTCGCTCTCGCCGGTGAGCAGCCGCAACACGACCACGTCGACGGGCGCGCCCCGGACCACCGGCTCGGCCTCCTGCCACCACGGGCTCTCCACCTGGTACGACGGCAGCGCCCCGAGCGGCCGGCCGGCGGGGTCGACCAGGACGAGATTCACGGTACGGGCCACGGCCACCGACCGTAGTGCCATCGAGACGGACCGGCGAGCGGTTATCGGATACCAGGGTGTCCTCAGGAGGCGGATCCGGATAGACCCGATGACCTGTCGCCTCGGCGCTGTCAGCCCGCGTCGATGACGGTCACCGGCGCCCGCGACACCGCCTCGCCGCGCCTGCCCGCGCTCGCCGCGGGCGACGCTGACCGGCGAGGCACTGACCGCCGAGGAGGTCGACCACCTGGCGACGGCGCGGATCAAGCGGCAGGCTATCCTGCGCCGCGACCACCCCCGGTTAATCGTCACCGTCATCGACGAGGCGGTGCTGCGGCGGTCGCTGCGGGGGGCGACCCGAGCTGATGCGCGAGCAGTGCGAGCACCGTGCCGCGTGTGTCGAGCTACCCACGGTGGAGGTGCACGTGGTCCCGCAGGACACCGGCATGTACCCGGGCCTGGGCGGGCCGTTCACCGACAACCTCCCGGGCGCGGTCCTCGTCCGCGACACCAAGGACCGCGACGGCGGGACGGTGGTCTTCACCCCCGAGGCGTGGCGCGGCTTCGTCGCCTTCGCGAAGACCTCGCGCTAACCCACCGGCCGGGGTCCGCACACGGACGAGGTGCTCCGGAGGCACAGGGCATCGCCCTGCACACGTGCTCGTCGACGACGACAGGTGTGCGTGGGCGATGCCCTGGGAGAGTCGTCCGACTCACATTGGCCCGGCCGACGGCGCGGGCCAGCGAACGCGTACCCCGCGGGTCAGGCACCCGCGGCGTCGAGCCGGGCCAGTTGCTCGTCGCTCAGCTTGACGTCGAGGGCCGGCAGCGCCGCCTCCAGCTGCTCCGGCGTACGCGGCCCGATCAGCGGCGCGACGGTCGGCGAGTGACGCAGCAGCCAGGCGAGAACCACCTGGCCCGGCGCGGCTCCCACCTCGGCCGCCACCTGGTTGAGCACGGCGAGGCGGGCGACGGTGTCCGGCCCCTCGTACGGCCGCATGATGTGGTGGCCGTTGCGCTTCGCCGGGTCGTCGTAGACGCCCTTGAGCAGCGGCGAGTACGCCACCAGCGTTAGGTCGTCGTGGGTGTCGAGGTAGTCGAGCTGGTCGTCGTCGACGATGGACACGTCCGGCAGCCCCGGCCGGCGCCGCAGGTACGAGTGCTGCTGCTGCAACGCCACCGGCGTCGGCCAGCCGTGCGCGGCGCAGAGCTGCCGGATCCGTTCCAGCCGCCAGGTGCGGACGTTCGACCATCCGATGTAGCGGGCCTTTCCGGCCTGCACAATCCCGGCGAGCGCCTCAAGGGTCTCCTCCAGCGGCGTGGTCCGGTCGTCGACGTGCACGTAGTACAGGTCCACGTGATCGGTGCCGAGCCGGCGGAGGCTGTCGTCGATCGCGCGGCGCAGCGTCTCCGCGCCGGCTCCCTCGAACCGGGTACGCGCGGCCTCCCAGTCCGGTTCGTCGCCGGCACCCCACAGGCTGCCCGGATCTGTCATCTTCGCGCTGCCCTTGGTCGCGAGGAACACTTCGTCGCGCCGGCCGCTGCGGGCCAGCCAACGCCCCAGCAGCTCCTCGCTCTCCCCACCGTGGCTGTCCCTGCGCAGCCACCAGGCGTAGCAGTCGGCGGTGTCGAGGAAGGTGCCGCCGAGGCCGGTGAACCGGTCGAGCATCCGGAACGAATCGGCCTCGTCGGTGCGCGTCCCCATGAGCATGCAGCCGAGTGCCAGCTGGCTGACGTGTTCACCGGTACGGCCCAGCTCCACGGTCTTCATCCGCACTTCCCTTCATCGGTACGACGATTCGACCGTAGGAGCTGGAGCGCACTCCAGGTCAACCGGAACGTACGTCGCCTCGGGCGGGCACGCGTCCGGCACCTACTTCAGGGCGCCACCGCTGCTGGCCGTCGCGGCCGGCGTCCTCATCGGACGGGTCCCCACAGCCGAGGCCGGGAGGGTACGGTCCGAGAATGGAGCAGCGGATCAGCCTGATCACTCTCGGCGTCACCGACATCGCCCGCGCCCGTGCGTTCTACGAGCAACTCGGCTGGCACGGGCAGGAAATCGAGGAGACGGTGTTCTTCCAGGCCGGCGGGCTCGCCCTGGTGTTGTGGGGGCGAGCGAAGCTGGCCGCCGACGTGGGCGTGCCGGGCGGCGAACCGGGTGCGATGGCGCTGGGGTACAACGTCCACTCCCGCGCCGAGGTCGATGAGATCCTGGCCACGGCGGCGCAGGCGGGCGCGCGGATCACCCGTCCGGCCGCCGACACCTTCTACGGCGGGTACGCCGGCTGCTTCACCGACCCGGACGGCCACGTGTGGGAGATTGCCTGGAACCCGGGCTTCGCGCTGGCCGCCGACGGGACGCTGACCCTGCCGGACTTCACCGCCGGGCCGGATCCGGCGTCCCCGCCGGCCTGAACCGCCCCACCGGCACCCCGGGAGCACGGACATCCACTCCAACTGCGGCATCTCGCGCTGTCCACGCGAACAACACCGCGACCTGGCGTAGACGAAGTCAACCTCCTCCCGGCGACGGGCGGTCGGCGGCCTCCGTCAGGTGAACACGGTGCGGCGTACGCCCTTGTGGTCGGCGCAGGCGCCGCGCTGCCCGCCGGTCAGGCTGACCGCCCCGTCCCGGCACTGCACCAGGTAACCGCGTCCGGACCAGAAGTCGCGCACACAGTCGAAGTGGTCGCAGACCCGGTGGTCGGGGCGGCGGATCCGCTCGCCGGCGCAGAAGTCGTACCCCATCGGGTTGGCCGGGGCGCCGCAGCGCCGCTCGCGAGGCGCGGCGCTGGCCGACGGCGAGGGCCGGGGTTTCGCCACCGGCTCGCCCTCCGGCCTGGTCGGTGTCGCGGGGGTGGCGGCGACAGCCCGTTCGGAGGCGGAGCGGACCGGCGGATCCGAGTCGAGGACGGCCACCGGCACGGCCAGGGTGATGGCTGCCGCGACGACCACGGTGCGGCGTCCGCCGGGGATCCGGGCGGTGAGCCGGGCCTGGGCGGGAGTGGCGATGGCCTGGCGGAACGGCCGGATCTGGTCGTGTTCGGCGATCAGCTCGTCGAGCTGCGCGAGCACGCTGTCCCGCTGCTCGATCGCGTCGGCGAAGGCGAGGGTGAGCACGAACCGGAAGTCGACCGCCGCCGGGGCAGGCAGGCGCAGGCCGGTGGTCCGCTTGCGGTCGAGCACCTGGATCAGCGTCACCGGGGCGGCCGGGTCGTGGGACAGCCCGGTCATCTTCCCGTACGCCCAGTCGCGCCGGCCGCTGCCGCCGAGAAACACCAGACGACGGTTCGTGATCACGGCCATTCCGGCGTCGACGGCCCGCACCCCGTCGGGGGGCCGGTGCCGCAGCGGGGCCGGATGCGGCTCGAGGGTCAGATCGGGGGCGGGCAGCACTGCGGTGTGCCGCATCTCGACCAGTTGGGCGGCGGGCCAGGCCCGGAACACCTTCTCGCCCTGATCGAGTTCCAGGGGCAGTCCGCGGCCCGCCGCCGTCGAACCGTGCAGGTCGAGAGCGAGGGTGCGCAGCCTCCGCAACTCGTCGTCGTGCCGCCGCCAGGCCGCCTCGGCCTCGCGGTGGCGGCGCTGCCGGCGCTCGTTCTGTCTGCGCGCCCAGTTGTAGCGCCAGGTGGAACCCGTCGAATCAGTTTCTGCCACGCCGACTCCTTCGCCGCGCGAGCCACCAACCGGGGTGTCGTACGGGTTAACAGCAGATCAGCGCCGACGGAACCGGCATGACGGTCCTTTCACCCGATCGGGTGATCACCTCGCGTCGGTCGCCCGGCCCGCCCTGGGCCGTGCCCGGGGCCCGGGTGGACCGGTCGCCCGGCCCGCTCGGGCCCCGGGCGCGGTGGGGTGCGGGCGGGTCAGGCACGGGTGATCGCGTTGGCGTGGATCGCCTCGGCGAGGTATGCGGCCATGCCTGGCGCGAGTGTCTCGAAGTACGCGGTGAACCGGGGGTCCGCCACGTACATGTCCGCCAGGCAGGTGTGGATCTCGTACGAGCAGTCGTAGTGCCACTCGGTGATGAGCCGCCGGTGCTCCTCGGCCAACGCCATCGCCTCCGCCGAGCTGGCCGGTGCGCCCGAGGCCATCACCGCCACGAAGCGGCGGCCCCAGTCCTCGTTGGCCGCCTTGTTCCGCAGCCAGTCCTCCTTCGAGTAGCTGGCCGTCCGGCGGGCCGACTCCCGGTACGCGTCGGTGTCGCCCCAACGCTGCTCCACCTCCTCGGCGTGCGCCTCCGGGTCGAAGTCGCCGAAGACCTCGAACCGTTCCTGCGGGGTGAGCCTGATGTTCATCCTTCTCGCCTCCATCGCGATCTCGATCGCGGCGACCATCTCCTGGAGCTTGCCGATCCGGCCGGTGAGCAGCTCGTGCTGCCGGCGCAGGTGCGCCACCGGGTCGACGTCCGGGTCGTCGAGGATCGCCGCGATCTCCTCCAGCGGGAACCCCAACTCCCGGTACCAGCGGATCAGTTGCAACCGCTCCAGGTCCGCGTCGTCGTAGCGGCGGTAGCCCGCCGCGGTGCGCCCGCTGGGCGACAGCAGCCCGATCTCGTCGTAGTGGTGCAGCGTTCGGACCGTCACCCGGGCCGCCTTCGCCACCTGCCCCACCGTGTACGTCATGGGTTCCCTCCCTTCCGCGACCAAGGCTGCCGCCTCCCGCTGCGTGAGGGTCAACCCGGATTCTCCGCCAGCCCGCCGCCCTCGCCCGTCAGATCAGGCGGGAGTGGGGTGAAGGGTGGCGAGGGCGCCGGGGCGGCCGTAGCGGTAGCCCTGACCGTGGACGCAGCCGATCGCGGTGACCGCCGCGTGCTGCCCCTCGGTCTCCACCCCCTCGGCCACCACCGCCAGGTCGAACGCCCCGGCCAACCGGGTCACCATCTCCACGGTGGCGTACGCGCGGGTGTCGGAGTCGAGCCGGGCCACGAACGAACGGTCGATCTTCAGCTCGGTGGCCGGGATGCGGTGCAGGTAGCTCAACGACGAGTATCCGGTGCCGAAGTCGTCGATGGCGATCCGGATGCCCAGCTCGCGCAGCTGCGCGAGGCGTTCCAGCACCGCCTCGCTGCCGTCGATCAGCGCCGACTCGGTCAGCTCCAGGGTCAACGCGCGGGGAGCCAGGCCCGCGCCGGCCGTGGCGGCGGTGACCGTGGCGATGAGATCCGGTCGGCGCAGGTGCGCCGCCGCGATGTTCACCGCCACCGTCGCCTCCGGCACCCGCTGCCGCCACGTCGCGGCGGCCCGGCACGCCTCGTGGATCACCCAGCGGTCCAGCGGCACCACCAGCCCGGTCTCCTCCGCCAGCGGCAGGAACGCCGCCGGGTTGAGCAGCCCCAGCCGGGGATGCCGCCAGCGGACCAGCGCCTCGGCGCGGCGCACCTCGCCGGTGGCCAGGTCGACGATCGGCTGGTAGTCCAGGTGCAACTGCCGCTCGTCGACCGCCCGGCGCAGATCGGCGATCAGCTCCGCCCGGGTCACCGCCGACTCGCGCAGCGCCGGGGTGCAGGTCCGGTACGCGGCCTTCCCGGCCGCTTTCGCCGCGTACATCGCGATGTCGGCGTCGCGCAGCAGGTCGGTGTGGGAGGTGTGCTGCGGGCCGTACTCGGCGATGCCGACGCTGGCGGACGGGTGGATGCCGACGTCCTCCTCGCCGGGCGACGGTTGCAGGGCGGTGAGCAGCCGCTCGGCGAGCCGCTCCGGGGCGACCGGCCGGCCCTCGTCGACCAGCACCGCGAACTCGTCGCCGCCGAGCCGGGCGACCGTGCCGTCGTCGCCGACCGCGTCCCGCATCCGGCCGGCGATGCTGGTCAGCAGGGTGTCCCCGGTGCCGTGCCCGAACCGGTCGTTGACCTGCTTGAACCCGTCCAGGTCGAGGATCAGCACGGCGACCGGCGGCCCGCCGCGCAGCGCCCGGCGCAGCCGCCGGATGAACATCAACCGGTTCGGCAGGCCGGTGAGCTGGTCGGCGTACGCCAGTTGGCGCAGCCGGGCGACCAGCCGCAGGTTCTCGTTGGCGGCCAGTCCCTGACGCAGCGCCAACGCCGCCAGCAGCGTCATCATGCCGATGAAGATCAGGTGCGGGGTCTGCCCGGTCGGGCGGCGGGCCAGCACCACGGCGACGATCGCCCCACCCACCGGCAGGTACGGCAGGGCCACCCGCCACCAGGGCGGCAGCGGTGACTCGCCGGCATCGTCGCCGTCAGCGCAGGTCGGCGGCGGCGGGTGGACCGCCGCCACCCCGATCAACAGGTGACTCAGCGGCCAGCACAGCTCGATCGGATGCCCGGGAGCGTAACTGCCGCCCACGACGAGCGAGACGTGGACCGCGTCGGCCACGGCCCGCACGGCCAGGCTCACCCCGATCAGCGTCATCGGCCGCCACACCGGCCGGGCGGGCCCGGCCACCGCGACCAGGACGGTCAACTGCACCAGGTCGAGCACCGGGTACAGCAGGCCGTATCCGTGCAGCGGATCGGCCAGGTCGGCGGCGGTGATGTCGTGGAACACCACCACCCAGCCGACCGGGATCAGGGCGAGCCCCACGATCACCCCGTCCAGCAGGGCGCGGGCCCGACCGACGCAGCTGCGGGGAGCTGACAGCGAGCAGAGCAGCGCGGCGGTGCCGGTGATGATGCCGACGGTGAAGATCCCGCCGACCAGCGCGGTGTGCGGCAGTTCGTCGCCACCGGTACGCTCGACCACCCACACCGTACGGCCGGCCGCGGCGAGGCCCATGGTGACCGTGAGCAGCGTCCAGAACCGGCGCAGCGGGGTGGGGTGCCGGCGGGCCGCGTCCGCGCAGGCTGCCGCGGCCAGGCTCGCCACCGTGATCGCGCCCAGGTCGCTGGCGAGCGCCGCGTGCGGCAGCCCCGCCAGCAGCCAGAACGCCTCGACGAGCAGCACCGCCGTCGCGACGGCGACCCCCGCGCGGCGCAGCGGTGCGACAGGAAACGGTGTGACGGCCTCGGGCTGCACGGTGATCGCTCCGGCTCCCTCTCCTGTGCGTACCTCACGGCTGAGGACCGGTCACGGACGGGCGAACCACCGAAGCCTAGCCACCGCCCGTGCGCCCCGCCAGAGCCGACCGGCCCCCCCTTGTGGACGCCCGGTCGGGCGCGCCCGCGGGTCAGGACCAGTCCTCCGCCGCGTCGCCGTCCGTCGCGCGCTCGGCGGTGGACGTCGGTGGGCCGCCGTGCGTCCACGGGGTCTCCTCGGGCGCCGGAAAGGCACCTGCCGGCAGGAACCCGTCGGAGAGCGTGGTCAGGCAGAGCCGCTCACCCACCTCGGGCACCGTCCCGGGCGGCGCAGTCAACCCCCGCCCCATCCCGCCGGAGAGCTCCAGCACCACCTCGGTCTTGCCCTCGGCCGTCGGGGTCAGGAACACCACCTTCGCCTTCTGCGCCGGCCGAGCGGGGGAGAACAGCGTCGTCCCCACCGGCACCAGCACCGGCTCGGTGGTCACCACCTGGACACGCGGGCGCAGCACCGGCCGCCGGCCGCTGTCGTCCACCCGCTTCGGGTCGGCCAGCGTCACCTCGCCGACGAACGCCTCACCGGTCAACCGGTGCTCGGCCATGACCAGGGGATCGTCGTACGCGCGCTGCACCGCGTACGAGGTCAGGGCGCGTTCCAGGCGGTGCAGCCGTACGGCCGCCGCCACCGCGCCGTCACGCCGGGGCTGCGGGCCGCCGCCGCCGTCGAGGTGCTCCGTGTGGCTGGTGAAGGCGTCCTTGTCGCCGTCCCAGCGGCCCGCCACCCGTGCCCCCGGCGGCAGCGCGCGCAGCAGCCCCACGCCGCGCCACATCAGCTCCCAGGTGGGGGCGAGCTGACCGCGCAGCACCCGTTCCAGCTCCGCGTACGCCGTCGCGCGGGCGGCCGGGTCGTCCTCGGTGCGCGCGTACGCCGCTATGGCCGGGGCGAGCACCTGGTTGTCGAAGTCCGGGTCGGTGGCCGGGCCGGCCGGCGGACAGCGCCCCGGCTCCTCGGCCCGCGCCGCCGCCTGCGGCCCGGTCATCCCGGCCGGCGGATCGATCCAGCCGAGCAGCGCCGGCAGGTGCTGGTCCTCCACCGGGCTCTGTCCGGTGGCCCAGTGCAGGGTCAGCGCGTCGGTCATCGCCACCAGCGCCGACGAGCCGGGATGCTCGGCCCGCTCGGCGAAGAAGGTCAGCCAGCGTCCGAGCAGCGGCACGTCGGGGTGCACCGGATGGTCGCCGTCCGGGCGGCGGAACCGGGTGGAGCGCCCGAGCAGCCGCAGGAACGTCACCCCGGCCGGGTTCGGCACCAGCAGCTGCGGAGCCTCCACGTACCGGTGCCGGACGTCCCGGCCCCGGTCCACCGGCACCGCCTCGGTCGCCACGTGGAACTCCGCCAGGTACGGCAGCACGACCGCGGCCAGTTCGGCGGCGAACCGGAACCGCTGGTCCCGGTTGCGGGGCTGCGGCACGATCAACAGCCGCGCCGCGTCCGGTGCCGTGCCGACCAGCGCCGCGAGCGGGGCGTTCGCCTCACCGGCCAGCGCCAGCGGCACCAGCACCAGCGGTCGCTCGGCCAGGTGCAGGTGCCGGACGGTGGCCACCGGCTGGGCCACCCCGGCGGCGACGGCCTGCGCCTTCGCCAACGCGCGGAGCGTGCTCACGCCGCCGTCCCGGCCCGTGGCGACGTCGGCGCACTCATGCGGGGTTCCCGGCGAGGGCGTCGGCGCGTAGCCGGGCCGCGGCCCGCAACAGCGTGGCGGCTTCCGCCCGCTCCGGTGGCGCGGCGCGCTCGCCGGTCGCCAGGGCCAGCACCTCGGACACCTCCTCGACGCCACCGAGCGCCTCCCGTACCGGCCGGCCCAGGGCCGCGGTGTGGCCCCGCGCCTCTGCCCGGCAGAAGTACGCCAGCTCGCAGGCGGCCAGGCACTCCGGCGCGTAACGGGCCTCGACCGTGCGCAGCGCGGCGGTCAGCGCGGCGGGGTCGGCGTCCGGGTCGGCGGTGAAGTCCGCCGGCACGGCGGCCAGCAGCACGTCCAGCCGGGCCATCCGGTCGAGCTGCCGGCGCAACACCAGCAACTGCTTGCGCACGTCGAGCAGGCTGGCCACCGGCCGGTTGGCGAAGTCACGCGGGCAGACGAGCACCACGTCGTGGGAGACCAGCTCCGGATCGTGCCCCTCGGCGGCCAGCAGCTCGCGCAGGGCCAGCACGTAGACGGCCGACTGGATGGCGGCGGCGGCCACCTTCGCCGGGTCGGCCTGGCCGTCGATCACCGGGAACGACTTGATCTCCACCACGTGGAACCGGCCGCCGAGGCGGGCGGCGACCAGATCCGGTTCCAGGTGTACCCGCTGACCGGCGATGTCCAGCCCGAGCAGCGGGTGGTCGAACAGCGCCGCGTCCGGCCCGGTGGCGGTCAACGCCCGTCGGGACCGCTCCTGCCGGTCCGGCAGGTCGTCGGCGCCACCCAGGTCAGTCCAGTCCGCCCGCTGCGGCACCGGTACGCCCAGCCGCTGAGCGACCAGCCGCAGCAGCTCGGTCCCGCCGTCGGCTTTCACCTGCGCCTCGAACGCGTTGCCCCGGGTGATCGCGAACGGGGACTGCCCGAAGCGGGCCGGATACCCGATCCGCTCGGCCAGCTTCGGCTTGTCCACCCCGGCGCTGTCGAGCACGGCCCGGCGGGTGCATCCCGGGTTCCCGGTGAGGGCGGCGATGGTACGGGCGTTGTGCCGCTTCGGCGGCACGGGTCCCCGGATCACGGCCAGGCGCTGCGCGGTACTCGTCACGATCCGCCAGGATAGGCGCTGGGCGCCGGTTCGGCCCGGACGCGGGCGGTCAGGTGGGCGTGGAGGAAGAGGGTCAGCGCTCGGCCGACCGGTTCCAGGGCGATCGGGGCAGCCGCGTCCCGGCGAGCGGCCGGCCGCGGCGGCGACGCCGGCGGCCCGGGGTGCAGGGCGGGCGGGAAACGGTGTGCACGGCCGCCGCCGGTTCGACGGGTTGCCGGCCGATCAGCCAGCAGAGGAAGCGTGCCATCGCCTCAGCCGACCGGGAGGCGACGCGCCTCGCCACTGGAGATGGCGTACTCGGCGCCGCAGAACGAGCACTGCTGCACGTAGCGGGTCCGTACCGGGATCAGTGGGATGAAGAAGAGGGTGAACTTCGTGGACCGGCGGGTGATCACCTGTGCGGCCAGGTTGCCGCAGTTGCGGCAGACGGCGCTGGCCACACCCGACCGGCTCACCGACGTGCGGAGTCCGAAGATGAAGAACATCGCCCGCCTGTACCCCGCCGGCGACGTTTGTATCCCGAATCTCAGGAGATGGTCCGTCGCCAGGGGCGGCGGGCGTCGAGTTCGGTGGCGAGCAGTTCCAGGAAGGCACGGAACGCCTCCTCGTCGTGCGGCGTCGGCAGCTCGTCGGTGAGCGGGCCCCGGTGCCGCCGGGCCTGGGCGATCGCCGCGGCGTAGACGCGCGGGCCGGCCCCGAAGTTCCGCCGCTCGACCATGGCGTCGGCCATCCGGCTGGCGGCCACCTCGTCGAGTGCCCGGGTGAAGATCAACCCGTAGAGGATCTGGTTGACGGCACCCTTCCAGTCGTCGCGGGGCATCGCTGGCCTCCTCGGTAACCGCTTCGCCGGGTCGGGGTGACGATGACATGATCCACCCGTGCCGGCCGGTGCGCCGGTGGACCCGCCGGACCGGTGGGATCTCGTCACCCCGGAGGCGACCTCCGGGGGTTCCTCGGCCGGAAGTGCTCTACCTGCTCTTCACCCGGGGGTACGACGCCGACGGCGAACCCGCCTCACGCCGACGAGGCGATCCGCCTGGCCCGGTTGCTCGACCGGTTGACGCCGCCGCCCCCACCGGGCACCGAATGTTACGGCAATGTTACGCCTTGCGTCAGTTCTGCGTCGTGGACGGGTGAGCTGAACGTGATCGGATCATCTACCCTTCGCAACACGGCGGGAATCCGGGGTTCACAGACTCGGTCAACCATCGGGCTCGCCACGGTCCGACAGGTCCGGCCGCCCCTACCGGTTCCATCGTGAAGGAGCGACGTCATGTCGTATGTGAATCCAGGAGACCTGGCCGTCAAGATGATCGACGCGGGTGAGGCGAAGGTCTTCATGGCCGCTCGGGACACCTTGATCCGCGCGTACATGGCCGGCGCCATCCTCTCCCTGGCCGCGGCGTTCGCCGTCACGGTCACCGTGAAGACGGGTGAGCCCGTCATCGGGGCGATCCTCTTCCCGGTCGGGTTCTGCATGCTGTACCTACTCGGGTTCGACCTCCTGACCGGCGTGTTCACCCTGGTTCCCCTGGCACTGATAGACAAACGCCCGGGCGTGCGGTTCCGCTCGGTGCTGCGCAACTGGAGTCTCGTCTTCGTCGGCAACTTCGCCGGAGCGCTCACCGTCGCCCTCATGATGGCCGTGACCTTCACCTTCGCCTTCACCGGCGAACCGAACGACGTCGGTCAGGCGATCGGCAACATCGGCGAAGGTCGTACGGTCGGCTACGCCGAACACGGTGCCGCCGGCATGCTGACCCTCTTCATCCGGGGCGTCCTCTGCAACTGGATGGTCTCCACCGGCGTCGTCGGCGCGATGATGTCGACGAGCGTCTCCGGCAAGGTGATCGCCATGTGGATGCCCATCCTGGTCTTCTTCTACATGGGGTTCGAGCATTCGGTCGTGAACATGTACCTGTTCCCGTCCGGGCTGATGCTCGGCGGCGACTTCTCGGTCATGGACTACCTCGTCTGGAACGAGATCCCGACCGTCATCGGGAACCTGGTGGGCGGTCTGACCTTCGTGGGTCTGACGGTGTACGCGACCCACGCCCGCACCGGCACGACGCGAAACCGACCTGTTTCCCCCGCGCCCGGCGCCGCTCGGAAGCGCGTGGCGACGCCACCGGAGGTTCGCGTCCCGACCAGGTGAGCACGCCGCCCGGCGCGGGCCGGACCGACGAACACCGGGTTCGCGGGTGGCGGTGACGCACGCCGGTGTGGATCGTGGACGCGACCCACACCGGCAGCGGTCAGGCGTCGGCGGGGATGGCCTCCTCCACCCAGATCGGCTGCCAGTCAGCCACCTCGTGGTAGCGGCGCAGCTCGGACAGACCGGCGAGGATCCCCGCCCAGCCCGGGTACGGCGGGTTGCCCTCGTCGAAGCCGCTCTGCACGAAGGTCAGCCTGGTCTTCCCGTCGGAGCCGTCCAGCTCCCAGGTGCCGACCCCCATCGGCCCCCAGTCCACGCCGAGCTTCCGCTCCGGCTCCAGGTCGACGATCTTCGCGGCGCCCGGCGCGTCGAGGCCACCCATGGCGTACCGGCCGCCGACCCACGGCTCGATCCCGATCGGGTACCCGAACCAGGCGCTGGCCTGCTCGGAGTCGATCAGCGACTGCCACACCTTGTCGACCGGGGCGGCGATCAGCAGCTCGCCGCGCAGCTCGGCGGAGGTGAAGTCGGTGCGCGGCAGCGGCTCCCGCCCCTCCAGGTGCGCGTTGAGGTTGGCCAGCGACAGGGACCACCAGGTCTGCAGGACGCCACGGATGCTGCTGCCGTCGAACATCTCAGCCATCCGGAAGTGGCTCTGGGTCAGGGTGAGCAGGGTGGTCTCCGGCGTCTCGGCGGCCAACGACAGCTCGCTGGTGGCCTCCACCCCGTCGAGTGACCAGGCGAAGCGGAGCGTGTGGTCGCCGGCGTGCAGCAGTCGCTGGTGCGGCGCGTCACCCTCGGGCGTGTACCGGCCCCAGAACTCGTACCGGTGGGGCAGGTCGACCTCGGCGTGCTCGGCGAACCAGGCGCGCAGCTCGGTCGGGTCGGTGAGCGCCCGCCACACCGTCTCGACCGGCGCGGCGAGTCGGACGACGATCCTCATCGGTTCAGTCAAGGTCTTTCCCTTTCGGGTAACAGGCCACGGCGAGCTTGAAGGCGTCCCCCTCGGCGCCCCCGTAGCGCGTGAACAGGTCCCGCAGCGTGGACTGCAGGTCGTGCAGAAACTCCTGCCGCCGCTCGGGCGGCACCCTGATCTCGCCGGACACCCCGATCGAGGGCAGCTCCGGCGCGGTCCGGTCGAGCGCGGCGACGTCCGCCTGGACCTCCTCCATCAGGTCGAGCAGGTGGCCGAGGCTCAGCTCGTCCCGGGCCCGGCGCAGCCCGCCGACCCGCCCGACCAGCCGGGGCGAGAGCCAGTACGACCGCGCGGCGGCCTGGTAGATGCCCTCGCTGATACCGCGCACCTTGCGGCTGTCGACCTGCTCGGCCAGGCCGGCCGCCACCAACTGCTTGACGTGGTAGTAGACGCGCTGCGGCGTCTGCCCCAGCCGCGTTGCGACCTCGGTGCAGGTGCGGGGCTCGGCCAACTGCCGAAGCACCTCCACGCGCTGCGGCTTGAGCAGGGTCTCGGCCTGCTCGATCTGCTCCAGGTACAGGACGTCTCTCATAGCAAAAACAATCCTGTACGTAAAAACCTTCTTTGTCAATGGGTGCGACGAAAGGCCGCGCCGGGTGTGGCGCGGCCTTCCGTCAACGCCTCACTGCGTGGCCCACCTCAGCGACTCACGGCGTCCAGTCGGGACGCAGCGGGTAGCCGTTCACTTCCTCCGGCCCGTTGCGGGTCGCGAGCACCTGGTGCAACTGGATGCCGTTACGCGCGAAGGCCAGCCGTGACCCGGCCAGGTACAGCCCCCAGACCCGGGCCCGCCCCTGACCCACCTCGGCGACGCAGAAGTCCCAGTGCTCCACCAGGTTGCGGCACCAGGCCGCCAACGTCAGCGCGTAGTGCTGGCGCAGATTCTCCTCGTGGTGCACCTCCAGCCCGGCGTCGTGGATCTCACCGATCAGCCGGCCCGGCCCGGCCAACTCGCCGTCGGGGAAGACGTAGCGGTCGATGAACGCGCCGGACCGGTGCGGAGCCCGGTTGTCCGCACGGGTGATGCAGTGGTTCAGCAGCCGGCCCTCCGGACGCAGCCGCTCCCGCAGCGCCCCGAAGTACGCCGGATAGTTGCGCACCCCGATGTGCTCGGTCAGCCCGATCGAGGAGACCACGTCGAACTGCTCCCGCGGGGCGTCCCGGTAGTCGAGGTGCCGTACCTCGGCCAGCCCGGACAACCCCTCCCGCTCGATGGCCGCCTGCGCCCACCGCGCCTGCGCCCGGGACAGGGTGACCCCGAGGGCCCGCACGCCGTACTCCCGGGCCGCGTGCCGGACCATGCCACCCCAGCCGCACCCGACGTCCAGCAGCCGCATCCCCGGCTTCAACGCCAGCTTGCCGGCCACCAGGTCGTACTTGGCCGCCTGCGCCTGCTCCAACGAGTCCGTGGGACTGTGGTAGACCGCGCAGGTGTACGTCATCGACGGGCCGAGCACCTTCTCGTAGAAGGCGTTCGACACGTCGTAGTGGTGCGCGATCGCGGAGCTGTCCCGGGCCCGGGAGTGCCGCAGCCCGGTCATCACCCGCCGCCAGCGCGGCTGCGCCTCCTGCGGTGGTGGCGGTGGCGGCAGCAGCCGCTCCCAGCCCAGCCCACGCACCAGGGCCAGCCCCTCCGCCACCGACGGCGCCCGCAGCCGCAACTCGTCCTTGAGCACCCGCAACGCCTCGTACGGGTCGCCGGGGTGCACTCCCTCCAGACCCAGGTCACCGCTGACGTACGCCCGGGCCATGCCCAGGTCGCCCGGCGCGGTGAGCAGGTACGACAGCCCCCGCTCGGAGCGTACGGCCAGGCTGATCCCGGCGTCGGCCGGGCCGATCGCGCTGCCGTCGTACCCGGTGATGCGGACCGGCAGGTCCCCGATGGTGACCGCGCGGATCACGTCCGCCACGGTCGTCGCCGAACGCCGGCCGCCCGCCGGCGGCATGGCCGGCGTGGCCGCCGCCCCCTGTTCCCGATCGGTGAGGCTCATCTTCGTGCTACCGCCTTCTCGTACAGTCCCGTGAGCCGGTGATCCGGGTCGTAGCGGTCCTTCACGGCACGCCAGACGTCGCCGCCGTAGAGCCGGTCGAACGCTTCCCGGTCGTAGTACGCGTCCGAGTAGAGCGACTTGTGACCGCCCGCCTCGGACACCGCCCGCTCGATCGAGCGGTTGACGTCGCCGTCCGCCGCGCCCTCGGCGATCGGCACACTTCCCCAGAAACCGATGTTGACGTAGCTGCGCCCGGGGTGCAGCGGGTACAACGGCCAGGACCGCGCCGAACCCGGGCCGCCCGGCTCCCGCAGCCGCAGCGGACAGAGCCAGACCGGGGTCATCCCCACGTGCCGGGCGAACCAGCGCAGGAAATCGGCCGTCCCCTCCAGCGGAATCTCCACGTCCTGCACCACCCGCTCGCGGGCGGGTCGCCCGCGCCAGCGGTCCACCCGGGCCGCCACCCGGTGCCGGTGCTCGAGGCGGACCAGCCGGTGGTAGACGTCGCTGCGTCGCCACCGGGCCGGCCAGAGCCGACGGACGAGCGGATGCTGCACGCCGAACGCCGACGAGCACCAGAACCAGTCGGTGTCCCAGCGCCACAGGTAGTGGTACGTGGTGAGCGCGTCGCGGGTGCGCCGGCGCAGCGAGCGGTAGTAGATGTCCTGGCCGGTGTAGTCGCTGAGCCGGGGCGCGTCGTCGGTGAAGGTGGCCAGCACCAGGTACGCCTCACCGGGGCTGAACATCACCCCGTCCATCGCGTCGACCGGCTGGCCCTCCCACTCGCCCTTGAGGATCACCTCGCCGACGGCGTCGGTCAGCTCCTCGAGCCGGGCGAACCGCACGTTGCGCAGCACCACCGCGTGGCGTACGGGTTGCAGCTCGATGCGCAGCCGGGTGGCGTAGCCGAGACTGCCCAGTGAGTTGGGGAAGGCGGCGAAGAGCTCGGCGTGCTCCCCGTCGGGGCGGGCGGTGACGAGGTCACCGGCGCCGGTGAGCACGTCCATTTCGGTCACCGACTCGTGCGGCAGACCGTTGCGGAACGACGTCGACTCGATGCCCAGCCCGGTGACCGCACCGCCCAGGGTGATCGTGCGCAGCTGCGGCACGACCAGCGGCATCAGCCCGTACGGCAGGGTGGCGTCCACGAGGTTCTCGTAGGTGCACATGCCCTGCACGTCGGCGGTGCGGGCGTCCGGGTCGACGGCGAGCACACCGTCGAGCCCGGAGACGTCCAGCCCGGGCGCGCTGACCGCGGCCCGGGGACGGAAGAGGTTGGAGGTGCGTTTGGCGAGGCGTACGGGTTGCCCCGGCGGCACGGCCGCGTACGACCGCCGCAACGTCGCCACCGCCCGCTCATGATCACGCAGTGCGCGCATGAAGTCACCTTACGCGCCGAGCGCACTTCTCGCGGGATGCCCATGGTGGCCGTTTCGCGGCCGGGACGGGACACCCACGTCACCTCGACCGGGTGACCATCCCGTACGGCCCGACCACTCCTCGTTGTCGGCACACGACACACCGTCGTCGGTCGGGTCACCGCCCGGCGGGCCGGGTGGCCCCCGCCCCGGTCGGTGAGTCACTATGCCCCCATGTCCGTCCCCGACGCACACCACGACCCCTCCGGCACCGTCTACGCCGGCCGCCGGGCCACCCGCCGCGGTCTGCCCCGGGATCCGCTGCTGCGGGTAGCGCTCGCCACCGGGCTGGTCGGCGTCCTGCTCGGGGTCTTCTTCGCCACCGGCGTGCTCGGCGGCGGCGACGAGCCCTCGGTGACGCCGGCGGCCGTACCCGCTCCCGCCTCCCCGTCCGCCGACCCGGCGTCGGAGAGCCCCGAGCCGACGCCGACCTCGGCCTCGCCGTCACCGTCGCCGCGCAGTCTCCCGCCGCGTACCCCGCTGGCCGGGCCGAAGGTGCTGCGCTCCGCGACCTCCGGGCTCTGCGTCGGCACCGACGGCGACGACGAGATGGCCCAGGCCCGACTGGTCGCCTGCACCGGCGGGCCGGAGCAGCGCTGGGTGGTCAACCAGGTCGCCCCCGACGTGTACACCCTCACCAACGCCGCACACGGCCAGTGCCTGGACGTCGACGGCGGCAGCGGCGACGACGGGGCGAAGCTGCTCCAGTACCCCTGCCACGGCCGGGACAACCAGCAGTGGCGACTGATCGGCAGCAGCGGCGGGCCGGTGCTGGTGGTCGCGGTGCACTCCGGCAAGTGCGCGCAACCGCAGGACGGCGCCGCCGAGGCCGGCGCGGAGCTGCGCCAGGTCCCCTGCACCAGCGCCGCCGCGCAGCAGTGGACCGTCGACTAGGCCGCGGTGCGGGACCGGCGGCGGAGCGGGGAATTGGGCTTGGACGCGGCTAGCGGATCCCAGTCGGGGCTGATCGGGGTGAGCCTGGACGGGTCGGCGATCACGGCACCTTTCTTGACTTCGGCGCTGAGCGGGCGGCGGAGGATCGCTCCGGCGGTGCCCAGGCCGCTGCTGACGGCGCCGACGATGCCGCTGCCCCAGATGGTGCTGGCGCCGGTGAGCCACAGGCCGCGGATTTCGGTGCGCGGGCCGGGTCGGCGTGGACCGATCTGGTCGGCGGCCATCTCGATGCCGTAGCAGGAGCCGAGGGTGGACAGCGTGAACCGTTCATGGGTGAGCGGGCTGGACGCCTCCTGCCAGACGATGTGCTGACGTAGGTGCGGGATCACGGTGGTAGCGCGGTCGATCAGCTGCTCGGTGAGGCGTCCCCTGAGCACGGCGTACTGCGGGTCCTTCCGGTAGTCGTCGCCGCTGGGCCAGAACGTGCCCTGCGGGGCGAGGCACATCACCTCGAGGGTGGAGTGTCCGGACGGAGCGGCGTGCGGGTTTCCCGGATCCTTGGTGGTGGCCGAGGTGAGGAAGATCGGCACCTCGTCCGGGATCCGGCCGTCGTAGATGTCGCGGTAGACCTGTTCCACATCGGCGTGTGGGTAGCACCAGTATGTGCTGTTGGGCAGCTGGTCGGCGAGGTCGATGTCGAGTCCGAGATAGACGCTGAACAACGGCAGCGCCATCCGGTACTTCTCCACCCGGGCGACGGTGGCCGGCGCCAGGTGGTCGCGGCCGACGAGGTCGAGGTAGGTGCGCTTGAGGTCAGCGCCCGACACCACGATCGGGGCGCGGATCGCCTCGCCCCCGTCGAGCTGGACGCCGACCACGGTTCCGTCGTCTGTCAGGATGCGTGTGACGCGCGCCTTGGTGCGCACCTGGCCGCCATGGGTCTGGATGACGTCGATGAGATGAGCCGGAATGACCTGACCGCCGCCGCGCGGGTACCAGGCGCCGCCGGTGAGATAGTGGTCAAGGAAAGCGCCGTGCAGCGCCACCGAGGTCCGCGACGGCGGCACCCCGTAGTCGCCGGACTCGCCGACGATCACCGCCCTGGCCAGCGGACTGAGCCGACACGCGGCGAACAGCCAGGTCAGCGGCAGTAGCCCGACGGAGGCCAGGGTCGGCGCCGCCCGGACGAACCGCAGCATGCCTGCGATGGTCCATCCGGGGATCGCGGCGGCACGCAACTCGGCGCCGATCCGTCGCAGGATGCCCACGCATAGCCGTAGGCCACGCTCCTGGTCGGGGAACGCCTCGACCAGCCGAGCCAGGTAGGTGTCCCAGTCGCTGGGCACCCGGAACGTGAGATCAGGGAACACCAGCGTCGAGTGGCCGTCGGGGTCGAGCTGGCGGAAATCGATCCGACCGTCCAGTCCGAGACCGCGCAGTGCCGCCGTCATCCGCCCTTCGGGGTGGCACTCACCGATGTAGTGCATGCCGACGTCGAACTCGTACCGGTTCCCCTTGCGCCGGAAGACCTGGCTGCATCCGCCGGCTACCTGGTTCTGTTCGAGCACGAGAGTGCGCTTGCCGGTAGCGGTGAGATAGGCGGCGCAGGTGAGCCCGCTGAGGCCGGAGCCGATGACGATCACGTCCCAGTCGTTCATGTGAACCACCTCCACCGAGCAGTATATCAGTCGCTATATCAAACGCTATAGCACTAGGATCGGTCCGTGGTCGAACGTCGTACCGATCCCACCGTGCGTGTCCGCCTCCTGGAAGGCGCCGCCCGCCTGCTCGCCGAGGAAGGCCCTTCGGCGCTCACCCTGCGCCGAGTCGCCGCCGAGGCCGACACCTCCACGATGGGGGTGTACACGCACTTCGGCTCGATGGCCGATCTTGCCGACGCGGTGGTCACAGAAGGCTTCGCCCGGCTGGCCGCGCGACTCGCCGAGGTGCCACACACGGACAACGCGATCACCGACCTGGCCGGCCTGGCCCGCGCCTACCTGGTCAACGCGCGCCAAAACCCGCACCTGTACGCCGTCATGTTCGGTACCGCCCCGCTGGGCATGTACCGCCCCCAGACCGCCGACGAGCGCACACGCGGCCGGTACGCCTTCGAGGAGATCGTGGAGACCTGCGGTCGCGCCGTGAAACAGCGACGACTGCGACCGGCCGACCCGCTGGCGATCGCCAGCCAACTATGGACCGCGATGCACGGCTACGTGATGGCCGACGTCGGCGGCTACTTCGGCGAGGACGGCACCGAGCTTGTCCTGGTGCCCATGCTCGTCACCATGCTCAGCGGCCTCGGCGCCGATCCAGACACCGCACTCGCGTCGATCAAAACACTCACGGCGACCGACGCCACCCCCCGCTAGGCCGACGACGCTACGCGTCGCCGCCGTCGCGCAGCATCCGCAACTGGGCCAGGTGCTTGGGCAGGTGGACGCGGGTGTGCAGGTCCAGCGTGCGCGACCACGGCAGCGGCTCGTCCACCCGCAGGTCGAAACCCTCCCGCAGGTGCGTGTCGACCGGGGTGTCGGCGGTCGGGCCCAGCCGCTCCACCAGGGCACAGAGCCTGCCGCTGGTGGCCCGCAGCAGAGTGGCCACCCCGTCCAGCCCGCCGTGCGCGGTGACCAGCTCGTCCACCTCGCCCCGGTGGACGGACTCCAGGTCGTAGTAGGCGAACGGGGAGCCGGCCAGCACCGCCTCGGTCGCCTCGCTCATCAGTTCGTCGTTGGCGGCCAGGTGCGCCACGATCTGCTCGGCGCTGAGCTGCCCCGCCGGCGGCGGACCGAACCCGCCCGCCGCCACCTCGTCGAGCAGCTCCTCGTACGCCCGCCGCAGGCCGCCGCTGTCCATGGCCCCAGTCAACGTGCCCCGGGCCGGGCGGCACCGGCCCGGCGGGCGGGATCACCCGGACGGGTCAGCGACGGCCCCGGCGGGCGCGCAGGTAGTCGGAGACGACGTACTCGCCGAGGTCGTCGACGTCGGGGGTGAACATGCGGCCCTTCGAGCGGCGGGCCACCGCGTCGACGAACCGGCGCAGGCCCGGGTCGTCACCGAGCATGAACAGATTGAGCGTCGCGCCGTACCGGGTCAACCGGTCCACCTCGCGGACGGTGGCCTCGATCGTCTCCGGCAGCGGCGGCCAGTGGAAGTAGGCCTGCCCGTCGTCCGGGTCCAGGTGGGCGGTCGGCTCACCGTCGGTGACCACCAGCACCACCGGTTCCGCGCCCGGATGCCGGCGCAGGTGCCGTCCGGCCAGCCGCAGCGCGTGCTGGAGGTTGGTGCCCTGCTCCAGGTCCGGCTCCACCGCCGCCAACTCCTGCCGGGTCAGCGTCGTCGCCTCCCGGCCGAACCCGACGATCTGCAACGCGTCCTGCGGGAACCGGGTCGCCACCAGGTGCGACAGCGCCAGCGCGGTCTGCTTCATCGGCCCCCAGCGCCCCTGGGAGACCATCGAGTACGACAGGTCGACGCAGAGCGCCACCGCCGCCGACGCCCGCCGCTCGGTCTCCACCACCTCGAAGTCCTCGACCGCGAGCGGGACCGGCACCGTCGGACCGGCCCGGCGTACCGCGCGGGTGAGGGTACGCACCACGTCCAGCGGCTGCTCGTCGCCGTACTCCCACGGGCGGGACCCGCCGCTCACCTCGCCGGCCGCGCCGGCCGCCCGCAGGTCGTGCTGGCCGCGAGGGCCGGCGGTCAGGTCGGCGAAGACCTTCCGCAGGGCGGTGCCGGCGAGCCGGCGCAGCGCCTTCGGGCTCAGGGTCAGCCCGTCGGCGTCCCGCGCCACCCAACCCTGGCGGCGCAGCTCCCGCTCCAGCTCCCGCAACCGGCGTACGTCGTCGGCGGCGTCGCGGCCCAGCGTCCGGGTGACCGCCTCGACGTCCACGTCGTCCAGGCTGGCGCCGGGATGCCCCTGTTCCAGGGCGTCCAGCAGCTCGTCCAGCTCCGCGATCTCACCGAGGGCGCCGGTGGCCTCGCCGTAGCCGAGCGGCTGGTCACCCCGGACCCGCTCCCCGCGCTGCCAGTTCAGGTCGGGCCGCAACGCGCGCAGGTGCCCGTCGAGCGCGGCCAACTCGCCGGCCAGCCGGTCGCCGAGGGACTGGCGCATCAGCCCGGCCAGCTCCTCGCGCTGCCGCTCCGACAGCGACCGCATCAGCCGCTCCCCGGCCGCCGACCGGCGGGCCAGCACGTCGACCAGTTCCTCGACGTCCTTCGGCCGCTCCGGGAAGAACTCGCCGTGCCGGCGCATGAACTCGGCGAACGCGTCGGTGGTGTCCTCGGCGCGGGCGTGCCGGGCCAGCAGGTCGTTCAGGTCGCGCATCATCGCGGCGAGCTGCCGCCGCACCTGCGGGTCGGCGGCGGCCCGCGCCGCGTCACGCAGCCCGGCGAACCGCTGCTCCAACACCTCGCCGCGGAGCCCGTCGAGGATCCGCTGGTATGTGGTGCGGGCCTCGGCACTGGCCCACCGGTAGCCGGACAGCTCCGCCACCGCCCGGGCCGTGGACCGGGGCAGGTTCTCCAGCACCGTCTCGGCGAAGCGCGCCTCGTCGCCGTCCCGGCCGCGCAGCTCGTCGCGCTCCGCCGCGAGGGCCTGGTCGAGCAGGGCCCGGGCCCGGGTGACGGTGCCGTCCAGGTCACCCCGGCGCAGCGCCTCCCGGCGCAGCCGCCTGGCCCGGGCGGCCAGGTCGTCGAGGCCGCCCCGGCCCTGTGGACCGCGCCGCAGCAGGTTCCGCAGCGCCTCTCGCAGGCTGCCACCGGCGAGCACCTCCGTGCCGACCTCGTCCACCGCGGCCCGCACGTCGTACGGCGGGGCGAGCGGATCGGGCCCGCCGCGCCACTGGCCGTACCGGGACCGGTTGCCGGCCACCCGTCAGCCCCGGCCGCCGTAGACAGTCCGCCCCGACTCGGTGACGTCCTTGCCCAGCCGCCGGGTCAGGTGCAGCCCTTCGAGCACGAACTCGACGCCGGCGGCGGCCTGCTCCGGGGTGGGCGCGTCGCCCAGACCGAGCCGGTCCAGCGCCTTCGCCAGACCGGGCACGGTGCCGACCTGGCGCAGCAGCTCGGCCGAGGCGACCAGCTCGCCGGTCTCGATCACGGTGTCCTCCGCCACCAGGGCGGTGAAGCCGGACAGGTCCAAGCCGGCCAGCCGGGCCCGGAACGTCTCGGCGGTGGCGGTGCGCAGCAGGTGCGCCAGGATCTCGATCTCCCGCCCCTCCTCGCCGCTCTCGAACTCCACCTTGCCGCGCAGGGTCGAGGTGACGGAGACGGCGTCGCCGACCCGGGCCACCGGCGCCTCCCCGCGTACCCCGTCGGCGGCGGCACCGGCGAGCAGGCCGGAACGGCGCAGTGCGGCGGCGGCGACCGTCTCCGCGGCGGCGATGGCGAACCGGGCGGAGACCCCGGAGCGCGGGTCCACCGACGGCGACTCGCGCACCGCGCGGGCGAACCGGGCGAGAACCTCCAGCAGGTGTTCCGGCACCTCGGCGACCAGGTCGGCCTCCTGCCGGACGAGCGCCAGCTCCAGTTCCAGGTCGACCGGGTAGTGGGTACGGATCTCCGCGCCGAACCGGTCCTTGAGCGGCGTGATGATCCGCCCCCGGTTGGTGTAGTCCTCCGGGTTGGCGCTGGCCACCAGGAACAGGTCCAACGGCAGCCGCAGCTGGTAGCCGCGGACCTGGATGTCCCGCTCCTCGAGCACGTTGAGCAGCGCGACCTGGATCCGCTCGGCCAGGTCCGGCAACTCGTTGACCGCGAAGATCCCCCGGTTGGTGCGGGGCACCAGCCCGAAGTGGATGGTCTCCGGGTCGCCGAGGGTACGCCCCTGGGCCAGCCGGATCGGGTCGACGTCGCCGACCAGGTCGCCGACGCTGGTGTCCGGGGTGGCCAGCTTCTCGCCGTAGCGCGCCGAGCGGTGCAGCCAGCCGACCGCCAGGTCGTCGCCGGCCTCGGCGACCAGCGCGCGGGACGCCGGGGTGAGCGGGTGCAGCGGGTGCTCGTTGAGGGCCGAGCCGGGGATCACCGGCGTCCACTCGTCGAGCAGCGCCACCAGCGAGCGGATCAGCCGGGTCTTGCCCTGGCCGCGCTCGCCGAGCAGCACCATGTCGTGGCCGGCGAGCAGGGCCCGCTCGACCTCCGGCAGGACGGTGTCGTCGTAGCCGACGATGCCGGGGAACCGGTCCTCGCCGGTCCGCATCCGGGCGAGCAGGTTGTCGCGGAGTTCCTGCTTGACCGTGCGGTACTGGTGGCCGCCCGTACGCAGTGCGCCGAGCGTGCCGGGCAGGTCGGCAGGCGGGACCGGGAGAACCTGGTTGGGCGCAGTCACCCGACCCAGGCTAGCGCAGGAGAACAAGGGTGCCCCGTCGACCGACGGGGCACCCTTGTCCCCGGTGGTCGCGGGCCGACGGCCCAGGGGCCGGCCCGCGACGTCAGCCGCGATCGCGGCGGGCCGGCGATGCGGGCGCGCTGCTCATGGCGAGCGCGGCGACCCGCGGCGGCCAGGTCGATCTCGGCGGCGGCCGCGTTGCGTTCCATCTGCTCCACCCCGGACGCACGGGGATGGCCACCACGTTCGGGTGCCGCAGCAGGTACGCCAGCGCGATCTGGCTCGGTGTGGCGTCGTGCGCGTCGGCGACATTGGTCCGAAGCTACCCCCGCCGATGTGACCGCACGCCCGGCCAGCGGCATGATGGGGTGGCGTCGAGCTGGAGGCGGGAGTTGCCCCGGCTCCGCTACGAGCCGCACGCCGGGCGCGGTTAGGGTCTTCAGTCGTGACCTACCTCGCCAGCGACGACCGTTACGACTCTATGACCTACCGCCGCAGCGGACGTAGCGGGCTACGGCTGCCCGCCGTCTCGCTCGGCCTGTGGCACAACTTCGGACCGGACCGGCCCTACGAGCGGCAGCGGGACATCATCCGGCGCGCCTTCGACCTGGGGATCACCCACTTCGACCTGGCGAACAACTACGGGCCGCCGCCCGGTGCCGCCGAAGAGGCGTTCGGCCGGATGCTCGCCACCGACCTGAAGCCGTACCGGGACGAACTGGTCATCTCCAGCAAGGCCGGATACCTGATGTGGCCCGGCCCGTACGGCGAGTGGGGCTCGCGCAAGAACCTGCTCGCCTCGCTGGACCAGTCGCTGCGCCGGATGGGCGTGGAGTACGTCGACGTCTTCTACTCGCACCGCTTCGACCCGGACACCCCGTTGGAGGAGACGATGGGCGCGCTCGACGCGATCGTCCGCTCCGGCAGGGCGCTCTACGTCGGCGTCTCCAACTACGATTCCGAGCAGACCGCCCGGGCCGCGGCGATCCTGCGCGACCTGGGCACCCCGTTGTTGATCAACCAGCCGCGGTACTCGATGCTCAACCGCCGGATCGAGGACGACGGCCTGCTCGACACGCTGGCCGGGGTGGGCGCGGGCTGCATCGCGTACAGCCCACTCGCCCAGGGACTGCTCACCGACCGGTACCTGGCCGGCATCCCGGCGGACTCCCGGGTACGCACCAGCGTGTTCCTCAACGAGAGCGACCTGACCGAGGAGAAGCTGGCCACCATCCGAGGGCTCGGCAAGGTCGCCGAGCGGCGTGGCCAGACCCTCGCCCAGCTCGCGCTCGCCTGGGCGCTGCGCGACCAGAGGATGACCAGCCTGATCATCGGGGCGAGCAGCGTCGCCCAACTGGAGACGAACGTCGCCGCGGTCGACAACCTGGACTTCGCCGACGAGGAACTGGCCGAGATCGACCGCCTGCTGGGCTGAGCCGGCGAGCGCCGAGGGGTGGGCGGGCCGCCGTCACCAGACGCGGCGGCGGCCGGCACGGTGGTTGCGCACCCCGCAGGGGCGACCCGGGGGCGGGGCGCTGGGCCGGCGCAGCCGCAACACCACGATCGCGCCGAGCAGCACCGCGGCGGCCGCGGCCCCGCTCGCCAGCAGGTACGTGTCGTCACGCAGCCGGGACACCGCCGCCACCGGTACGCCGCCCGCCCCGGTCTGCGCCGGCTCCGCCGTGAACACGGGCGCGGCGGTGGGCTCCGGTACGCCCGCGGCGCCGGTCGGCCCGGCCAGGACCTGCGAGGCGGTGACGTCGGCGGACGGGGACTCGGCCGACGGCTCGACGAAGTCCACGTCGGAACAGGAGTAGTAGGTGTCGGCGCTGTCCGAGTTCTGCCACACCGTGTAGATCAGGTGCCGTCCGGTCAGCCCGACCGGCAACCGCCCGGTGAACTCGTACGCGCCCTTGCGCAGCGGCGGGTCGGTGACCGTCACGAACGGACGCTCCGACAGGTCCGACCAGGTCAGCCGCTTCCGCGGGTCGTAGCCGGGGAGCGTGGCGTAGAGCCGGAAGGTGCCCTCGTGCGGGACGGTGCCCGCATAGCGGAAGGTGAACCTGGTTCCGCCGGTCAACTCGGTCGCCGGCCAGTCGTCGCGGGCCAGGTCCAGCCCCCGGTACGCGGAGAGGCCGCCGCTGCACAGCTCGCCGTCGGGAATCTTCTCCCGGTCCCGGCCGGCGACGCCGTACTGCCGGATGTTGTCCCACTCGCGCAGCGCCGCACCGGCCTTCACGGCCGCCCGGCAGGCGGGCGTCGAGGCATGCTCCCCGGCCGGACCACAGGCCGCGTTGCGGCTGACCGGGCTGGTGGGCGCGCCGTGCGCCGCGGCCGGCACCGCGGTCAGCAGAACGGTCGCGGCGCCGGCCGCGACGGCGGCGAGCACTCGACGTACGGGCATCAAGGTGGACCTCCCGGGCACTGGTACGGACGGCGGGCGGCAAAGGTTCACCCGCGGTCGACGGGCGCGACGGCGCGGCTCGCCGGCCGGATCCGGTTCAGGGGACGGCGGACGGTGGAGGTTGGCTCTACAGTGACCACACCTCAGTGACCAAGGAGCGTGCCGTGTCCGAGCCGCCACCCCCACCGGACTCCCCCGGGGCCACCGTGCCCCCCGGTGGGACCGACCGTCCACCGTCCACCGACGGGACGCCCTACCTGCTGGTCCTGCCGACCACGGACGGCACACCGCCGAGCCTGGTGTGGCCGGGTCAGGAGGGCCAGCCCGGCTGGGCCATCCCGGTCTCCGTCCCACCCGGCACCCGCGGGTTCGCGGTCTTCGTACCCCTGGTGCCGGCCACCGGCGATCCGACCGCCGCCCCCGTGGTCCCGACCCGCGGGGTAGCCGCTGAGGCCACCACCGCGGAACCCGGCACCGGCCCGGCCGGCGAACCGGGCAGCCCGGCCGCCGTGCAGGCGTCCCCGGCCGACCGGCCGGCCACCGGAACGGCCGGTACGCCGGCCCCCGTCGGCCCGACCGCCGAGCCGACGGGGGCTGGGCCCGCGACGGCTCCGGCCGCACCGGCGCGTCCCGGCCCGACCACCGCGCCCACGCCGCCCGACGGGTCACCCGTGCCGCAGTACGGCGGGCCGCCGGTCTCCTGGGCGCCCCGGCCGATCCCGCCGGCCCCGGGCTTCCTCCAGCGCCGCTGGCCCGGTCCGAAGCCGGCCACCGGCTGGGCGGTGCCCGCCGCCGTCGCGGCCGGGGCGTTGGGCGTGGCCTCCTTCGTCCCACTCGGCCGGGTCGGCATCGGCTGGTTCCTGGGCTGGCTGGTGCTGACCGTCGCGGTGCTCGTCGCGGTCCGGCGCGGCACCGCCGGGATGCCCCGCGCCGAACGCCTGGTCCGGGCCGGCTGGGCGGGGGCGGCGCTCGCGCTGCTGGCCGTGCTCGCCTTCCGCAACGCCTGGTGGCTGGTGACCTTCTGCGTGCTCGGGGCGCTCGGCTGCGCGGCGCTGGCGATCATCGGGGGCAAGCTGGTCCGCTCGATTCTGTACAGCCTGGTCGCGGCCCCGTTCGCGGCCTTCCGGGGGCTGCCCTGGGTCCGTCGGCACGTCACGACCGCCGCCGACTCGGGAATGCTCCGCCGGGTGGGCTGGTCGACGGTGGCCACCGTGCTCGTGCTGTTGGTCTTCGGTGGCCTGCTCTCCTCCGCCGACGCCGCGTTCTCCGAGGTTCTCGGGGTGATCGTGCCGGAGATCAACATCAGCGGCGTGTTCCGGTGGATGTTCCTGGCCGTGGCGGGCGGCCTGATCGCCGTCGCCGCCGTGTACACCCTGGCCGCCCCGCCGGACCTGTCCACGGTGGACCGGCCGGGCGAGCGCCGGCTCGGCACCGTCGAGTGGGCCCCGGCCATCGCCGCGTTGACGGTGCTCTTCGTCGGCTTCGTGGCGGTGCAGTTCACCGTGCTCTTCGGTGGGCAGCGGCACGTCCTGCGCACCGTCGGGCTCAGCTACGCCGAGTACGCGCGCAGCGGCTTCTGGCAGCTCGTGGTCGTCACCCTGCTGACCCTGGCGGTCCTCGGCGGGGTCAGCCGGTGGGCCCGGCGGGAGCGCCGGGCGGAGCGCGTCCTGCTGCGGGTGCTGCTCGGCCTGCTCAGCGCGCTCAGTGTGGTGATCGTGGTCTCGGCGCTGTCCCGGATGTACACCTACCAGAAGGTCTACAGCTTCACCGGCGAGCGGATCTTCGTGATGGCGTTCGAGCTGCTGCTCGGGGCGGTCTTCCTGATGATCCTGGTGGCCGGCGTCCGCTGGCGGGGGCGGTGGATCCCCGGGGCCACCGTGGGTCTGGCCGTGGCGATGCTGCTGGGGTTGGCCACGCTCAACCCGGAGGACTACGCCGCCCGGCGCAACATCGCCCGGTACGAACAGACCGGCAAGATCGACGCCTGGTACCTGCGGGCGCTCTCCGCCGACGCCACCCCGGCGCTGGCCACGCTCCCCGACCGGGTCCGCCGTTGCACGCTGAGCTGGATCGACGACGATCTCGGCCGGCCGGATCCCTGGTACGCCTGGAACCTGGGCCGCGAACGGGCCCGCACCGAACTCGACCGGCTCGGTCCACGGGCGATCGGCGGGCAGAAGGACTGCAAGGCCGCCGACCAGTTCGACCTGCCCAAGACGCGTTGATGCCGCCGCGTCGCCACGGTCACCGGCCGTGGCGACGCGGTCCGGGCGGACGGTACGACAGACGCCGCCCTCAGCCGTGCCGGGGGGCGGCGGCGCTGTCGCGGACGATCAGTTCGGTGGCGAGTTCGACGCGAGGGCTCTCGATCTTCTCGCCGTTGGCCAGTCGTAGCACGGTGCGGGCCGCCAGCATGCCCATCTCGGCCAACGGCTGCCGGATGGTGGTGAGCGGCGGCGAGCACCACCGGACCTCGGGCAGGTCGTCGAAGCCGACCACACTGACGTCGTCGGGTACCCGCAGGCCGCGTTTGCGGACCGCCTCGTAGACGCCGAGTGCCATCTGGTCGCTGGAGGCGAAGATCGCGGTGGGCGGATCGGGCAGGGCGAGCAGCTGGGTTCCGGCGGTGTAGCCGGCCTCGTGGTAGAAGTTGCCGGGGCGGATCAGGGTGTCGTCGACGGCGATGCCGGCGGCGTCGAGCGCGGCCCGGTAGCCGTCCAGCCGTGCCCGGCTGCACATCAGCTGTGGCGGGCCGGCGATGAAGCCGATGCGGCGGTGACCGAGGCCCAGCACGTACTGGCTGGCGCTCAGGCTGCCCGCCCAGTTGGTGGCGCCGATGGTCGGCGCGTCCTGCGGGGCCACCCCGGCGGGATCGACGATGACCACGGGGACGTGGAGCCGGCGCAGCTCGGCCTGCAACGGCGGCTCCACCATCGAGGTCACGAAGATGACTCCCTCGGTGGAACGGGCGCGCATGTTGTCGAGCCACTGCTTCGCCGCGGAGGTGCGCCGGTGGATGGCCGACACGACGGTGCCGGCCCCGCTGGCGTGCGCCACATCCTCCACCCCGCGGATGATCTCCACGGCCCACGGGCTGTCCAGGTCGTTGAAGACCAGGTCGACCAGAGCGGAGTTGGTGCGCCTGCTCGGTGGCCGCCGGCGGTAGCCGTGCCGGGTGAGCAGTTCCTCGACCCGTTCCCGGGTGCCCGGGGCGACGTCGGAGCGGCCGTTGAGGACACGGGAGACCGTGGGCACGGAAACGCCGGCCAAGCGCGCGATCACCGCGATGGTGACGTTCCTGTTGTCGCCAGAGCCCACGGTCCACCTCTCGTTGTGGCGGGAGCCTACGGTGGCAGAAGGCTACCGCAGGCGGTGTCGGTCACCCCTTGACGCTGCCGGCCAGACCACCGATCAGCTGGCGTTCGGCTACGGCGTAGAAACCCAGGGCCGGCACCATGGACAGCACCACGTAGGCGAGCACCCGGGCGGTGTCGTCGGAGTACTGGCCCTGGAACGCCTGGACCCCGAGCGGCAGGGTCCACCACCCCTGGTCGGTGAAGACGACGAGGGGAAGCATGAAGTTGTTCCAGCTGGCCACGATCGCCAGCACGGACACGGTGGCCAGGGCCGGGCGGGCCATCGGCAGCAGGACCCGCCAGAAGAACCCGAACGGGCCGCAACCGTCCAGCGTCGCGGCCTCCTCGACCTCGCCCGGGATGGTGCGGAAGAACTGGCGCAGGATGATGATGGTGATCGGCAGCCCGAAGGCGGCCTGCGGCAGGATCACCCCGAGCGGGTTGTCCAGCAGTCCCATCCCGCGCAGCAGGACGAACAGCGGCAGGATCGCCACCGCGAAGGGGAACATCAGCCCGACCGCGAAGAGGGTGACCAGGAACTCCCGGCCCCGGAAGGCGAAGCGCGCGAAGACGAACGCGGCCATCGCCCCGGCACCCACGACGATGAGGGTGCTGCTCACGGCGATCAGGAGGCTGTTGCCCAGGTGCCGCCAGAACACCCCGGAGGTCACGATGTCGGTGTAGTTTCCGGGCACCCACGGGTCGGGCAGGCCGAGCGGGTTGGTGGAGAGCTGGCCGTTGTCCTTGAACCCGCCGATCACCCCGAACCAGACCGGTACGACGATGAGCGCGCCGACGGCGACGCAGATGAGGTGCAGCACGAGGCGGCGGGCCCGTAGGGCCGGGTTCGCCGGGCTGGTCATCGCTGATCTCCCTGGACGGTGAGGGCGCCCTCGGTGTCCCGGCGCAGGACGACGCGCTGGTAGACGAGGGCGAAGGCGAGGCTCAGGACGAACATGACGATGCTGATCGCACTGGCGTAGCCGACCTCGAAGCGGCGGAACCCGTACTGGAACATCGTCACGGCCATGGTCTCCGAGGCGTGGATCGGGCCGCCGCCGGTGAGCACCCAGACCATGTCGAACAGCTGGATGGTGCCGATGACCGACAGGAACACGGCGATCCGGATCGTCGGTCCGAGCAGGGGCAGGGTGACGTGTCGGAAGGCCTGCCAGGCGCCGGCGCCGTCGGTGACGGCGGCCTCGTGCAGTTCCCTGGGGATGCCCTGCCGGGCGGCCAGGAAGAGGATCATGTAGAGGCCGAAGTACTTCCAGGACACGACGAGGAAGACGGCGAACAGCACGGTGTCCGGGTCGGCGAAGACGGCGCCCGCCTCGGCTCCCAGCCACCGCGAGATCACCTCACCCAGCCCGCGGTTGGGCGAGAACACCAGGGTGAAGAGCACCGCGGTGGTGACCTCGGAGAGCACGTACGGCGCGAAGAAGACCAACCGGTAGAGGCCACGGCCCTTCAGCGGCTGGTTCAGCAGCATCGCCAGGCCCAGGGCGGCGGGTAGCTGGATCGTCAGGGAGAGCACGATCAGCACGAACCCGCGCCACAGGTCACCGCGGAACACCGGATCGGCGAGGGCCCTGGTGTAGTTGTCCAACCCGACGTGGTTTTCCGGCAGGCCGAAGCCGTTCCACTTGTACAGGCTGGCGTAGCTGGCCACCGCGATGGGCGCGACGACCAGCAGCAGGAACAGCGTCAGGGAAGGTGTCAGGAAGACGGCGAGGGCGCGACGGCGGCCCGGCCGGGGACGGTGGCCGCGCTGCCGCGCGGCGTCCGGCCCCGGCGGGCCGGTCACCACGTCGCCGCGCCCGGCGTCCGGCACGGTCGATGGCCTGGTCATGCCTGCTCCACTCGGTGTTCGCCGACGGCTACGGGGCGGTGGGTGGCCATCGCTACTGGCTCTTCGCCACCTGGGTGATGTCCTTGACGATCTGCGCGGGCGTCTTCGTGCCGGCGATCAGTTCGGCGACGCTGTCATTGATCTGCTGGCCGACGGCGGGCGGGTACGCCTGGTCGAGGTAGAGCTGGAAGCCGCTGGCCTTGGCCAGGTTCTCCGCGACAATCTTCTGGTTGGGGTCGGAGATGGCGTCGGCCGCGTCCTTGACGGTCGGCAGGACCGCGCCGGTCTTGGCGGCCCGCCGCTGGTTGTCGGCGGTGAGCAGGAACTTGAGGAAGTCGACAGTCGAGGCGGGGGCGTCCTTGCCGACAGCGAAGCCGTTGCCGCCGCCGAACGCGTCCGAGGCGGAGCCCTTGCCGCCGTCGACCGCGGGGAACGGGAAGAAGCCGAGCTTGTCGCCGATTCCCTTCTTGCTGGTGGAGCTCGACGCCTGCACGCTCGGGGCCCACTGGCCCATGAGTTCCATGGCCGCTCCACCGTTGCCCATCGTCGCGGCCTGCCCGTCCGCGGAGCCGTACTCGGCGCCGAGGAAGCCCCGCTGGAACGGTTGCAGGTCGACCAGTTCCTTGAGCCGTTCGCCGGCGGCGACGAAGTCGGGGGTGTCGAAGTTCTTGTCCTTGGCGGCCTGCCGCAGGGCATCGAGCCCGCCGATGCGCATGGCCAGGTAGGCCCAGTAGTAGTGGGCCGGCCACTTGTCCTTGCCGGCCAGGGCGACCGGCACGATGCCCGCGCCCTTCAACTTGCGGACGGTGTCGAGGACGCCGGCCCAGCTGGTGGGGACGGCGCTGACACCGGCTCGGGCGAAGAGGTCCTTGTTGTACCAGAAGCCGATCATGCCGACGTCGAACGGCACACCGTAGATCCGGTCGTCGATGGTGTACGGCTGCACGGCGGCGGGCAGCAGGCCGCCGATCCACGGCCGCACCTCGTCGGTGATGTCCTTGACCAGACCCGCGTCCACCTGCTGCTTGAGCACGCCCCCGCCCCAGGACTGGAACAGGTCGGGCGGAGAGCCGGCCTGGGTGGCGGTGGTGAGCTTGGCCTTGAACGCCTCGTTCTCCAGCGGCTGGATCTCGATGGTGACGTCGCTGTGCGCGCCCTGGTACTCCTGGGCCATCGCCGCCCACACCGGCAGCATCGGCTCGGTGTTCTGGATGTGCCACCAGTTGATGGCCTGCGGGCCGCCCGCGTTGTCGGAGCCGCCGTCACTGCACGCGCTGACCAGGTAGGCGCCGGCACCGGCGCCGACGAGGCCGAGCAGCGTTCTGCGGGAGAGGTGCACTGTCATGATCCATCCCTTCGAGGACTGACGAGGTGCTCGGATGCCGGGTCGAACCGGCGGGATCTGGAACGTGGATCTCCGGAAGTTTCGGTGCATCACCGGTAGTACCGATCGATGGCCGGCACGCTACGAGCACTTCCCTCCCGGGTCAAGAGGTCTGTCGCAACCAGACGCGAACCGCTAGCGTGGTCAAGACTTCCTGAGTTTCCGGACGCCATCCGAAAGTTTCCGAGAGCCGCATCAGAGGAGCCGACGTGTCGACCGAGACCGCTGACGTGGCGACCGCTGCCCGGTCGATCCGCAACCCCGTCCTCGCCGGGTTCCACCCGGATCCCTCGATCCTGCGGGTCGGCGACGACTACTACCTGGCCACCTCGACCTTCGAGTGGTATCCCGGGGTCCGCGTACACCACTCCCGCGACCTCGTGCACTGGCGACCGCTGGGCGGGATCATCACCGAACGCCGCCTGCTCGACCTGCGCGGCTGCGGCGACTCCAACGGGGTGTGGGCACCCGACCTGTCCTGGTACGACGGTCAGTTCTTCCTCGTCTACAGCGACGTCGCCAGCTTCGCCAGTGGCTACTGGGACCCACAGAACTTCCTGGTCACCGCCCCCGACATCACCGGCCCCTGGTCCGACCCGGTGAAACTGCACGGCCACGGCTTCGACGCCTCACTGTTCCACGACGACGACGGCTCCAGCTGGCTGCTCAGCATGAGCGCCGACTGGCGACCCGGCCGCGACCGCTTCGGCGGCATCGAGATCCAGCGCTACGACCGGGACGCGCGCCGGCTCGTCGGCCGGCCCCGCCTCCTGTTCACCGGCACCCCGGTCGGGCTCACCGAAGGGCCGCACCTGTACCGCCACGACGGCTGGTACTGGCTGATCACCGCCGAGGGGGGCACCAGCTGGGAGCACCAGGTCACGGTGGCGCGCTCCCGCGAACTGTTCGGGCCGTACGAGGTGGACCCGGCCGGGCCGCTGCTGACCTCGGTGGGCCGGCCCGAGCTGCGGTTGCAGAAGGCCGGCCACGGCAGCCTGGTCCGCACCCCGCACGGCGAGTGGTACCTGGCGCACCTGGTGGGCCGCCCCTACACCCCGCTGGGCAACTGCGTACTGGGGCGGGAGACCGCGATCCAACGGGTCGACTGGCCGTCGGGCGGCTGGCCCCGGATCCCCGGTGGCGTCCCGGCGGACGAGGTCACCGCGCCCTGCCTGCCCGCGCACCCGTGGCCGGCCGAGCCCGCCACCGACCACTTCGACGGCGCGGAGCTGGGCCCGTGCTGGTCGACCCTGCGCCGACCGGCCACCCCGGACTGGATCGACCTGGGGTCCCGCCCGTCGTACCTGCGCGTCCACGGCGGACAGTCACCGGTGGGTCGGCAGACCCCCAGCCTGGTCGCGCGGCGGGTCGGCGCGACGCGCTGTTCGCTGGAGACCGTGGTCGAGTTCGACCCGGTCGACCACCGCCAACTGGCCGGGGTCACCGCCTACTACAACACGCTCAACTGGCACCACCTCTACCTGACCCGGGCCGACGACGGCCGGACGGTGCTGGAGCTGCTCAGCGCCGACAGCGGGCGACGCACCCCGTACCCGGAGCTGACCGTGGACGCCACCGGCGTCACCCGGGTCGGCCTGCGCGCGGAGTTCGACGGGCCCGTCGTACGCTTCGGCTACGACCTCGGCGCCGGCTGGCGACATCTCCCGGTGGAGCTGGACGCGACCATCCTCTCCGACGAGCACGCCGCGCTGATCATCGACGGGGAGCCGGCGGCGTGGGGATTCACCGGGGCGTTCCTCGGTCTGTGGGTGCAGGATCTCGGCGGCGACGGTGGCCACGCCGACTTCGACCTCGCCACCTACCGGGAGCACTGACCCCGGCCGTCAACCCATCCCGCCCTCGCTGCCCGCGACTCGTCGCGACGACAAATCTCGCCCCGCCGAGCAACCCCCGGCGCCACCGACCCCGTGACTATCTCCGAATCAGGGATCGGAGGACGGAATGGGCGATCGTGACGCGGCATTCGCGGAGTACTTCGCGGCCAGGTCGGAGGCGATGCGCGGCACCGCGTACCTGCTCTGCGGTGACTGGCACCGGGCGGAGGATCTGGTGC
>NZ_SMKD01000282.1 GCF_004348595.1 Micromonospora sp. KC723
AGAGGGCGTTTCGCATGTCTGTCAGTCGGGTGTGTTGAAGATGCGCCGTTGTTGGCGGGTGGCGGGTCCACCTCGGGTGAGGCGGGCGAGCATGCCGGCGATGGCGGCCCAGCGGATCATGGCTTCCGAGGTGGCGGGGCGGGTTTCGTAGTCGCGGGCCAGCCGGCGGTGGGCGGTCAGCCAGGCCAGGGTCCTCTCCACCACCCAGCGGCGGCGGTGCACGACGAACCCTTGCTGATCAGCGGGTTTGCGCACGATTTCCAGGGTGGTGCGCAGGATGTCGCGGGCCCAGTCGACCAGCCGGCCGGCGAACCCGGAGTCGGCGAACACGTGCCGGATCGGGGTCGCCGCGTACGTGGCGAGCAGAGCGCCCTTCGCGCCGTCACGGTCCTGCCACGAGGCGGCCAGGACCCAGACGGTGACCAGCAGGCCCAAGGTGTCGGTGACGATGAACCGCTTGCGGCCGTTGACCTTCTTCCCGCTGTCGTAGCCGCGGGTGTCGTGGTGCACGGTGTCCGCGGCCCTGACCGACTGGGAGTCGATGATCCCCGCTGTCGGCTCGGACTGCCGGTCATGGGCCAGGCGAACCTGCTCCCGCAGTTCGGTGAGGATCCGCTCGGTCACACCCCGCCGGTTCCACCGTTGGAAGTGGGAGTACACGGTCTGCCAGGGTGGGAAGTCCACCGGCAGGTACCGCCACGCACACCCGGTCCGCACCACGTACAGGATCCCGTCGACGACAGCCCGACGAGGATGCTTCTCCGGCCTGCCCATCCACTGCGGCGACGGCAGCATCGGCTCGACGAACTCCCACTCGGCATCGGTCAGGTCAGACGGGTACCGCCGCACTCGATCCATACCCGACTACCGACCGAACCCCGCCCATCGATCGCACCCACTGTGCGACACACCCGACCAGCACACATCCCAAACGCGCTCT
>NZ_SMKD01000283.1 GCF_004348595.1 Micromonospora sp. KC723
CGCCCACCCCGACCCACGCCGCCGCCGGCGTCGCCCGAGCAGCGGACGGTGGGTGGCCCCGCGCTCGCCACCGCCGGCCTGGTCGTCCCACCCGGCGTGGCGGCGCCGCCGCCGGTGACGGCGACCTCGTGGCTGGTCGCCGACCTCGACAGCGGCGCGGTGCTGGGCGGCTGCGGCCCGCACGAGCACGCCACCCCGGCGAGTGTGCAGAAGCTGCTGCTGGCCGCGACCATGCTGCCGAGACTCGACCCGAAGCAGGTAGCCACCGCCACCCGCGCCGACCTCGACATCGAGCCGGGCAGTTCCGCGGTCGGCCTGCTGGTGGGCGGCCGGTACCCGGTGGAGACGCTCTGGCTGGGGCTGCTGCTGCAGTCCGGCAACGACGCGGCGAACATGCTCGCCCGGCTCGGCGCCGGCAGCGCGCAGGCCGGGGTGGCGCAGATGAACGCCGAGGCGCGCCGGCTCGGTGCCCTGCGGACCCGCGCCGTGACGCCCTCCGGGCTGGACGGCCCGGGCCAGTTCACCAGCGCGTACGACCTGGCGCTGATCGCCCGCGTGTGCTTCGCCGACCCCACCTTCCGCCGGTACGCGCTGACCGAGCGCGCCCAGATCCCGGCCCAGCCGGCGCTGAGGAAGCCCGGCTTCCAGATCCAGAACGAGAACGATCTGATCTACCGGTACCCGGGGGCGCTCGGCGGCAAGACCGGCTTCACCGACCTGGCCCGGCACACCTACGTCGGCGCGGCCGAGCGGGGTGGCCGGCGACTCGTGGTGACGCTGCTCGGTGCCGAACGCCGGCCGCTGCCCGGGTGGGAGCAGGGCGCGCGCCTGCTCGACTGGGGTTTCTCGCTGCCCCGGGACGCCTCGGTCGGTCGACTCGTGGAGCCGGGGGAGGCCACCCCGCAGGGTACGCCCGTGAGCCCTCCC
>NZ_SMKD01000284.1 GCF_004348595.1 Micromonospora sp. KC723
ACCCGAGCCCCTCCCAGACCCCGCGGACCACCTGGAGGGTGACGTCCGCGCCGTCCCACCGGCCGTACGGGACGAGCACGCAGCCGCGCTGGCGGGCGCGGGCGGCCAGCCGGCCGGCGACCGAGGCGGAGACGGACTGCGGCACGGCGGTGACCACCACGTCGACCCCGTCGATCAGCGCGGCGACCACGGTGGGCCACTCGGGGCCCGGGTCGGGGACCAGGGCGAGCCGGTCCAGCGCGATGCCCAGCTCGGCGGCGGCGCCCGCGCCGAAGGTCGGCACCCCGACCACCGCGCACCAGGAGCCGGCCCGGGACGCCTCGGCGAGCAGCGCCAGGACCAGGGAGGTGCCGCCGCTGCGGCGGGGCCGGCCGGCGGAGACCGCGATCGTGCTGCCCCGACGCAGCCCTCGGTGGGGTAGCAGGCCGGTCAGCTCGGGCGCCACCGGGAGCGTACGGTGGCCGCCGGCCGGATCCGGCGCGCTCGCCGGGCGGACCAGACCGGCCAGTGCGGCGGAGCCGACCACCATGCGGCCCGCCATGGGATCAACCCCCCGTCGTCGTGAGTGCTGGATCAGGTCATGGGTTGCCCCGGCTCCGGCTTCCGGATGGCGAACCCTGGTCGTCAGGCCGCGCGGCCGTCGAGGGTGGGCTGGTGGGCCAGGCCGAGGGCGGTCTCCACCACCGCCACGAACTGCTCGGCGGCCCGGAGCAGGTCGTCGGCCTCCCGGGTGCTCACCACCCGGGGTATCCCCGCCTCGGCGGCGGCCCGCTTGCCGGCGCCGGCGGCGAAGTAGGCGGCCCACTCGTCGAGCTCGGGGGCGACCGTGGTGAGCAGCACCCAGACGCTGGTGATCCGGTGGCGCCGGGTGGGGGT
>NZ_SMKD01000029.1 GCF_004348595.1 Micromonospora sp. KC723
GCCGGTGGGAGGTCGCGGCGGACGGGGTTCTCCAGGAGCAGCCCCGAGCGCGCCAACCAGAGGTCGAGCACGGCGACCACGGTCAGCACGAGCGCCCATGCGCCGGGGCCGGTGATCCGCTCGTACGCCAGCAGCGGCACCACCGGTTGCGCGGCGAGCACGGCCGCGAAGCGGGGCGCCCGCAGGCCGGTGCCCCGGGCGTACCCGATAGCGACGCCGGCGGTGACCGCGAAGATCAGGCCGGAGTAGACCGCGCCGGAGGCGCCCCCGTTGCCGATCCGGTCCACCGTCCAGAGCGCGTACCCGGCCAGCGGCACCAGCAGCAGGCCGACCGTGGCGATGGTCTCGGCGGTGGAGGTGAGCCCCCGGCGGGCCAGCACGGGCGGGGCGAGCAGCAGCAGCACGGTGGCGACGAGCAGGATGCCCAACCGGGCCAGCGCGTCCATCGAGCTGGTGGCGACGACGGCGAAGACCACCGCGGCGACCGCGAGCAGCAGCGCGCCGAGCCCGAGCGGGATGTTCTGCACCTCCCGGGAGGACGCCTCGGGCGGGTGTTCCGGGTCGTCCGCGTCCAGCCAGGTGGCGGTGGCCCTCGGGGGCGGCGGGACGTCGTCCGGGCCGGACGGTGTGGCGCCCTGCCGGGGCACCCGCGGCGGTGCGCCGGTGGCGGCGGTCGGCGGCCGGCGGCCCGGCTTGCGGCGCAGCACCCGCCGGGGCCGGGTGGCCTGCCTGGTCCGTTCCTCCCCGGCGTGCGCGAGGATGTCCCGCTGGAAGAGGGCGGCCTGCATCTTCGCGGCGATCTGCCGCTGCTCGGCGGCGATCTGGGCGTCGCGGGCCTTCAGCTCGGCGATGGAGCGTTCGACCTCCGCCAGGTGATCCCGCCAGCGTGGCTGTTCCGTCCCGCACTGCGGGCAGCGCGCGGCCGGTGTGAACTGCCGCCCGCACGAGGGGCACTGAAAGTTCTCCACGACACCCTCCACCCGGCCGCCCGCGCACTGTGGATCCCCACTGTCGCAGCATGCCCTGACCCGGCGCGGATTTCGACACCTGGCACTGCGATTCGGGACAACAAAACGCGCCGGCCGGGAAGCGGTGCCTCCGGCCGGCGCGTCGGGACGAGGTCAGGGGCGGCCCATGCCCCGGTACTCCCAGCCGGCGTGGATCCACAGTGCCGAGTCGAGGCAGTTGCGCCCGTCGACCACCTTGCGGCCGGCGACCAGCTCGCCGAGGGCGACCGGGTCGGCGTTGCGGAAGTCAGCCCACTCGGTGAGCACGCAGATCAGGTCGGCTCCGGTGACGGCGTCGTTCATGCTGGCCTCGTAGGCCAGCTCGGGAGCCACCCGGCGGGCGTTCTCGGTGCCCTGCGGGTCGTACACGTGCACGTCGGCGCCGGCCTTCTGCAGCAGCGCGGCGACGGCGAGCGCCGGGGCGTCGCGGACGTCGTCGGTGTTGGGTTTGAAGGTGGCGCCGAGCACGGCGATCCGGGTGCCGGCGAAGTCCGGGCCGGCCGGGCCGGAGCGGCGGCCGAGCAGCTCGGCGGCGAGCTGGAGGACCCGGGTACGGCGGCGCAGGTTGATCAGGTCCACCTCGTGCAGGAAACGCAGCGCCTCGCCGGCGCCCAGCTCCTGCGCGCGGGCCTGGAACGCACGGATGTCCTTGGGCAGGCAGGCACCGCCGAAGCCGAGGCCGGCCTGGAGGAAGCGGTTGCCGATGCGCGGGTCGTACCCGATGGCGCGGGCCAGCTGGGTGACGTCGCCGCCGGAGGCCTCGCAGACCTCGGCCATCGCGTTGATGAAGGAGATCTTGGTGGCCAGGAAGGCGTTCGCGGCGACCTTGACCAGCTCGGCGGTGGCGAAGTCGGTGACCACCAGGGGGACCTCCCGGTCCTCGGTGGCGGCCAGGTCGAAGACGCCCTTGTGGGCGGCGTAGAGCATGGCGTTGGCCCACTCGCTCTTGACGCCGACCACGATCCGGTTGGGGCGCAGCACGTCGTCGACGGCGAACCCCTCCTGGAGGAACTCGGGGCTCCAGGCCACCTCGACGCCCAGGTCGGCCGGGGTGTGCTTGCCGACGAGCTGCTCCACCCACTCGGCGGTGCCGACCGGCACGGTGGACTTGCCGACGATCAGCGCCTTGCGGGTGAGGTGCTGGGCCAGGCTGGTCACCGACGCCTCGACGTACGACAGGTCGGCGCCCATGCCGTCGGCCCGCTGCGGGGTGCCCACGCAGATGAAGTGCACGTCGCCGAACTCGGCGACCTCGGCGATGTCGGTGCTGAACCGCAGCCGGCCGGCGGCCAGGTTCCGTTTGAGCAGCTCGTCCAGGCCCGGCTCGTGAATCGGCACCTCGCCGGCGTTCAGCTTGGCGATCTTGTCGGCGTCGACGTCGAAGCCGAGGACCTCGTAGCCCAGCTCGGCGTAGCAGATGGCGTACGTCGCGCCGAGGTATCCGGTGCCGAGGAAGGTGACCCGGGGCCGCGGCGCACCCGAGGGCGGCGTCACCGGGGCGATGGTGGGCACCGGCTGGATGTTCGGGTACGGGATGGTCACGCCTGTCTTCTCCGCTCGCACTGGCGGCGCTTCGCTGCGTCGCAATCGGCTGGGGCGCCAAGGCCGGGCACCGAGGGAACTTGTCGTCTGGTGTGAGGGTAGTTGTGCCGGGTCGACGCCCGTCGTGCGCGAGCCTACCCGCCGGTAGGGTCTGGTAGGACCCGGTGGCTATCCTTCAGTCTGCGGCAGTCGGCAGGCTTCGGACGCCACAGACTGCGCATGATAGCCGTGGAAGGGGTGGGCCGACATGGCCGCAGAGGAGTCGTTCGACGTCTACCGGTTGCCCGAGGAGCACGAGGCGATCCGCGCGGCGGTCCGGGAGATCTGTGCCGCGAAGGTGGCCCCCCACGCCGCCGAGGCGGACGAGACCGGCGAGTTCCCCAAGGCGTCGTACGACGCCCTGCGGGCCGCGGACTTCCACGCCCCGCACATCCCCGTCGAGTACGGCGGGGCCGGCGCGGACGCGTTGGCCACGGCGATCGTGATCGAGGAGGTGGCGCGGGCCTGTGCCTCGTCCTCGCTGATCCCGGCGGTCAACAAGCTCGGCACCATGCCGCTGATCCTGGCCGGCTCCGCCGAGCTGAAGCGGACGTACCTGACCCGGGTCGCCGCCGGCGACGCGATGTTCTCGTACTGCCTGTCCGAGCCGGAGGCGGGCAGCGACGCGGCCTCGATGACCACCCGGGCCGTCCCCGACGGCGACCACTGGGTGCTCAACGGGGTGAAGCGGTGGATCACGAACGCCGGGGTCTCCGAGTTCTACACCGTCTTTGCTGTGACGGATCCCACAGCCCGATCGAAGGGCATCTCCGCCTTCGTGGTCGAGAAGTCCGACCCGGGGGTCAGCTTCGGCGCCCCGGAGAAGAAGCTCGGCATCAAGGGCTCGCCGACCCGCGAGGTCTACCTGGACAACGTCCGGATCCCGGCGGACCGCATGATCGGCACCGAGGGTACCGGCTTCGCCACCGCGATGAAGACCCTCGACCACACCCGGGTCACCATCGCCGCGCAGGCCGTCGGCATCGCCCAGGGCGCGCTCGACTACGCCAAGGGGTACGTCCAGGAGCGCAAGCAGTTCGGCAGGGCGGTCGCGGAGTTCCAGGGCGTCCAGTTCATGCTGGCCGACATGGGCATGAAGCTGGAGGCGGCCCGGCAGTTGACCTACGCCGCCGCCGGGAAGTCCGAGCGTGGCGACGCCGACCTGACCTACTTCGGGGCGGCGGCCAAGTGCTTCGCCTCGGACGCCGCCATGGAGATCACCACCGACGCGGTGCAGTTGCTCGGCGGCTACGGATACACCCGGGACTACCCGGTCGAGCGGATGATGCGGGACGCCAAGATCACTCAGATCTACGAAGGGACGAACCAGGTCCAGCGGATCGTCATGGCGCGGCAGCTCATGAAGGGCTGACGGAAGCTGTTTCCCCCCGTTCGGGGCGGGTTGTGGTTGGTGCCGAGCAACTCCGACAACCTGGCGTACGTGGTCTACCCGGAGTCCCGGCGAGTAGAGACATGGCCGCGCACGACGCAGACACCCGGCTGCGACTGAGACGCCGAGTCGATCATCGCGCTGTCACCAGCAGGTGCTCACCGGCCGGTGGGGTTCCATGCGGACCCCACCCGCCGGTGAGCAGGAGATCAACCGGCGGGTGCGGCTCCGCCCGTGGCGTCCCGCAGCACCGTCATTGATCGGAAGGTCGGCGTACCAGGCGGGCCGTCAACGGTTCCCGCTGCTGCTCTCCGGCCGTTCGCCGTAGCGCGGCGGCGGGGCCGACCACGGCGACTCGATGCCGGCGCGCCGGGGCAGCGGCTCGGTGGGGGTGTCCGGGGTGGGGTAGCCGAGCGTGAGCGGCGCGGTGTCCGGCTCGCCGTGGCTGCCCGGTGGCGGCCAGTCGCCCAGGGTGAAGGTGTTCACCGGCGGCGCGTCGTCGGCCGGGGCCGCCGTCGCCTCGGGGGTCGCCCGCGCCGGCCAGCGCCGCCAACGCTGGACGCTGAACGTCGCCATCAGCAGCGCCAGCCCGATCAGGAACAGGGTGCCGTCGCGTACGGGCAGGCTCAGCGGCAGCGGGTCACCGAGGATCCGCCAGCCGTCGGGGATCCGGTCGAGCACGGCGAACGGCGCGACGAACATCCCGACGTACGGGGTGACCAGCAGCAGCCCGGCGACCAGCGGGCCGAGCGGTGAGACACGCAGTGTGGCGAGCAGGCCGAGCAGGACGCCGGCCACGCCGAGGTAGACGGCCGGCTCGATCAGGTTGGGCGTGCTGTACGTGCCGATCTCCACCCAGCGGTCCACGGTCCGACCTGACCCGTCCTGCCCGAGGGTGACCAGCACCCAGGTGATGGGCGCCACCACCAGACCGGCGAGGAAGCTCCAGAGATGTCGCATTGGCGCACCGTACCGTCTTCGGCATGACCGAGCACCCCTCCGCCCCGCAGGGCAAGCCCACCTCGTACTCCCGTGTCACGCTGAGTCGCATCATGACCGCAGTCGATGTCAACCTGTACGGCACCGTGCACGGCGGGGTGTTGATGAAGTTCGTCGACGACGTGGCGGGGGCCGCCGCCGCCCGGCACAGCGGCGGCACGGCGGTCACCGCCTCGATCGACGAGATCGTCTTCTCCGAGCCGGTCCGGGTCGGCGACCTCGTGCACGCGCACGCCCAGGTGAACTGGACCGGGCACACCTCGATGGAGGTCGGGGTGAAGGTCGTCTCCGAGCGGTGGGACTCGGCCGAGGACGAGCCGATCCGGGTGGCCACCGCGTACCTGGTCTTCGTCTCCGTCGACCTGGGCGGTGCGCCCCGGCCGGTCCGGCCGGTGCTGCCGGAGACGCCCGAGGACGAGCGCCGGTTCCGGGAGGCGGAGATCCGCCGGGCGCACCGGCTGGCCAAACGCCGGGCCATCCAGGCGCACCGGGCGGGCTGATCCACTGCTCGGCGGGCCGGTCACGTCCCCGCCGGCCCGCCCCGGCGCGGAGAATGGCCTGGCGAGGTAGGGCAAGATGGCGCCACGGCCCACGAACATCGCCGTCCGGGGCCGCAGGGAGGGTGGAGCAGTGGGTGACGTGCTGTGGACGCCGCCGGCGGACGTGCGCGAGCGGTCCCGGATCGGGAACTACCTGCGCTGGCTGCGCGAGCACCGGGGGCTGGACTTCGCCGACTACGACGAGCTGTGGCGCTGGTCGGTCACCGACCTCGACGCCTTCTGGCGTTCGGTCTGGGAGCACTTCGAGGTCGTCGCGCACACCCCGCCGGCGGCGACCCTGACCGAGGTCGGGATGCCCGGCACCAACTGGTTCCCCGGCGCGACACTCAACTACGCCGAGAACGTGCTGCGGATGCCGGGCCTAGCCGACGACGACCCGGTGGTGATCGCGCACGGCCAGACCCGCCCGCCGGTCACGCTGACCGCGGGCGAGCTGCGCGGGCAGGTCCGCCGGGTGGCGGCCGGGCTGCGCCGCCTCGGCGTGGTCGCCGGGGACCGGGTCGCGGCGTACGCGCCGAACATCCCGGAGACGTACGTGCTGCTGCTGGCCACGACCAGCCTCGGCGCGGTCTTCTCGTCCTGCGCCCCGGAGTTCGGCACCCGCAGCGTCACCGACCGGTGGCGGCAGATCGAGCCGAAGGTCCTGGTCGCGGTGGACGGCTACCGGTACGGCGACAAGCCGGTGGACCGGCGCGGCGAGGTGGCCGCGATCCGGGCCGCGCTGCCGACGCTGGCGCACACCGTCGGCATCCCCTACCTCGACCCGGCCGGCGCGCCGCCGGTGGGCGCCATCGCGTGGGACGAGCTGGCCGCGCCCACCGACGAGCCGGCGACCTTCACCGCGGTGCCGTTCGACCACCCGCTCTACGTGCTCTACTCCTCCGGGACCACCGGGCTGCCCAAGCCGATCGTGCACGGTCACGGGGGCGTCCTGTTGGAGCACCTGAAGATGTTGGCCCTGCACCACGACCTGGGTCCGTCCGACCGGTTCTTCTGGTTCACCACCACCGGCTGGATGATGTGGAACTTCCTGGTCTCCGGTCCGGCGGTGGGGGCGGCGATCGTGTTGTTCGACGGCGACCCGGGCCACCCCGACCTGGGGGCGCTGTGGCGGCTGGCCGCGCGGACCGGCACGACGTACTTCGGCACCTCGGCGCCGTTCCTACTGGCCTGCCGCAAGGCCGGGCTGGTGCCCCGGGAGGTCGCCGACCTCTCCGCGTTGCGCGGGGTCGGCTCGACCGGCGCGCCGCTGCCTGCCGAGGGCTTCCGCTGGGTGTACGAGAACGTCGGCGACGACCTCCAGCTCCAGTCGCTGTCCGGCGGCACGGACGTGTGCACCGGCTTCGTGGGCGGGGTTCCGCTGCTGCCGGTGCACGCCGGGGAGATCACCTGCCGGGCGCTCGGCGCCAGGGTGGAGGCCCGCTCGGCCGACGGCACCCCGGTCGTCGGGGAGCTGGGTGAGCTGGTGATCACCGCGCCGATGCCGAGCATGCCGGTGGGTTTCTGGAACGACCCGGACGGTCGCCGATACCGGGAGGCGTACTTCGAGACCTATCCGGGGGTGTGGCGGCACGGCGACTGGATCACGATCAACGACCGGGGCGGCTGCGTGATCACCGGCCGTTCGGACGCGACCTTGAACCGGGGCGGGGTCCGGCTGGGCACCGCCGAGTTCTACTCGGTGGTGGAGGGGCTGGACGAGGTCGTCGACTCGGTGGTGGTGCACCTGGAGGACGACGAGGGCGGTGCGGGGGAGCTGCTGCTCTTCGTGGTTCTCACCGACGGCCTGGCGCTCGACGACGAGCTGCGCGGGAGGATCTGCCGGGAGTTGCGGACGGCGCTGTCGCCCCGGCACGTCCCCGACGAGATCCACCAGGTTCGTGCCGTCCCGCGTACCCTCTCGGCGAAGAAGCTGGAGGTTCCGGTCAAGAAGATCCTCACCGGCGTCCCGGTCGACCGCGCCGCCGCCACGGGTGCCCTGGCCAACCCCGAGTCCCTGAACGCCTTCGCCGCCTTCGCCCAACGCCGCGCCGGGGAGTCGACCCCGGCCGCCGGGCGATGACCCACGTCGCCGGCGATCCTCGCCGTTCGCGGCATGTCGGGTGTACGGCGGGCGGAACACCGCGACCCGCCGCAAGCCGAGCCGATCATGGCAGGGGTGTGGTGGCGGGTCGGGTCGTGGCCGGGCGGACGGGGCTGGTCAGTCCAGCGTGCTGGTGACCCGCTCGTTGGCGGCGCGGGACCTCACCCGGGCCGGGTCGAGGTTGCCGCAGGGCACCACGCTCGCGCCGGCCGTCAGCGGGGCGAGCAGCCAGTCGACCGGGTCGGGATGCCGGTCGGTGTCGACCAGCAACCGGTCCCCCGGGCGTAGCCCCAGCTCCGTCGCCCGGGCCGCCGCCCGGGCCAGCAGCTCCGCGTCGCCCGGGCCACCCCGCGGGTACGGCGTGAAGTGGTCGCCGTGTCCGCGTACCTCGGTGACGAAGTCGGCGAAACCGGCCGGGACCTGGCGCATCGGCAGGGCGAACGGGTCGAGCGCGAGGGCGTACCGGTCCCCGGCCGACCAGGTGTCCGCCTCGGCGACCCGGCCGGCGGCGGCGAAGAGCACGTCCACGTCGCCCGGCGTGTCGGTCACCGTCAGCTTCGCCGACCAGCAGCCCAGCAGCACCGCGGCGGTCTGCCAGTGCGGAGGCAGCAGCACCGCGGCGGTGTCACCGGGCTGCCGGGCCAGCTCGTCGACGAGCAGGTTGGCCGTCTTGGCCACCCAGTTCGCCAGCGTCGCGCCGGACAGCTCGGTGCGCTCGCCGGTGGCGTCGTCGTACCAGGTCAGCAGGGGGCGGGTGGGGTCGGCCGCGATAGCGTCGGCGAAGACCCGGGCAATGTTGTCGGCCATCGACGCGAACGATACGCGTCCCACACGCGTACTCGATGACGATGACAAGTCGGCGTACGGTCGGGTCGCAGTCAGCGACCGCGCCGGGCACCGGCGTAGGCTTGCCCGGAGTGTTGTTCCCCACAGACCCGCCAGTTCAAGGAGTCGCCCCGTGACCGCCGGTCGCCCGCCCCGCGTGCTCATCGACGCCACGAGTGTCCCCGCCGACCGTGGCGGCGTCGGTAGATACGTCGACGGCCTGCTCGGCGCGCTCGGCAGAGTCTGCGGTTCGGCGGTCGACCTGGTGGTCGTCAGCCTCCGTACCGACCTCGAGCGCTACACCCGCATGTTGCCGGGGGCGGAGATCGTGCCCGCCCCGGCGGCCGTCGCCCACCGCCCCGCCCGGCTCGCCTGGGAGCAGACCGGCCTGCCGCTGCTCGCCCAGCAGGTCGGCGCCGAGGTGCTGCACTCGCCCTTCTACACCTGCCCGCTGCGGGCCGGCTGTCCGGTCACGGTCACCGTGCACGACGCGACCTTCTTCACCGAGCCCGAGCACTACGACAAGTCCCGCCGGACGTTCTTCCGCAGCGCGATCAAGACCTCGCTGCGCCGCGCGGACAGGGTCATCGTGCCGAGCAAGGCCACCCGGGACGAGCTGATCCGGCTCCTCGACGCCGACCCGACCCGGATCGACGTCGCCTACCACGGGGTCGACCACGCGGCGTTCCACGCGCCCAGCGAGGAGGAGAAGGCCCGGGTCCGCGCCCGGCTGGGCCTGGGCGGCAGCAGCTACGTCGCCTTCCTCGGCGCGAAGGAGCCCCGCAAGAACGTCCCCAACCTGATCCGTGGCTGGGCCCGCGCGGTGGCCGAGCGGCACGACCCGCCGGCCCTGGTGGTGGCCGGTGGCCAGGGGCACGACGACGACATCGACCGCGCGGTCGCCGAGGTCCCGTCGCACCTGCGGCTGCTGCGCCCGGGTTACCTGCGATACGCCGACCTGCCCGGATTCCTGGGCGGAGCCCTGGTCGCGGCCTACCCGTCGTACGGGGAGGGCTTCGGGCTGCCGATCCTGGAGGCGATGGCCTGCGCCGCCCCGGTGCTCACCACCCCGCGCCTGTCCCTGCCGGAGGTGGGCGGGGACGCGGTCGCCTACACCAGCGAGGACCCGGACCAGATCGCCGCCGACCTGGTCGCCCTGCTCGACGACGAGCCGCGCCGGCTCGCGCTGGCCAAGGCGGGCTTCGACCGGGCCAAGGAGTTCACCTGGGAGTCCAGCGCGGAGGTGCACATCGCCGCGTGGAGCCGGGCCCGGAGCTGAACGGTCGCGACCCCACCGCCGACCTGGCTCACCAGTTGGGCCGGTTCGGGCATGATGTGCTGATGCTCTACGCCGTCATCCCGGCGGGTGGCAGCGGCACGAGGTTGTGGCCGCTGTCCCGCGCGGGGCATCCCAAGTTCCTCCATCCGCTCACCGGCACCACGGCGTCCCTGCTCCAGGCGACCGTGAACAGGCTGGGGCCACTGGCCACACCGGAGCGGATCCTGGTCGTCACCGGGGCCGCGCACGCGGCGGCGGTCGCCCGGCAGCTGGCCGGGCTGCCCGAGGAGAACATCCTGGTGGAGCCCTCGCCCCGGGACTCCTGCGCGGCGATCGCACTGGCCGCGGCGGTGATCGCGCAACGTGACCCGGGGGCGGTGATGGGCTCCTTCGCGGCCGATCACCTGATCCGTGACGCCGACGCCTGGGTGCGGACGGTGCGCGCGGCGGTGCGCGGCGCGGAGCAGGGGCTGCTGATGACGGTGGGCATCACCCCGACCCGCGCCGAGACCGGCTACGGCTACCTGGAGACCGGGGAGCCGGTCGGCGACGGCCCGCTGCGCCGGGTGGCCGAGTTCAAGGAGAAACCGGCCGCCCCGGTCGCCGAGGCGTACCTGCGGTCCGGGCGGCACCTCTGGAACGCCAGCATGTTCGTCTGGCGGGTGGATGTCTTCCTCGCCGAGCTGGCCCGGCAGCAGCCGCTGCTGCACGCCGGGGTCACCACCATCGCCGCCGCCTGGGGCACCCCGGGGCAGGACGATGTCCTCGGCACGGTGTGGCCCACCCTGCCGAAGATCTCCGTCGACTACGCGGTGATGGAGGGCGCGGCGACCGCCGGCCGGGTGGCGACGGTGCCGGGGGACTTCGGTTGGAACGACGTCGGCGACTTCCACACCCTCGGCGAGGTGCTTCCGGCCGACGCCGCCGGCAACGTCGTGCTCGGCACCGACGCCAAACCCGGGGTGCTGCTGCACGACGCCCACGACCTGGTGGTGGTGCCACAGTCCGGCCGGCTGGTCGCCGCGCTCGGCGTGCGGGACCTGATCGTGGTGGACACCCCGGACGTGGTGCTGGTCTGCCCCCGTCAGCGGGCCCAGGACGTCAAGGCGCTGGTCGACGAGCTCAAGGAGCGCGGCGAGGAGGGCCTGGTCTGATTGGGCTCCGCGTCGGCCGTACGCCGCTGGTCGGTGGGAGGCGGCCCGGTGGGTCCCGGCGGGTCAGCCCGTACGGCGGGCCAGGGCGGCCAGGGCCGGCGCCACCAGCCGGGCCGTCGCGCCGGCCAGCGGCTCGGGCAGCCGGTCCGGAGGGAACCAGCCCAGCGCCTCGGACTCGTCGCTGACCCGCTCCACCGCGCCCGGCGGGGCGAAGACCGCGAAGCGCACGTCGTGGTGCAGCGATCCGCCCTGGCAGGCCACCGGATGGACGTCCACGTCGATCGGCACCGGGTCGATCACCAGACCGGGGATGCCCGACTCCTCGGTCGCCTCGCGCAACGCGGCCCCGGCGAGCGTCCGGTCGTCGCCTTCGCAGTGCCCGCCGAGCTGCACCCACCTGCGGAACTTGCCGTGCAGGCAGAGCAGTACCCGGGATCCGGTGGCGTCGAGCACCAGCGCGCTGGCGGTGAGGTGGCCCGGCAGGTGGCCGCGGTCCGTCGCCACCGGGCCGGCGGCCAGCAGTTCCAGGGTGCGGTCCCGTGCCGCGGCGGCGGCCTGGCTGGTCGCCGTCCAGCCGGTCAGCACCGCGACCGCGTCGGCGTGCAGCGCCGGCCGCCCGTCGGGCCCCGGATCGCCGGCCAGCGGTCCGGGGCGGGGAGCGGACGGGACGGTGGGAACGGTGGTGGGGGAGACGTCGGGCATCCCGACACTGTACGAGCACCGGTTCCCTACCCTGGCCCGGTGACCCTGCGACTCGTCGAATTCGTCGTGGCCGGCAACGAGGCCAGCGATCTGCTGCCGGTTCGTTCGCCGGCACTGCTGCGCGCCCACCGGGCCCGGCGTGGCTTCTGGACGGTGCTGGACGAGGGCCCGGTCGAGCGCTGCCTGGCCCTGCTGCTGGAACGCGGTGACGGCGAGTGGGTCGCCCACCACGTGCCGGCCGACGCCGGACCGGAGAACGGCCGCACCGAGGACGGCGAGGCGCTGGCCCACCACGACGGTTGGGTGTACGTCTTCGGCTCGCACTTCGGGTCGAAGGGCGGCCCGCTGCGTCCCCGCCGCGCCTTCGTGGCCCGGTTCCGGGAGGACGACGCGGCCACCGGCACCGTGCCGCTCCAGGTGGTACGCAACCGGTTCCGGCTGCACCGCGCGGTCAACGACGCGCTGGCGAAGGCGCCGTTCGCCCCGTTGCCTCCCGGCGCCCGGGTGCGGAACCGGTTCATCGTCGAGACGTTGGCCCGTGGCACCGCGCGGGCGAGGAGCTGGGTGACCCGGCTGGCCGAGGACGACCTGCCGCTGAATGTGGAGGCCGCCGCCTTCGCCCCGGACGGCACGGCGCTGCTCGGCCTCCGGTTCCCGGTGACCGCCGCCGGGGAGCCGATCCTGGTGGAGCTGACCGGGGTGCCGGAGATGTTCACCCACGCCGAGTGGCCCCGCGCCGGTCGGGCGTACGCGCTGACCGGGGTGACCCCGCCCGGCGCGCTGGTCGGCTTCCGGGCCGTCACGCCCACACCCGACGGCGGGTACGCGGCGGTGGTCGGGTCGATCGACGCGCTCGGCAAGGGCTCGGTGTTGTTGGACGACCACCCGGCCGGCGGCGCGGTCACCTCCCGGCACGTCCGGTTCCGCTGGGATCCGGCCACCGGGGATCATCTGATTCCCGGGGAGGTCGTGGCCGACCTGGCACCCTTTCACCACGTGGAGGGTCTGGCGGAGTGCGACGGGGTCTGCTTCTACGTCACCGACGAGGATCATCGGGTGGCGCTCTGGATGGGCTGACGGCCCGCACGCCGGCACCCGGGTGGCACCTCCGCGGAACTGAGGCCGCAGACCCTCGTGGTGCCGCCCGGCGCCGGTCGTGCCGGTGGCCCGGATGCGATGGGAACAGTGCATCGCCATGCCGGGCAGTAGGAGCATGCCAAGCGACGGCCGGGGCGTCGAGGAGTTTCAGCTTCTGCTTAAAGGCGCAGGTCAATGCCACGCGGTACAGTGCAGAGGGTCGGCGAGCCCCCCTGCCAGCCCCAGGAGCGCCCCCACGTGCTGACCATCCACTTCTCCCGGGAGGACATCCTCCGGACCCGCATCGCCCCCACGGCGGACCCGGCCTGGGAGCTGGTCCTCAGCATGCACCTGCTGCGGGGGCGCACGGTCGACCCGCTGATGGCGCACTGGCGCCGGGGCGTCGCCCGCGAACTGCGCCGCGACGTCTCCTCCGAGCGGTTGCGGCTGCTGCTGGCGCTCAATCCGCCGCGCGGGTACTTCCCCGACTTCCTGACCCCGTCCGACAGCGTGGAGGGTTTCGAGGCGGGCCTGGCCGCCGTCCGGTCCACCCCGGCGGCCCGGCTGCACCGGGATCTGACCGTCCTGGCCGGCACGAACGCCCTGCCGTCGTCGGCCGCCGCGCTGGCCCGGGGCGAGCCGGAGGTGCTGCGGCACCTCACCGACTCGATGACCCACTACCGGTCGGTGGCGCTCGAACCGTACTGGGGGCGGATCCGGGCGGCGGTGGAGGCGGACCGGACGCGTCGGGCCCGAGCCCTGCTCGACGGCGGCGTGGAGGGGCTGCTGGCCGGCCTGCGTCCGACCGTCCGCTGGGAGTCCGACCGGCTCGAGATCCACGACTACCCGAACAGCCGGGAGCTGCACCTGGAGGGTCGGGGGCTGCTGTTGGTGCCCTCGTTCTTCTGCGCGCGTACCCCGGTGGCCCTGCTCGACCCGGCACTGCCCCCGGTGCTGGTGTATCCGGTGGACCGGCTGGGCGGGCTGGTCCCGGCAGCCGGCGCGGGCACCGGGCCGGCCGGCGAGGAAACCGGCCGGGAGGCGCTCGCCGCGCTCATCGGCCGGACCCGGGCGGCGGTGCTGGAGGCCAGCGACGACGGCTGCACCACCGGGGAGATGGCCCGCCGGTTGGCCATCTCGGCCGCTGCCGCCAGCCAGCACGCCGCCGTGCTGCGCAAGGCGGGGCTGCTGGTGAGCCAGCGGGACCGCAACCGGGTGCTGCACACCCTCACCCCGCTCGGCCGGGCCATGCTCGACGCCTGACGCCGCCAGAACCCCAGCCCGGGTCAGAGCGCCAGGCAGGCGCTGGCGGTGCTGCCCTCCGGCGGCGGCAGCAGCGCCGACGGCACGCCCTCGGCGGCCAGCGCGGTCCGCAGCCGCTGCACGTCGGCGCCGAAACGCACCAGGTCGGCCGGGCCGACCGGGGTCGGCACCACACCGAGGACGAGGCCGCTGGCCTGATCCGGCCACCCGACGATCCTCCCGACCAGTCCGGCGCGTACCTCGTCGTCGGTGACATGGGTGAAGACCGTGCCGGGCGTGACCACGTCGGCCACCGCGGCGATCCCTCGGGCCACCGCCGCCGGGTCGGCCGCCACCGCGCCGGGCCCGTCGGGGAGGACGGCGGCCTCCCGTAGCCCCACCGCCTTCGCCTCGGCGGTGCCGAGGGAGAACAGGTCCATCGAGGCGTCACGGACCAGCACCGCCGCGCCGGCCCCGTCGTCGCCTCGGGTGGCACCCAGGTAGCCCCGGACCACCGCGACCGGAACCTGGTCGCACTTGCCCTTGATCAGCTCGCCGGCGCCGGCCAGTTCGTCCACCACGGCCATCTCGGTCAGGTGCAGCTCGTTGCCGTACGGGTCGATCTCGCCCCGATGGTCCCGGATCGCGGACATCCCGGCCACGCCGAGCGCGACATCGGTCAGCCCGTTGCGCCACGGCCGGCCCATCGTGTCACTGATGATCACCGCGACGTCCAGGTCGTACCGTTCCCGCAGCGCCGCCCGTAACGCCCGCGCCGAGGCGTCCGGATCGGTGGGGAGCAGCACCAGCCGGGTCTTGTCGACGTTGGACGCGTCGATCCCGGCGGAGGCCATCACGAAACCGTGGTGGGTCTGCACGATCCGCGTCGCGCCCCGGCTGGCCACCACCCGGGCCGTCTCGGCCGCCATCACCTCGTCCCGCGCCGCGAGCCGCTGCGGCCCGTCCGCCGGCACGTCGACCAGCCGTCCCTCCGCCTTCGACACGATCTTGCTGGTGACGACCAGCACGTCCCCGTCGCGCAGCCACGGCGCGGCGGTGGCGATCAGCGTCGCCAGATCGTCACCCTCGGTCACGTCGCCGATGCCCGGCACCGGCAGGATCTCCAGCCTCACACCAGCTCCAATGCGGCCCGCACCATGTCCGCCGTCGCCGCGTCGTCGGTCATCCGCAGCGGCGCGGACCGGACCGTCACCCCGGGCACCTGCGTGCCCTCGTCCTCCGGCGCGACCAGCCAGCCGTCGAGCAGGCCACCCTCGCCCCGCGCGCCGTACATCCGGCCCACGCCAACCGCGCTGCACTCCACGCCCAGCACCGACAGGCAGCGGTCGGCCATCCCGCGCACCGGGGCGCCACCGATGATCGGCGAGACGCCGACGACCGGCGCCCGCCCTCCGGTGACCGCCTCCCGCAGGCCCGGTACGGCCAGCACCGGAGCGACGCTCACCACCGGGTTGCTCGGGGCGATCAGCACCACGTCCGCCTCGGCGACGGCCTCCCGCACGCCGGGGGCGGGCGTGGCGCTCTCCGCGCCGACGAAGACGAACCGGTGGGTGGGGATGGCCGCCCGGTGGCGGATCCACCACTCCTGGAAGTGGATCGCCCGCTGGCCGCCGTCGAGGTCGACCACCACGTGGGTCTCCAGACGGTCGTCGGTGGCCGGCAGCAGGCGTACGCCGGGCTGCCAGCGGGTCGCCAACGCCTCGGTGACCTGCGACAGCGGGTACCCGGCGTGGAGCATGGTGGTCCGTACCAGGTGGGTGGCGACGTCCTTGTCGCCGAGCCCGAACCAGGTCGGTTCCGCCCCGTACGCGGCCAGTTCCGCCTTGACCGTCCAGGTCTCGCCGGCCCGGCCCCAGCCCCGTTCCGGGTCGGCTCCGCCGCCCAGGGTGTACATGACGCTGTCCAGGTCGGGGCAGACCTTCAGGCCGTGCAGGAGCAGGTCGTCTCCGACGTTCACCACGGCGGTCACCTGGGCGCCCACCTCCCGGGCGTACGCCCGGACGCCGAGCAGGAACCGGGCGCCCCCGATCCCGCCGGTCAGAACCACGATGCGCATGGCGTCCATCCTCGCGTACCCGGCACCTCCGACTCGTCGGTGGTACGGGAGACTAGGCTCACGTCGGCAACCGTCCGTCAGGACCGAGGGAGAACCCGTGACCAGCCCCGCCGAGCCGGCGCCGCACGACGCCGCGCAGGTCCGTCAACTCACCCGGCCGTTGCGCGAGCTGGCGGCGCTGGTGCTGCTCGGCGCCAACGCCGTGTTTCTCTTCGTCGGCTTCGTCGACCTGTTCACGCCGGTCAACGAGTACAGCACCTTCTCGGGCCGGGCGGGGAGCAACTTCTTCACCTTCGTCGGCATCGAGGCGACCGCCCTGCCGCTGCTGGCGGTGCTGCTCGCCACCCACGTGTCGCCGGTCGTCGGCCGGGCGAAGCAGATCACCCAGGTCGCCGTCGCCGAGTACGCCGTCAGCGCGCTGCTCGGCGCGCTGTCCTTCCTGATCTGGCTGGTCGGCCGGCTCGCCGAGGCGGAGGTGCTGCGGGCCCTGCTCGGCATGCTGACCCGGGCGGCCTGGTTCGCGGTCTTCGCGGTCTCCGCCTTCGTGGTGTACCGGATCTGGCGCACGTTCTTCCACGTCCCGAAGCCCCAGCCCCAGCCCCAGCCCGGCATGTACGGGCAACCGCAGCCGGGCTGGCCGCAACAGCCGGCCCCGGGCGGTTTCCCCACCGCCGGTTACCCGCCCCCGGGCCAGCCCGGTTACCCGGCGGCCGGCCCGTACGGCCCGCCGTCCGGCGCCGTGCCGCAGTCCGCGCCGCCGTACGGCCCGCCGTCCGCGCCGCCGTTCGGGGCCGTGCCGCAGTCCGGGCCGCCGTTCTCCGGGCCGAACACCGCGCCGCCGTTCGGGCAGCCGCCGTCGGCCGACCCGACCCAGGCCATCCCCCGGCAGCCGGGCGAGGCGGGCGGGCCCCCGGCCCCGCAGGGCGACGACAGCGACCGAACCCAGTCCTTCCGCCGGGACGACCCCCAGTCCTGATCGGGTGCCACGGGATGCCGCCCGTGGGAAACCTGCGGCATTCCGCGTCATCCGGCCCGCCGGCCCGCACCGTCTGCCGCATCCCGCGAGCGGAGCCGGGCCGGACGTGGCCGGGGCGGGCCGGCGGCCGGTGCCTCGGTCGGCGGGACGGCATAGGGTGAGCGGATGGTTGACCGCACCGAACCCGGCCCGACCGCGGCGAGCGTGCAGCGGGCGCTGCGCCGGGCGGCCACCGGGCGCGCGCTGGACGTCGAGGAGGCGACCGCGCTGCTGGCGGCCCGAGGGCCCGAGCTGGACGAGTTGCTCCGGATCGCCGGGGAGATCCGTGACGCGGGGCTGCGGGACGCCGGCCGGCCGGGCGTGGTGACGTACTCGAAGAAGGTCTTCGTCCCGCTCACCCGGCTCTGTCGGGACCGCTGCCACTACTGCACCTTCGCCACCGTGCCGCACCGGCTGCCGGCGGCCTTCCTGGAGCAGGAGGAGGTGCTGGCGATCGCCCGCGAGGGTGCGGCGCTGGGCTGCAAGGAAGCCCTGTTCACCCTCGGCGACCGGCCGGAGCTGCGCTGGCCGGCAGCCCGGCGCTGGTTGGACGAGCGGGGCTACGACTCCACTCTGGACTATCTGCGTGCCTGCGCGGTAGCGGTGCTGGAGGAGACCGGACTCCTGCCGCACCTCAACCCGGGTGTGCTCTCCTGGTCGGAGCTGCAACGGCTCAAGCCGGTGGCGCCGAGCATGGGGATGATGCTGGAGACCACCGCCACCCGACTGTGGTCGGAGCCGGGTGGGCCGCACTTCGGCTCGCCGGACAAGGAGCCCGCCGTCCGGCTGCGGGTGCTGGACGACGCCGGCCGGGTGGGGGTGCCCTTCACCACCGGCATCCTGATCGGCATCGGCGAGACCGCCGCCGAACGGGTCGACGCGATCTTCGCGATCCGCCGGGCGCACCGGGAGTACGGCCACCTCCAGGAGGTGATCGTGCAGAACTTCCGCGCGAAGCCGGACACCGCGATGCGGGGCATGCCCGACGCCGAGCTGCACGACCTGGCGGCGACGGTGGCGGTGGCCCGGGTACTGCTCGGCCCGAAGGCCCGCATCCAGGCCCCGCCGAACCTGATCGACGGGGAGTACGACCTCCTCCTGCGTGCCGGTATCGACGACTGGGGCGGGGTTTCCCCGCTGACCCCGGACCATGTCAACCCGGAGCGGCCCTGGCCGCACCTCGACGAGTTGGCCCGGCGCACCGAGAAGTCCGGCTTCACGCTGCGCGAGCGGCTGACGATCTATCCGGAGTACGTCCGGGCCGGCGATCCGTGGCTCGATCCACGCCTGTCACCGCACGTGGGGGCGCTGGCCGATCCGTCGACCGGGCTCGCCGTGGAGGAGGCCCGGCCGGTGGGTCGTCCGTGGCAGGAGCCGGAGGAGGTCTTCGGCGGCCGGGTCGACCTGCACGCCAGCATCGACACCACCGGCCGGACGGGTGACCGGCGGGGCGACTTCGACAGCGTCTACGGCGACTGGTCGGAGGTGGCCGGCAAGGTGAGCGTTCCGGTGTCCGTCTCGGGTGACCCCGACGTGCGGGCGGGCCTGCGGTTGGCGGCGGACGACCCGGCGGCCCTGCTCGCGTCCGAACACGAGGCGAAGGCACTGGCGCTCTTCGGCGCGGACGGCCCGGCGCTGGACGAGCTGTGCCGGCTCGCCGACGAGGTGCGGCGGGACACGGTCGGCGACGACGTCACCTACGTGGTCAACCGCAACATCAACTTCAGCAACGTCTGCTACGTGGGTTGCCGGTTCTGCGCCTTCGCCCAGCGGGAGCGGGACGCCGACGCGTACCGGCTCTCGGTGGAGCAGGTCGCCGACCGGGCCGCGGAGGCGTGGGAGGCCGGGGCGAGCGAGGTCTGCCTCCAGGGCGGCATCGACCCGAAGATGCCGGTGACCGGGTACGCCGACCTGGTCCGGGCGATCAAGGCGCGGGTGCCGGGGATGCACGTGCACGCGTTCTCCCCGATGGAGATCGTCACCGCCGCCGCGAAGGCCGGCGTGCCGGTGCGGGAGTGGTTGACCCGGTTGCGGGAGGCGGGGTTGGACACCATCCCCGGCACCGCCGCCGAGATTCTCGACGACGACGTGCGCTGGGTGCTCACCAAGGGCAAGCTGCCGGCCGCCGCCTGGGTCGAGGTGGTCAGCACGGCCCACGAGCTGGGCATCCGGTCCAGTTCGACGATGATGTACGGCCACGTCGACCACCCCGGCCAGTGGCTTGGGCACTTGCGGGTGCTGGCCGGGGTGCAGGACCGCACCGGTGGCTTCACCGAGTTCGTGGCCCTGCCGTTCGTACACACCAACGCGCCGATCTACCTCGCCGGCATCGCCCGGCCGGGCCCGACGTGGCGGGAGAACCGGGTGGTGCACGCGATGGCCCGGCTGCTGCTGCACGGGCGGATCGACAACATCCAGTGCTCGTGGGTGAAGCTCGGTGACGCCGGCACGGTCGCGATGCTCCAGGGCGGCTGCAACGACCTGGGCGGCACGTTGATGGAGGAGACGATCTCCCGGATGGCCGGTTCCGGCAACGGTTCGGCGCGTACGGAGGAGCAGTTGCGGGCGATCGCGGCTGCCGCGGGCCGGCCGGCACGCAAGCGGACGACCGCCTACGGTCATCGAACCGGATAGCGTCGAACCTTTCGGACGTGCGAGCCGTACCACTGTGCGCCGGCGGCGGTTGAGGCGAGGGCCGCCGCCGGCGACCTCGCGCTCCACCCCGCGTGCGCCCGCCGCGCCGCCGGAGGAAAGGTTCCCCATGACGAGTGAAGTGCGGAAGCGGCGCTGGCCGCGACTGACCCGCCGGCAGACGTTGACCGCTGCGGCGAGCGCCACCCTGGGTGCCGCCGCGCTCACCGTGACCGGTGTCTCGGCCGCGCAGAACGCCCCGTCGGCGTCGGGAAGGAAGGACGAGCCGATCGTCGTGCACCTGCGTGACGCGGCGTCCGGGACGATGGATGTCTTCGTCGGCACCTCTCGGTACGAGGTGCGCGACAGGGGGTTGGCGGACCAACTGCGCCGCGCCGCGAAGCGCTGATCATCCTCTTCGTCCTGATCCGACGCCGGCTCCCGGCGTCGGGCTCCCCGCATGCCCCACTCCGCCCTGATCCCGTAAAGGTGGTCCGCCATGTCCTCGCACCGCGAAGCACCGGAGATAAGCAAGGACCCGGTCGCCGACAGCTCCGACCTGTACGCCTTCGTCACCCCTGACCGGCCCGACACGGTGACGCTGATCGCCAACTACGTGCCGTTGCAGTTGCCCTCTGGCGGACCGAACTTCTTCGAGTTCGGCGACGACGTGCGGTACGAGATCCACATCGACAACGACGGTGACGGTCACCCCGACGTGACCTACCGTTTCGAGTTCACCACCGAGATCACCAATCCGAACAGCTTCCTCTACAACACCGGGCCGATCGACTCGCTGGACAGCAAGAACTGGAACCGTCGCCAGTTCTACCGGCTGACCCGGGTGGCCGACGGCCGGGAGCACGTGCTGGCGCACAAGCTGCCGTGCCCGCCGTGCAACGTGGGGCCGCTGTCCACCCCGAAGTACAACGATCTGGTCCGCCAGGCGACGTTCAGCCTGTCCACCGGGGAGAAGGTCTTCGCCGGGCAGCGCGCGGACGGCTTCTTCGTCGACCTGGGCGCGATCTTCGACCTGGGTACGCTCCGGCCGTTCCAGCAGCTCCACGTGGCCGGGAAGAAGATCTTCAAGGAGGCGGGCGACCCGGTCAACGCCCTGGACCGGATGAACGTCCACAGCATCGCGGTGCAGGTGCCGCTGGGTCGGGTGCGCCGCAAGGCGAACCGGTACGGCCGCGACGACCGCGCCTCGATCATCGGGGTGTGGACCACCGCGTCGCGCCAGCAGGTGAGGATCCTCGGCGACAGGGTCGCCAAGGACTCGGCGACCGGCCCGTGGACGCAGGTGTCGCGCCTCGGCAACCCGTTGTTCAACGAGGTCATCGTGCCGATGGCGCAGAAGGACCTGTGGAACACGCTGCCGCCGTCGGAGGACAAGCGCTTCGCCAGGTTCGTCGAGCAGCCGGAGCTGGCCGCCCTGCTGCCGGTGCTCTACCCGGGCGTCTTCCCGAACCTGGACAGGTTGAACAAGTCGAAGAAGGCGCGGGCCGACCTGGCGGCGATCCTGCTGACCGGCATCCCGTCCGGCCTGATCGACGGCTTCACCAACAACACCGGTGACGTGCAGGCCGACATGCTGCGGCTGAACACCGCGATCAGGCCGAGCGCGCGGGCGAACCCGCTCGGTGTGGTCGGTGGTGACCTGGCCGGCTTCCCCAACGGCCGGCGGGTGACCGACGACGTGGTGACGGTCTCCCTGCGGGCGATCGCCGGGCTCACCGTGCCGCTGGTGGACAGGAACTTCAAGCCGGACGCCGCGGCGAGCGCGGTCACCCCCGGCCTGAGCGCGGCCGACGTCACCGCGCCGTTCCTGCGTAGCTTCCCCTTCCTCGGCACGCCGTACGACGGGTTCAACAACCCGCCGGCGTCGGGTTCCTGAGCGGACGGAGCGGCCCATGCACGAGCACCACCACCACCGGTACGGGCCGACGGAGAGCGGCACCGTCATGCTCGACATCGGCGCGGACACCGGCGCGCTGATCATCTACACCGGACGCGACCAGCACGGCCGGGAGATCGAGATCAGTCGGGCCGACGAGCCCGGCGGGAAGCGGACCCACGTCGCGGTGCGCGAGCGGATCGTCCGGGACGGGGTGTTCCACAGTGCCGTCTACCCGGATCTTCCCGCCGGGCGTTATACCGTCTGGTGGGACGACGACACGCCCGCCGGGGCGATCTCCGTAACCGGTGGGGCGATCGCCGAGTTCGTCTGGCCGAGCAGCGCTCCACCTGGGCCGCGCTGATTGTCGTACCGGGTCGGAACCGACGCGCCCCGTCCACATCGTGGACGGGGCGCTCTCGGCTTTTCCGGCCTTGACAGGCGGCTCGCAGCGAACCGCGTTAACCTGTGCCCCACCGAGATCCTGATCTTGGTTGGCTGGTCCACCGGAGCCGTCGCCGGCGTGCCCCGGCGACGTCCACGGTGGCGACGCCACGGCAGAAATCTGGGGCAACTCGCCGGAGAGGGCGTTACTCGTCCGGGGTCTGAATCGATAGGGCAGGTTGCGAGGCCGGGCGACCGAAGTGGCCGTCCGGGGTGGTGTCGGGAGGGCGACTCCATTATCAAGTTTGGCTTGACGGCGCACGCATTACACGCGTGTAATTTGAATGGGGTTGTTCGCACGGAACGCAACAAATGGGGACCGGACGGACAAGCACGCCTTTCGCGTGGGGGGTTGCAGCGGCGGTGACGCCGGTGCGCGACAAGGAGGCATCTGATGGACGGCCAGCTCGAGGTGGCCGACCTGCTCGGAAACGCGCCGGAGTGGCAGGAGCGGGCGCTGTGCTCGCAGACCGACCCGGAGGCGTTCTTTCCTGAGAAGGGCGGCTCGACCCGTGAGGCGAAGCGGATCTGTTCGCGGTGCGAGGTCAAGACGGAATGTCTCGAATACGCTCTCGGCCACGACGAGCGGTTCGGGATCTGGGGTGGGCTCTCCGAGCGAGAGCGGCGCAAGCTCAAGCGGCGGGCCGCCTGAGCTGAGGTCGGGCCGGGGCGGTGGGGGCCGCCCGGCTCACGCCCGTGGGGCGCGCCGCCCCGCCGGTGGCAACGGTCGCGGTCGCGGGGGCGATCCGGCCAGGGGTCAGGCCAGTTCGTCCGGGTCGACCCCGAGCAGGTTCGCCACCTGCTCGATGATCACGTCGTGCACGAGGTCGGCGAGGTCCTCCCGGTCCATCGCCCGGAACTCCAGCGGACGGCGGTAGAGCACGATCCGGGGCGGCACCTCCTGCCGGCCGGGTCGCCCCGGCAGCAGGCGGGCCAACGGCACCTCGCCGTCCTCGAGCACATCCGAGTCGTACACGTTCAGATCCGGTGGGACGTCCTCGACGGCGAACTCGACGCCGGCCAACTCCTTGGCGAAGCGGCGCTCCAGCGTCTCGACGGTGTCGAGCACGAGGTCGTCGAAGACCTCGGCCTTCGTCCGGGCCAGCGGCACGGTCGCCGGGACCAGCCGCCCGCGCAGCCCGCGGCCGTGCCGGTCGCGGTGGGTGCGCCGGCCGGAGCCGGGGCGGCGGTGTTCCGGGCTTGTCATGTGGCAAAGGGTAGCTGCCGGTTCGGCCTGGCCTGCGGCAGCGCCACGTCGGTGGCGCGCCGGGTCGAATTGTGATCACGGTGACGGGCGTGTCGCACCGCGAACCGGTGCGCCGAACCCGGTATTGGGGATACCCTGCCGCCGTGAGGTCACCACGGCGCTGCTCTCGTAACGGCTGCCCCCGGCAAGCGGTCGCCACGCTGACCTATGTCTACAACGAGTCGACAGCCGTGGTGGGCCCGCTGGCCGCGTTCGCCGAACCCCACACGTACGACCTGTGCGAGCCGCACGCACGGAGCCTGACCGCTCCCCGGGGCTGGGACGTGGTCCGGCACGAGGGCGAGTTCGAGCCTCCGCCGCCCACCACCGACGACCTGGTCGCCCTGGCCGAGGCGGTCCGTGAGGCGGCCCGTCCCGTCGCCCCCCGTCCCCCGGAGGACGACAAGGCCGCCCCCCAACAGGGCCCGGCCACCGGCCGTCGAGGCCACCTCCGGGTCATTCCCCCCACCCACTGACCTCGCCTGCGACCTCGCGCCTTGGCGGCTTTCCCGTCGACCCTGGAGTGGGCGGCCGGAGGGATCGACAACGGCGTGCGGATCATTCGGCGCGAAACGCCCTTCGGGGCGTTTCCGGGGCCGTTCCGGTGCATCTCGGGGGCACGTCGAACAGGTCCCGCCGCAACACGCCGACACCGGACGGACATCGACACGTGACGTCGCTACTGTGCGCCGGAGCGTGAGGTCGGCCGGGTGGGAGGAACCGAAGGCGAACGAGGCGCTGCGGGTGGCGATGGCGGAGCCGGGGAGACCGCCGCCGTGACCTGCCGTGGTTCCGCCCCGGGCCGAGCTGGAGCAGGACGCCACCTCGATCCGGTCAGACCAGCCGCTGCTCGTGCAGGGAGTGCTCCAGACCGAGGACTACGCCCGCGCGCTGCTGCGGAGGGGCGGGCTGCTGTCACCTGACGAGATCGAGCGGGTCGTCGCCGGCCGGATGGAGCGACAGGCCATCTTGGACCGCGAACCCCTGAGGCGGTTGGTGCTCGTGATCGACGAGGTGGTGCTCTGCCGGATGGTCGGCGACCACGACGTCATGGCCCGGCAGGTGGCCCACGTGGCGACCACCGCCGAACGGGAGCAGGTGCAGGTGCGGGTCATCCCGCCCGACGCCCCTGGCACCCCGGTCTCGCCGGCCCGCTCGCCCTGGCCCGGCTGCCCGACGGGGCCGAGGTGGCCTATCTGGACAATCAGCTTCGTGGCGAGCTGGTGACCGAGGCGGCTGACATTGCTCGCCTGCGTCGAGGTGGCCGACAACCTACCCGGCCGGGTGCTGGTGCGGGACAGCAAGGACCGTGCCGCCGGCACGCTCAGCTTCACCCCGGCGGCCTGGCGCGCGTTCCTGGCTGTGGCGAAGGGCCGCTGACCAGGCCGTACCCTGGCGGTGGGCTGGCCTGTTCCGAGACGTCGTCCAGCAGGGCGTGGCCGACCCCTTCGCCGACGGCGGCGCGGCGTCGTGTCAGGATCGTCGTCCTTGGCAGATGATCCTCCCGCCGGCGCGTCACCCCCGCCGCCGACGGACGACCCCCCAGGAGTCGTCGCATGCGCGTTTCCCCACAGCCGCTCAGCCGGCGTGGACTGTTCACCGGCACGGCCGCCCTGCTCGCCACGGGCGGCGCGCTCACCGGCTGCGGCACCAGGGCGGCGACCCGGACCGAGGCGGACTGCCGCAGCGAGGACCTCTCTGCCACGCAGCGGACGCTCGCCTTCGCGAACTGGCCGCAGTACCTGGACGTCGACGAGTCCGACGCGGCGAAGCGGCCGACCCTCGACTCGTTCGTCGCCCGGAGCGGCATCCAGGTCACCTACACGGAGGACATCAACGACAACAACGAGTTCTTCGGCAAGGTACAGAACCAGCTCGCCAGCTGCCGGAGCATCGACCGGGACATCATCGTCCTCAGCGACTGGATGGCTGCCCGGATGATCCGGCTCGGCTGGATCCAGCAGCTCGACCCGGCGAAGATCCCCAACGTGACGGCGAACCTGCTGCCGTCGCTGCGCGACCGCTCCTTCGACCCGGAGAACCGGATCGCCGTCCCGTGGCAGGCGGGCCTCGCCGGCCTCGCCTACAACGGCGGCGTCACCAGGGAGATCCGTACCGTCGACGAACTGCTCACCCGACCCGACCTCAAGGGCCGGGTGACCGCCCTGAGCGAGATGCGCGACACCATGGGCCTGCTGTTGCAGTCCAACGGCCACGACCCGGCGAACTTCACCCCCGCCCAGTTCGACGACGCGCTGGCCAAGCTCAAGAGGGCCGTCGACTCCGGCCAGATCCGCCGGTTCACCGGCAACGACTACGCGCCCGACCTGGCCAGGGGGGACATCGCCGCGTGCGTGGCCTGGTCCGGTGACGTCATCCAGCTCTCCGGCGAGGACGAGAAGATCCGGTTCGTCTCGCCCGAGTCGGGCGTACTGCTCTACAGCGACAACATGATGGTGCCGAACAAGGCCGCCCACCGGGGCAACGCCGAAGCGCTGATCAACTACTACTACGAGCCGGCCGTCGCGGCGCGGCTCGCCGCGTACGTCAACTACATCTGCCCGGTCAGCGGCGCACAGGCCGAGATGGAGAAGATCGACCCGGCGCTGGCCGCCAACCCGCTGATCTTCCCGGGCGACGACCTGCTGCGGAAGGCCACCGTCTTCATGGCCCTCGACGAGCAGCAGGAGAGGGCGTACGAGTCCAGGTTCCAGCAGGTCATCGGGGCGTGACCGGGATGGGGCACGAGTCACCGGCCGACGACCTGCGGCTGGCCAACCTCACCAGGCGGTTCGGCGCCCTCACCGCCGTCGACGACCTCAGCCTGACCGTCCCGCGGGGTTCCTTCTTCGCCCTGCTCGGGGCGTCCGGCTGCGGTAAGACCACCACCCTGCGCATGATCGCCGGCCTGGAGGAGCCGACCAGCGGGCAGGTGCTGCTGGGCGACCGCGACATCACCCGGCTGCGGCCGTACCAGCGGCCGGTGAACACCGTCTTCCAGAGCTACGCGCTCTTCCCGCACCTCGACGTCGCCGAGAACGTGGCCTTCGGGCTGCGCCGGCGCGGCATTCGCAAGGCCGACGACCAGGTCCGGCGGATGCTGTCGCTGGTGCAGCTCGACGGCCACGGCCGGCGGCGGCCCGCCCAGCTCTCCGGCGGGCAGCAGCAACGGGTCGCGCTGGCCCGCGCGCTGATCAACCAGCCGCGGGTGCTGCTGCTGGACGAGCCGCTCGGCGCGCTCGACCTGAAGCTGCGCCGGCAGATGCAGGTCGAGCTGAAACGGATCCAGAACGAGGTGGGCATCACCTTCGTGCACGTCACCCACGACCAGGAGGAGGCCATGACGATGGCCGACACGGTCGCGGTGATGAACGCCGGCCGGATCGAGCAACTCGGCGCCCCCGCCGACCTCTACGAGTTCCCCGCCACCGCGTTCGTGGCGAACTTCCTCGGCCAGTCCAACCTACTTGCCGCCGAGGCCGCCGGCCGCGCCGGTGCCGACGTGCCGGTCACCGCCCACGGTGCCCGGTTCTCCCTGCCCGCCGACCGCGCCCGGTCCGACCGGGGCGCGGTCTACCTGGGGGTACGCCCGGAGAAGCTGCACCTGGTCGGGTCCGCCGGCCAGGTGCCCGACGGACACCAGTACGTCGACGGGGTGGTCACCGCCGCCTCCTACGTCGGGGTGAGCACCCACTACCTGATCCGCGCCGGCTGGGGAGGTGAGCTGGCCGCGTTCGCGGCGAACAGCGGAGTGGGCCGGCAGTTCCCGGTCGGTGCGCCGGTGGTGGCGCACTGGGATCCCCGGCACGCCTTTCTGCTGCCCCGCGAGCCCGGCACGGCGGACCGGAGCGTCGGACTGCGCGGCGAGCCGACGCCGGTGCCGTCGTGAGCCGGGCGCGCCCGGTCCGCCACCGGCTGCTGCCGTACCTGCTGCTGTTGCCCGGCGCGGTCTGGCTGGGCGTCTTCTTCGCCGTTCCGTTGCTGCAACTCGGCGCGGCCAGCCTCTACGACCCCGGCGGTTCGCTCTCCACCGGGTACGCGCTGACCTGGGCCTTCGGCAACTATCCGGCGGCGTTGCAGGCGTACTGGCCGCAGTTCGCCCGCTCGTTCGGCTACGCCGGCCTCGCGCTGGTGCTGGCGCTGGCACTGGGTTACCCGCTGGCGTACGCGATCGCGCAGAAGGCCGGCCGGTGGAAGAACCTGCTGCTGGTCTGCGTCGTCGCCCCGATGTTCACCAGTTTCCTGGTGCGCACCCTGGCCTGGAAGACCATCCTGTCCGACAACGGCGCCCTGGTCGGGCTGCTGCGCGACGTGCACCTGCTCGGCCCGGACGGCCGGCTGCTGGCCACCCCGGTCGCGGTGGTGCTCGGCCTGACGTACCACTTCCTGCCCTTCCTGGTGCTGCCGCTGTACGCCAGCCTGGAGCGGCTGGACCGCCGGCTGCTGGAGGCGGCCGGCGACCTGTACGCCAGCCCGGCGCAGGCGTTCCGCCGGGTCACCCTGCCGCTGTCGATGCCCGGCCTGATCGCCGGCATGCTGCTCTTCTTCATCCCCGCCACCGGCGACTACATCAACGCGGAACTGCTCGGCACCCCGAACGAGTACATGATCGGCAACGTCGTCGACTCCGCGTTCCTGGTCCGGTTGGACTATCCGCAGGGGGCGGCGCTGTCGTTCCTGCTGATGGCGGCGACCCTCGCGCTGGTCTTCGGCTACCTGCGCCGGGCCGGCGCGGAGGAGGCGCTCCGATGAGGGCGAGGAGTGCAGCGGAGCGGAGCCCCGCAGGCGCGAGTGAAGGCGGGCTCTGATGAGACCGCTCCGGTGGCTGGCCGACCGCTGGGTGATGATCGTCGCTCTGTTGGTGATCGGCTACCTCGCCCTGCCGATCGCGGTGGTCGCCGCCCTGTCGTTCAACCGCCCGTCGAGCCGGCTGTCGTACGACTTCCACGAGTTCACCCTGGACAACTGGCGTCATCCCTGTGCCACCTCGGAGATGTGCGACGCGGTGCTGCGCAGCGTGCAGATCGGCTTCGTCGCCACCGTCGTCGCCACGGTGCTCGGCACGCTGATGGCGTTCGCCCTGGCCCGGCACCGCTTCCGGGGCCGGTCCGGGGTCAACCTGCTGATCTTCCTGCCGATGGCCACGCCGGAGCTGGTGATGGGCACCTCGCTGCTCGCTCTCCTCGTCTCCGCCGGTGTGCCGCAGGGCTTCTGGACGATCGTCATCGCCCACGTCACGTTCTGCGTGTCGTTCGTGGTGGTCACCGTCAGGGCGCGGCTGGCCGGGGTGGACCGGCGGCTGGAGGAGGCGGCGATGGACCTCTACGCCAGCGAGTGGCAGGCGTTCCGGCTGGTGACCCTGCCGCTGGTGTGGCCGGGTATCGTCGCCGCCGCGCTGCTCGCCTTCTCGTTGAGCTTCGACGACTTCATCGTCACGAACTTCAACGCCGGCACCACCGTCACCTTCCCGATGTACGTCTGGGGTGCCGCCCAGCGGGGCATCCCGCCGCAGGTCAACGTCATCGGCACGGCGATGTTCGGGTTGGCGCTGCTGCTGGTCGGGGTCAGCTCGCCACGCGGACGCCGGGCCCGGCCGGCACCCTGGGCCCGGTCACGCCCTGTTGCGCTGTCCGAGTCGACGGACACCGCATCATGAACCTTCTACACGAAGAATCTGAACCCCGAGGGGTTTCCAGCCGTACTCCGCTCCGAAGAAGGCGCAGACGGACGGGAGATGGTGAAGGTGCAGCGGAAGCACGTACTGGCGGCCGGAGTGGCACTGGCGGCCGCCGCGGCGGCGGTGATCGGAACGACGATCGTCTTCGCCGACACCACCCCCGGTCCGCAGAGCGCCTGCTCCGGTTCGGTCTCCTTCTCCGTCGAGGGTGGCGCGCCGGCGGCGACCAGCGACCGGTTCCCCGTCGGGACCCGGCTGCGGATCACGAACCTGGACAACGACAAGGTGGCGACGGTGACGGTGACCGGCCCGGCGGGCAGTTGCGTGCTGCTCAACGCCGCCGCCATGGACCTCGTCCGGGAACCGGGCAAGAACGTGATCCGCCGCAACCTGGTGGAACGCCTCGTCGACGACACACCCCCGCCCGGCGACACACTTCCGCCCGGTGAGGCGGCCCCGACCGTCCACCAGAAGCGCCCAGGAAGCGCGCAGCGACCCGCCTCGGCCGGCGGCTCCCCGACGGCACCGGCCGGGCCCAGCGTGTGCGCCGGCCCGATCACCTTCTCCGCCGAGGGCGGTGCGCCCGCCGCGACCAGCGGGCAGTTCCCGGCCGGCACCCGGCTGCGGGTGACCAACCTGGACAACGGCCGGGCGGTCACGGTGACGGTGACCGGCCCGGCGGGCAGTTGCGTGCTGCTCAACGCCGCCGCCATGGACGCCATCCGGGAACCGGGCAAGAACCTGGTCCGCCGCCACACGGTTGAACCGCTGAGCTGAGCCGCGCCGACCCGGTGGCGTCGTTCAGCCGCATCCGGACCACCGGCCCCGTCGACTACGCTGCGCAGGTGTGGAGCCGAGAGCCTTCTGGGCCGCCAGCCGTCCCGTCCACGGTGAGGGCGAACTGACCGTCACCCACCCGTACGACGGCCGGACGGTAGGGCGTACCACCCTCGCGACGGCCGACCAGGTCGAGGCGGCCGTGGCGGCGGCCGCCGGCGTGGCGACGGCGGCCGCGGCCCTGCCCGCGCACGCCCGCGCGACGGCCCTGGACCACGTGTCCCGGCGGCTCGCCGAACGGGCCGAGGAGGTCGCGGCGCTCATCACCGCCGAGAACGGCAAGCCGGTCAAGTGGGCACGGGCCGAGGTGGGGCGGTCGGTGTCGACGTTCCGGTGGGCGGCCGAGGAGGCGCGACGGTTCTCCGGCGACCTGCAACGCCTCGACACCGACCCGACGGCGAGCGGGCGGATCGCCCTGGTCCGGCGGGCGCCCCGCGGCCCCGTCCTCGGCATCACGCCGTTCAACTTCCCGCTGAACCTGGTCGCCCACAAGGTCGCCCCCGCCATCGCCGTCGGCGCGCCGATCATCGTCAAGCCGGCCCCGGCAACCCCGCTGTCGGCGCTGCTGCTGGGGGAGATCCTCGCCGAGACGGCCCTGCCGGCGGGAATGTTCTCCGTGCTGCCGCTGCCCAACGACCGCGCCGCCGAGCTGGTGACCGATCCGCGCCTGCCGGTGGTGTCGTTCACCGGCTCCGGGCCGGTCGGCGCGGCCATCCTGCGGGCGATCCCGGACAAGCACGTCACCCTGGAACTGGGCGGCAACGCGGCGGCGGTGATCTGCGAGGACTGGGCCGCCCACGAGGACATGACCTTCGCCGCGCACCGGATCGCCACGTTCTCCAACTACCAGGCCGGGCAGTCATGCATCGCCGTGCAGCGGGTGTTCGTGCACGAGTGGCTCTACGACGGCTTCCTGCCCCGGCTGGTCGCGGCGGTCGAGGAACTGCGCACCGGCGACCCCGCCTCCGACCTCACCGACGTGGGGCCGTTGGTCTCCGTCGACGCCGCCCGCCGCGTCGAGGCGTGGGTGGACGAGGCGGTCGCGGCCGGGGCCACCATCGAGGTGGGTGGCCGGCGCGACGGCGCGAACTACCCGCCGACGGTGCTGACCGGAGTGCCGCCGACCGCGAAGGTCAGCGCCGAAGAGGTGTTCGGGCCGGTGCTGGTGGTGACCCGGGTCACCGACGACCGCGCCGCGTTCGCCGCCGTCAACGACTCTTCGTACGGGTTGCAGGCGGGCGTGTTCACCCACCGCCTCGACGTCGCCTTCGAGGCCGCCCGGGTGATCGAGGTCGGTGGTGTGATCATCGGGGACGTGCCGTCGTACCGGGCCGACCAGATGCCGTACGGCGGGGTCAAGGGCAGCGGCGTCGGGCGGGAGGGGGTCCGCAGCGCCATGGACGACTACACCGAGCCGCGGGTGCTGGTGCTGACCGGGGTGAGCCTGTAGGACGGCCAACCCTGCCGGGGTCGCCCGCGCGTCACCAGGTGCCGTCGTCGCGGACCCGGGCGGGGGCGAGACCGAGCAGCAGCGTCGTCAGCGCGGCGTCGATGTCCTCGCCGAGAAACCATTCGCCGCCCTGGTCCAGGGCGAAGATCCGGCCGTGTTCGTCGACCGCCAGGAGGGCGTCCTGGCGTTCCGAGCCGATCGGGAACAGCCGTACACCGAGCACCGAACCGAAGTCGGCCAGCGTGTCGGCGGTGTGCGCCGCCCAGGTCGGGTTCGTGTCGAACTGGCGGACCCACACCTGGGTGCCGGGCCGACGGCGGAAGGTCACGATCGCCGGGAAATCCAGGAAGACCCGTTCCGCCGCGGAAAACGGCTCGTGCCGGTGGGTGCGGCCGGCCACCTCGCAGGTCTCCTCGATGGCGCCCTCCGCCAGCGCCCAGTTCACCGGGTTCTGGTCCCAACCCGCGTCCGCCAGTGCCTGTGCCACCTCCGGGGGGAAGCGGCCGTCGACCGGGACCGGTCGGTTGATCGCCGGAGGCTCGGTGATCCCGCCCAACTCACCCCACGGCAGTACGCCGAAGTCCACGAGTGCCGTCGTACACGACTCGCAGGCGTCCCTGACCTCGCCGCCGTTGGGGTCACCGGCCTCCCGCACCTGGAAGATCTGGAACCGGCCGTTCGAGAGGAGCGCCTTCGCCTCCTCTGCCGTCATCGGCGCCTGCCCCTCGGCGGTGCGACGATGGTCGTACTCGTGGAGGACGTCGGAGACCACGACGAGTTCGGCGTGGCGGTCTCCGCCGCGTACCAGGTGTCCGGGGGGGAGCGCGTCCAGGTAGGCGCGGACCAGCCGGTGGTGGTGGAGTTCGACGTCGCCCTTGACACCCTGGGCGGTGTACGTCCGGCCCTCGACGGTGAGGTGGGCGACGGTGGCCGGGGTGGGCAGGCGGCGGATCTCGCGTAGCAGTTGGCTCGCCGGGTCGACGGTGCGGGGCGCGGGGGCGCCGGTCGGCCGGCTGCGGCGGTACATCTGCTCGACCATGTCGGCCGGCACGCGGGGCCAGGTGGAGACCTCGCCGGTCTCCTTGTCGACGACGGTGGTCGGCAGGTCGCCGGGGACGGTGGCGACCTCGGAAGCCACGACGGATCGGATGACGTATCCCAGGTCGAACTCGTCGATCGAGGGGCGGCACTCGTATCCGAGGCGTTGCGAGTCGCGGCGGGCCCACACCGTGGCGAGCAGCTCGGCCTGCTGGCGATCGATCACGCCCTGAAATTACCGGACCCCCCACGATTCCGTCGCGCCCGGTATGGTTCGGCTGACCGAACGTGACCAGGGGAGGGTGGCGTTGGCCGACAGTGTGGACCGGGACGCCAATCGCGCGCTCCGGGCGCGGTTCGACGAGGTCTACGGGCAGTACCAACAGCTCCGGTCCGGGCTCGACGAGCTACAACGGAAGTTGGCGCAGCTCCGGGTGGTCGAACGGTCCGCCGACGGCCACGTCACCGCCACCGTCGGCGCCCGGGGCGAGCTGATCTCGGTGGAGCTCCAACCGGCAGTGTTCCGGGAGCGGGACGCGCCGGCGCTCAGCCGGAAGATCACCGCCACGGTCCACCGGGCCGCCGCCGCCGCGGTCGCCGCCACCCAGAACCTGGTGGCGGCCCACCTCCCGGCCGGTTCCGGCACCGTGGAATACCTGCGGACCGGTGACTTCGGGGCGCTGCTCGGGCGGGCGGACGCGGTGTCGCGGGGCGAGGCCGGCCGACATGGGTGAGGAGCAGCTCTGGCTCGATCCCGGTCGGGCGCGCCGCGCCGCGACCGATCTGCGTCTGTCCGGTGAGGCCCTCAGCGCCCGGCGCCAGCAGGTCGGTGGCCGGATCGCCGAGGCGAGCGCGCGGCGCCCCTGGGGCCGTGACGACATCGGCGCCGCCTTCGAGAAGAGCTATCGCGGCTACGAGGAGACGCTGCTGCGGGCCTGGGCGGGGCTCGGCCGGGCGGTGGCGGGGCTCGGCGTCGACGTGGCCACCTCCGTCGCCGCCACGGTGGACACCGACGTCGCCAGCGGCCGGGCGATCGACGCCGTACCCGGTCGGCACGGTCACCGACGCTGAGCGCGGAGGAGAGCGGCGTGAGCATCCTGCCCAGCCCCGTTCCGCACCCGCTCGACTACAGCCCCTGGGAACTTCCCGGCTGGATGTACGAGGCCCTGGACTGGGTCGTCGGGGTCGAATGGCCCGAGGGCGACGAGCGCGCCGTCTGGGACCTCGCCGACGAGTGGTACGCCGTCGCCGCCGCGCTGGCCGGCCCCCGGGACGACGCGATCGCCGCCGCTGCCGAGGTGGGCCGGGGGTACGGCGGCGTGGGCCTGGTGGCCGAGGCGTTCGACCGTGCCTGGCGGCGGATCGCCGAGGGCGACGACGCACCCCTGCACGTCCTGCTCGCCGTCAGCGACGACCTGGGGCGGCTGGTCGAGGAGTGCGGCTGCGACATCGAGGGCGCGAAGATCGAGGTCTGGATCGAGCTGGGCATCCTCGTCGTCGAGCTGGTCTCACTGGCGGTGGCCGCCGCCCTCACCGCGGGCGCGGCGTCACCCGCCGCCGCCGCGGCCATCGCCGCCACCCGCCTCGTGGTGCAGCAGATCTTCCAACGGCTGCTGGCCCAACTGGCCAAGAAGCAGCTGAAGTCGGGCCTCAAGGAGGCCGGGGAACGGGCCGCCAAGGAGATGACCAAGGGCGGGGTACGCGGGCTCGGCAGGCGCTCCCTGCGCGGTGGGCTGGAGGAGGCGGCGGAGGAGTCCGGGATCAACCTCGCCACGCAGGCGTACCAGAACTCCACCGGACGTCGCGACGGCATCGACCTGACCGACCTGGGCACGTCGGCCGTCGGTGGCCTGGCCGGCGGCGCGGTGGCGCCGCTGGCCGGCCTGGGACGCCACGCGAACGGCCGGGGCGGGCGGGTCGCCGAGCACCTCGGCCGTGAGATGACCGGCGAGACGATGGCGGAGGGCGCGGCGAGTTTGGCCACCGGGGAGGGCGTCCTGTCCGTGGAGGACGCGGCCCGGGCAGCCGTCTCCGGTGCCACCGGCTCGGCGACCGGCCAGGCCGACACCGCCCTGCGCGCTCGCCTCGACGGGCAACTCGGCGCGCTGGCCGCGCCTCCGCCGTCGACGGGCCTGCCGTTGCCGTCCACGGTGGACCTGCCGCTGACGCCGTCGGCGGTGACGGCCGATCCACCGTCGGCGGGACGAACCGCCGAGGCCGTCCCGGTCGGGGCCCCGCCCATCGGTTCGTCGTCCGTGGCGAACAGCCACGGGCCGGACCTGTCCGGCGGGGCCGCATCGACCGTGAGCAGCGCACACCCTGCACCGTCACCGGCCCCCGCCGCTGCCGGCCCACCGGCCTGGCCCGATCCGGCGGCGGCCAGCCCGATCCTGTCGTCGGTGACGAGCGAGCGTCCGTCGCTGCCCGCGCAGCCGGCCGACCTGCCGGCCACGGGGCAGCCGCCGGTCCAGCCGGCGTCGGCCCCCGTCGCCACCACCGGTGGCGTGGCCGCCGCTGTCTCCGCCTCCGGGCCCGTGTCCGCCTCCGGAGCAGTGTCGGCCTCGGGGGCGCTCGCCCCGGGCAGCGTGTCCGCCTCCGGGCCCGTGTCCCCCGGCGGCGCGACGGTGGGCGGTGCCCCCAGCTCGGCCGCCACCGCGCCGGTCAGCCCCGTGGACAGCCGGGGTACGTCGATACCGGCCCAGCCGGCGGCGACCGGTACCCGCGACGGCGCGACGACCTTCCCGTCGCCGTCGATGCCGCTGGCTCCACCCGTGGAGGCGGTGCCCCCCCAACCCGGTCCGGGCGCGGCCACTCCGTCGTCCAGGCACCGGTTTCCCGAACTGGCGGTCCTGGCCCCCCGGCCGGCGACGCCACCGTCCGACGGCGCCCCCGCGCCCGCGCCGGCACTTCCCGACGACCAGCCCCGCCCGCGGACGCCGGAGTGGTACGCCGCCAGATGGGCCGCCGAGCGGGAAGCTCTCGAACGGCGTCGGTACCAGGGCTACTTCGAGTCGCAGCGCGCCTGGTACGAGGATCGGCGGCGGGAGGAACTCACCACCCGGCTGCGGCGATCGGCCAGTGGCTACCTGGATCGTGCGGGCTGGCTGCGGCGGCGCGGCCGGGAGTTCGCCCTGGCCGGCCTCACGCTGCGCGCCGAGCACATGTTCAAGGCCGGCGTGGTGGCGGAACGGGACTTCTACGAGTACACCGACTGGGCCGACGCCGTCCGGGACGGTCGGATCGTCCCCGAGCAGGTGGTCATCGACGATCCGACCGACTTCCACCGGATCAACGATGACGTGGCCGAACTGGCCCCCGGTGGAGTCGAGACGGGCAATCGTTCGGGGCTGACCTGGGACGACCGGCCACCACCGATCGACCGGTCCCGTCCGTACGGCCGCTGGGGTGGCCTGCGTCCACCGCTGGCGCTGCACCAGACCGACCTCGAACGGGCGATGCCCCGCCAGCCCGGCGGCAGCGTGGTGCGTACCGCCGATCCCCGGCAGGGCCGGTGGTTCTCGCTCGCCAACGACGGCGGGCCGGCGGCCGATCCCACCCGGGGCATCAACTGCCTCGACTGCACCCTGTCGCTCTACGAGACGTGGGTGCACGGGCGTCCGAGGGTGTCCGCGCCGCGTACCTTCGACGGCTACGAGGAAGGGGACATCACCAAACCCATTCTCGGTGAACAGGGCGGGCCGGGGCGGGTGGAGGCGGTGACCGGCGGTCGTTTCCAGCGACTCATCGAGTCACCGGCTGACGGGCAGCGCAGTCCGGCCCGGCAGCGGGACGCCGTCGAGCACGGGTACGACCAGCTGGAGATCCAGTTGCAGCTCGGCGGCCACGGCAGCTACGCCTTCCTGATCAGCGAATGGGAGGACGGCGGGTCGCACGCCTGGGCCGCGCTCAACCAGAACGGGACGATCCTCTACCTGGATCCGCAGAACGGAGCCATCCGCGACCAGCCCCTCTACGCCCACGCGGGCAGACCCCACACGGGCAACGTCGTCGGGATGGACGCGTTGATCCTCGGTGGCGACGGCCAGCCGGTGCCGCTGCGCGGCCTGCCGCGAGGCCGATTCAGTACCGTGTCCGACGCGCCTGTGCCACCGCCTACGCAGGAGCAGGCGTTCGACGCCGACGAGGCGTACCTCAACTCCCCGCACCTCTTCGACCGCCCTGGCTCGACACGTGGCAGAGGCGGGACATCGGATGCCGAGAGGGACAGGTTCCTCGAGTCCCCCGACCAGCCGGGACAGTCAACGACCCGGTGAGCCGGCTCACGGCAGCCGAGCGAGCGGCACTGTGGGGGTTGCGTCGGCGTGCGGAACGTCGAGGTGCCTCCGGGCTGGCGTCCGGCGTTGCCATCGGTACGGTCTTCGCCATCGCATTTGTTGCCAGCGACGAGCGTGGTTCGGTGAGGGTGTGCGCGAATCGGAGTCGATCAAGCCCGTCCTCGACGTGGACGAGGGCTGGCCGCGGACGGCGGCCGAGGCGGTGGCGGTGCAGGAGCGGCTGCGACCGCTGGTGGACCTGGTCGGGTCCGGTCCGCGCCGACCCGCCACAGTGGCCGGCCTCGACGTCGCGTACGCCGAGCGCGGCGACCTGCTCGCGGCGGCCGTGACCGTACTCGACCCGGTGACGCTGGCCGTGGTGGACCGCGCGGTCCACGTCGGCGAGCCCGCCTTCGGGTACGTGCCGGGGTTGTTCGCCTTCCGCGAGTTGCCGGCGTTGCTGGCCGCGTTGGACGGGCTGAGCGTGCAGCCGGAGCTGCTGGTCTGCGACGGGCACGGGTTGGCCCATCCGCGCCGGTTCGGGTTGGCCTGCCACCTCGGCGTGGTCACCGGGCTGCCCGCGATCGGGGTGGGCAAGACACCGCTGGTCGGTGAGTGGACCGGGCCGGCGTGGGAGCGAGGTGCCAGCGCACCACTGGTCGACGGTGGCGAGACGGTCGGGCGGGTGTTGCGGACCCGGGACGGGGTGAGGCCGGTCTTCGTCAGCGTCGGGCACCGGATGGCCCTGGACGACGCCGTGGACGAGGTGCTGGCCCTTACCCCGCGCCACCGGCTGCCGGAGACGACCCGCACCGCCGACCGGCTGTGCCGGGATGCCCTGGCTGTCGCCGTCGGCTCCGGGCGCGTGGCGTGATTCAGCCCACGGCCAGCAGGGTAATGCCGCACACAGGTGGAGTGCTCAGTGACCGGGGCGCCCCCTGACCCGGTAGTAGCCTGACCGCCGAACCCTGGAGACGGTGAGGTGGAGAGATGTCCGTGCGTCGGCAGGTGGCACGCCTGGTGACGGCCGGCGCGCTGCTGGGCGGCCTGCTGGCCGCCGGCGCGGCTTCCGCGTACGCCGACGAGGGCAGGGTCACCGCCCGTACCTCGCCGGCGGCTCCCACGTTGGGCAAGGAAAAGAGCATCGAGGTCCGCCACCGCGTCGCGTTCGTCGCGGGCACCGCGGTGGGCCGGCTGGGGGTGGCCGGCGAGGCGACCACCGCGGCGGCACCGACCGCCACCCCGCGCGCGACCGGCACCCCGGTCACCGTCACGGACGGGCCGGCCCTGGCCGTCCTCGTCGCCCCGAGCACCGGCCAGGCCACCGCCGCTGCCGTCGAGTCGTCCGGAGGATCCATGATCATGTGGTTCGGTGTCGCCCTGGTCGCCGTCGGCGTCGGGTTGATCGCTCTGCTGATCCGCAACAACCGTAAGGACCGCGCGTGGGTCGAGGAGCGGTCCGGCCCACCGGCCGTCCCGCTGCCGCGCAACCCCGGCCCGACCACCTACCGCTCCCGCGGCGGGCTGCCGCGCGCGACCCCCGCGCCGACCGCCCGGGTGTACGGCCAGCAGCCGGCCGCCGCGCCGACCACCCAGGCGTACGGCCAGCAGCCCGCCCCCGCTCCGCGCGTCGGCAGCCTCTACGGCAGCGCCGGCGCGTACCCGGCGGTCACCCCGGGGGACCGTCCCGCCGGCGGCGTGTACGGGGCGCCGGCCGCCCTGGCCCGCTCCCACCCGGCACCGTCCGGGCCGGTGCCGCCGCCCGTGGCCTCCGGGCCGACGGTGCCGCCCGGCCGCCCCTCGCCGGCTCCGCATGATCCGTCCCCGGCCGACGCCGGTGGCGACTCGACCTCGGTGATGCCCGGCCTGCCCGGCTAGGACGGGACGGACCGCTCCGCTCCGATACGCTCAGGTTCGTTGCCGACCTGCTGCCGAGGAGCGAAACCGGTGTCTGATCTGTCCCAGATCGTGAAGGCGTACGACGTCCGCGGGACGGTGCCCGACCAGTGGGACGAGCGCGTGGCGGAGGCCCTCGGTGTCGCCTTCACGCAGGTCCTCGATGCCGCCGGTGAGCCGGGCGAGGCGGTGCTGATCGCGCACGACATGCGGGCCACCGGCCCCGGCCTGGCCGCCGCCTTCGCCGCCGGCGTACGCGCCCAGGGCCAGCGGGTGATCGAGTTGGGGCTGGCCTCCACCGACATGCTCTACTACGCCTCGGGTGCGCTGGGCCTGCCCGGGGCGATGTTCACCGCCAGCCACAACCCCGCGCAGTACAACGGCATCAAGATGTGCCGCTCCGGTGCCCGCCCGATCGGGCAGGACAGCGGCCTCGCCGACATCCGGGACCGCGCGCAGGCGCTGCTGGACGCCGGTGGGCGTCCCGCCGGTGAGCCGCAGGCCCCGGCCGAGCGGCGGGAGTTGCTCGCCGACTACGCCGCCCACCTGCGCAAGCTTGTCGACCTGTCGACGATCCGGCCGCTGAAGGTGGTGGTGGACGCCGGCAACGGCATGGGCGGCCACACCGTTCCCAGCGTGTTGGGGGACGCCGCGCTGCCGGCCCTGCCGCTGGAGATCGTGCCGCTCTACTTCGAGTTGGACGGCACCTTTCCCCACCACGAGGCGAACCCGCTGGACCCGAAGAACCTGGTCGACCTACAGCGGGGGGTGGTGGCACACGGCGCGGACATCGGCCTGGCCTTCGACGGCGACGCCGACCGTTGTTTCGTCGTCGACGAGCGGGGCGAGCCGGTCTCCCCGTCGGCGATCACCGCCCTGGTCGCGGCCCGTGAGCTGGCCAAGCACCCCGGATCCACGGTGATCCACAACCTGATCACCTCCCGCGCGGTGCCGGAGATCATCCGCGAGCACGGCGGTGAGCCGGTGGTGGCGCGGGTGGGACACTCCTTCATCAAGGCCGAGATGGCCCGCACCAACGCGATCTTCGGCGGCGAGCACTCCGCGCACTACTACTTCCGGGACTTCTGGTTCGCCGACACCGGCATGCTCGCCGCCATGCACACCCTCGCCGCGCTGGGCGAGCAGTCCCAGCCGCTGTCCATCCTGGCCAGCGTCTACGAGCGGTACGCCGCCTCCGGCGAGATCAACTCGACGGTCGACGACCAGGCGGCGAAGATCGCCGAGGTGCGCGCCGCGTACCCGGAGGCGGAGGCCGACGAACTGGACGGTCTCACCCTGCGGTTTGCCGACGGTGCCTGGTTCAACCTGCGCGCCTCCAATACCGAGCCGTTGCTGCGGCTGAACGTGGAGGGGCCGACCGAGGAGCGGATGATCTCGCTGCGCGACGAGGTGCTGGAGCGGGTTCGCCGATAAGATCGCCACCGCCGGTCGGCACCGCCGGCCGACGCCCACCGCACACGTGGAAGGAGCCGCGCCGTGGCCCTGGACCCGCAGTTGCTCGAGATTCTCGCCTGTCCGGACACACACCACGCCCCGCTGGACTACGACCCGCAGGCACAGACCCTGACCTGCACCGAGTGCGGTCGCGTCTTCGAGGTTCGCGACGACGTGCCGGTGCTGCTGCTGGACGAGGCGCGCGGCGGGCCGGAGGCGCGACGGTGATGGACGGGACGGCCGGGGTCAGCGGCCGGCGGGTGGCCGACGAGTCGGCACTGGACGACCCGGACACCTTCGCCGAACAGGACCCGGGCGGCATGCTGCGGTTCACCGCCTCGGCCGGCGCGCAGGTACGTGAGTCGGCGGCGCTGGCCGCCGAGGCGAATCTCCAGTTGCTGGAGGACGAGGGCCGCCCCCGGGCGGTCGTCATCGCCGGTATCGGCACCGCGGGGCGGACCGGTGACGTGCTCGCCACGGTCGCCGGGCCGCGCTGCCCGGTGCCGGTGATCCCGCACCGCAGCGCCGGCGTGCCCGGCTGGGTCGGTGCGGCCGACGTGGTGATCGCGGTCAGCGCCTCCGGCCGCAGCCCCGAGGCGCTGGGCGCGGCCGAGGCCGCGCACCGCCGGGGTGCCCGGCTGGTCGCCGTCGGCGCACCGGACTCGCAGTTGCAGTCCGTCGCGGAACGGGCCCGCGCGCCGTTCATCCCGGTGCCCCGCCGCGCCCCGGCCCGGGCCAGCCTCTGGGCGCTCACCGTGCCGGTGCTGCTCGCCGCCCGTACGCTCGGCCTGGTGAAGGTCAACGAGGCGGATCTGGCCGAGACCGCGGCCCGGTTGGACGCCGACGCCGACCGGTGCCGTCCGACCGCCGAGTCGTTCGTGAACCCGGCGAAGTCCCTCGCCCTGGGGCTGGCCGGGTCGATTCCGATCGTGTGGGGGTCGTCCCCGCTGGCCACGGTCGCGGCACGGCGCTTCGGTGACACGTTGTCGGCCAACGCCCGCTACCCGGTGGTGGCCGGGGCGCTCGGCGAGGCCGGCCGGGGCCGGGTCGGGCTGCTCGACGGGGTCTTCGGCGGGCTGGTCGAGTCGGAACGGGACATCTTCGCCGACCTGGGTGAGGTCGAGGGTAACCCGACCCGGCTGCGGCTGGTGCTGCTGCGCGACGGTGGCCTGAACGCCGAGGACGACACCGACGAGCCCCTCGCGGTCGAGGAGCGCCGCGCCGACGCGGTGCAGACCCTCGCCGAGCGGCGCGGCGTGCGCTGCGACGTGGTGACGGCGGAGGGCGGGTCCGCCCTGGAACGGCTCGCCTCGCTCGTCGCGGTGCCCGACTTCGCCTCGATCTACCTGGCTCTTGCCCACGGCCTGGACCCGATGGCGGTCCCGGCGATCACCGAGATGAAGGAGCTGGCGAACCAGTGAGCGACCGCAAGGGACGAGCCGCCCGGCTCTTCGGCCCGGCGACCACCGCCTCCGCACAGCGGAACGGGGCGGGGGCGTGAGCGCCAACGGCGGGACGAAGGCGATTGTCGCCGCCCTGTTGGCCAACGTCGGCATCGCCGTCACCAAGTTCGTCGCCTTCCTGCTGACGGGCTCGTCGTCGATGCTGGCGGAGTCGATTCACTCGGTCGCCGACTCCGGCAACCAGGGGCTGCTGCTGCTCGGCGGCAAGCGGGCCAGGCGGGCGGCCACCCCGCAGCACCCCTTCGGGTACGGGCGGGAGCGTTACGTCTACGCGTTCATCGTGTCGATCGTGCTGTTCACCGTTGGTGGCCTGTTCGCGCTCTACGAGGCGTACCACAAGTGGCACGAGGGGGGTGGCATCGAGGAGTACAAGGCGGTGCCGGTCGTCGTGCTGGTGGTCGCGATCATCATGGAGTCGTTCTCGTTCCGTACCGCGATCGTGGAGTCGAACCGCGTCCGGGGTAGCCAGTCGTGGGTGCGCTTCGTCCGCCGGGCCAAGGCGCCCGAGCTGCCGGTGGTGCTGCTGGAGGACCTGGGCGCGCTGGTCGGTCTGATCTTCGCGCTCTTCGGCGTCAGCATGACCCTGATCACCGGTGACGGGGTGTGGGACGCTCTCGGCACCGCGATGATCGGTGTGCTGCTGGTGGCCATCGCGGTCATCCTGGCCATCGAGACGAAGAGCCTGCTGCTGGGCGAGGGTGCCGAGCCCGCCGACGTCGCCGCGATCGAGAACGCCGTCACCGAGGGCCCCGAGGTCCAGCGGATCATCCACATGAAGACGCTCTACCTCGGGCCGGACGAGCTGCTGGTCGCCGCGAAGATCGGCGTGCCGCCCTGCGACAGCACCGAGAAGCTGGCCCGCGACATCAACACCGTCGAGGCCCGGATCCGGCGGGTCGTGCCGATCGCCCGGGTCATCTATCTGGAGCCGGACATCTACGATCCGGCCGCCGCCGCCGCCGAGCGGACCGGCGCTGGTGCCGCGTCGGTGTCCGGGCACGCGGAGGGCGAGCCGGGCGAGGTGGCCGGCCGGGCCGGGAGCTGAGCGTGGAACTGCTGTACGGGCCGATCCGTGCCTACGCCTGGGGCTCCCGTACCGCGATCGCGGAGTTGCAGGGGCGTCCGGCGCCCAGCGACGGGCCGGAGGCGGAGCTGTGGCTGGGCGCCCACCCGGGCGCCCCGGCCATGGTCGACCGCGGCGGCACCCGGGTGAGCCTGCTCGACCTGCTGGTCGCCGAGCCGGGCCACTGGCTCGGCGTGGACGTGATGGAGCGGTTCGGCCCCCGGCTGCCGTTCCTGATGAAGGTGCTCGCGGCGGACGCCCCGCTGAGCCTGCAGGCGCACCCGGACGCCGAGCAGGCCCGCGCGGGGCACGCCGTGGACGCGACGCGCACCGACGGGCACCGCAACTACGTCGACCCGTACCACAAGCCGGAGTTGCTGGTCGCCGTGTCGCCGATGGAGGCGCTCTGCGGCTTCCGCGACCCGGTGGAGTCGGCGGAGGTGCTCGCCGCGTTCGGCGTACCCGCACTGGAGCCGGTGGTGGCGGCGCTGCGCGCCGGGCCGGCGGGGCTGCGGGACGCCGTACGCCGGCTGTTGACCTGGCCCGCCGAGCAACGCGCGGGGCTGGTCGGCGCGGTGGTGGCCGCGGACGTCGCCGGCCCGGACGCGGAGTTGGCGCGGGCCCTCGCGGCCCGTTACCCGGGTGATCCGGGGGTGCTGGTGGCGCTGCTGCTGCACCACGTGAAGCTGGCGCCGGGGGAGGCGATCTGGATGCCGGCCGGCAACCTGCACGCCTACCTGCGCGGCACCGGGGTGGAGGTGATGGCGGCCAGCGACAACGTGTTGCGTGGCGGGCTCACCCCGAAGCACGTGGATGTCGACGAGCTGCTGCGGGTGCTGCGCTTCGAGGTGCTGGCCGAACCGGTGGTGCGGGCGCGACCGGTGGCGCCGGGGGTGGTCTGCTGGCCGGTGCCGGTGGACGACTTCGCGCTGCACCGGGTGACCGTGGGCGCGGGCACGCCGCAGGTACGGTTGCCGTTGCCCGGGCCCCGGGTGGTGCTCTGCCGGGCCGGCAGGCTCGCGGTGGACGACGGCGCGGGTGCGGTCACCCTGGGGCCGGGGCAGGCGGCGGTCGGGACGGCCGCCGCGGAGCCGCTGGTCTTCACCGGCGAGGGTGAGGCGTTCGTCGCCACCTGCGGCGGGTGCTGAGTCCGCTTCGGTGGGCGACTGGCCCCCAGCCGACCGACACGAATCCGACTTTTCCGAAATGGCTTGACGCTGCCGTCTCTGAGTGTGACCCTATGAGTACGCAGCGTTGTCGCGACGACAGTCCGGAAGCGCGCGCGGGGGAACCAAACCGGGGGGATGCACGGGGCGGCCGGTCGTGGACGCAAGTTCGTCCACACCGACCGCCCCGTGCGCTGTCCGCGGACGCGGCCCGCGCCAGGCCGTCGGTGCGCGCACGCCGGGCCGGCCCCGCGTGGTGGCGGTGCCCCGCGCGGCGACGGGGTACGCGCGTAAGGTGGAAGGTCGCGCACATCGTTCGACAGGAGCTTCCATGACCAGCACCCTCCCGGCGTCCACCAGCGGGCCGCAGCCGAGCACCCTCGCCGAGGGCGACTACAAGGTGGCGGATCTGTCGCTCGCCGAGTTCGGGCGCAAGGAGATCCGGCTCGCCGAGCACGAGATGCCCGGCCTGATGGCGATCCGTCGCGAGTTCGCCGACGCGCAGCCCCTGGCCGGCGCCCGCATCACCGGCTCGCTGCACATGACCATCCAGACCGCCGTCCTGATCGAGACCCTGGTCGCGCTCGGCGCGCAGGTCCGCTGGGCGTCCTGCAACATCTTCTCCACCCAGGACCACGCCGCCGCCGCGATCGTGGTCGGCCCCGACGGCACCCCCGAGGCTCCCGCCGGCGTGCCGGTCTACGCCTGGAAGGGCGAGTCTCTGGAGGAGTACTGGTGGTGCACCGAGCAGGTGCTCAACTGGCCCGACGGCCAGGGCCCCAACATGATCCTCGACGACGGCGGTGACGCCACCCTGCTCGTCCACAAGGGCGTCGAGTTCGAGAAGGCCGGCGTGGTGCCCCCGGTCGAGTCCGCCGACTCCGAGGAGTACGCGGTCATCCTCGGCCTGCTGCACCGCTCGCTGGCCGAGGACGGCCAGCGGTGGACCCGGATCGCCTCCACCATCAAGGGCGTCACCGAGGAGACCACCACCGGCGTGCACCGGCTCTACGAGATGCACCGCGCCGGCACCCTGCTCTTCCCGGCCATCAACGTCAACGACTCGGTGACCAAGAGCAAGTTCGACAACAAGTACGGCTGCCGCCACTCGCTGATCGACGGCATCAACCGGGCCACCGACGTGCTGATCGGCGGCAAGATGGCCGTCGTCATGGGCTACGGCGACGTGGGCAAGGGCTGCGCCGAGTCGCTGCGCGGCCAGGGCGCCCGGGTGGTGGTGACCGAGGTCGACCCGATCTGCGCGCTCCAGGCGGCGATGGACGGCTACCAGGTCGCCACCCTGGAGGACGTGGTCGAGCAGGCCGACATCTTCATCACCGCGACCGGCTGCTTCAACGTCATCACCAACGAGCACATGGCCCGGATGAAGCACCAGGCCATCGTCGGCAACATCGGCCACTTCGACAACGAGATCGACATGGCCGGGCTGGCGAAGCGCCCCGACGTCACCCGCGAGAACATCAAGCCGCAGGTCGACGTGTGGCGCTTCGACGACGGCCACGCCATCATCGTGCTCTCCGAGGGGCGCCTGCTGAACCTCGGCAACGCCACCGGTCACCCCAGCTTCGTGATGTCGAACTCGTTCGCCAACCAGACGATCGCCCAGATCGAGCTGTACACCAAGACCGACGAGTACCCGGTCGGCGTCTACGTGCTGCCGAAGCACCTCGACGAGAAGGTCGCCCGGCTGCACCTGGACGCGCTCGGCGCGAAGCTGACCCAGCTCACCAAGGAGCAGGCGGCGTACCTCGGGGTCTCCGTGGAGGGCCCGTTCAAGCCGGAGCACTACCGCTACTGAGTTCCACCCGCACCGGGTCGGCCGCCGCGCGGCCGGCCCGGTCCCTCATCTTCCGGGTACGGGCGTCTGTCCGAGGACGGTCAGGGTGGGCCACGGCGGGTGGGGCGGACCCAGGTCCAGACGCACCAGGCGAGCCAGGCCAGCGAGACCGCGACCGCCAGCGGGCGCAGCCGCAACGCGTTGAGCGCGATGATCAGCGCCAGCACCCCCAGCCAGAGCCAGAGACCCTTCACGCCCGTGCCCCAGGGGTGCGCCCCACCGACGGGGTGGGACCGGTACGGGCGCCCGGAGCGGCCGGGCGGACGGCGCTCGGCGTGGGTGGTGCCGGCTCGTCCGGTGTCGGCGTGGACGGTGCCGGTGCGGGCGTGGCGAGGGCCGGCGCGGACTGCGGCGGCGGGGCCAGCTCCGGCCAGAGCGCGGCGGTGAGCGCGCGGCTGTGGTGCAGCCGCAGCGCGCCGCGGCGGTTCCGTTCGGCCAGCACCGCGGCGAGAGCCAGCGGCTCAGGCGTCCCCCGGGGTGGAGGTGGCGAGGTCACCGCGGCCACCTCGCCCCACAAACCCTGCGTCAGCCGGCTCCGCGACGGCTCGGCGAACCGGTGCGCCCGGGTCAGGTACTGCCGCACGGCCAGCGCCAACGCGTCGTCCATCCGGGTCAGGTCCAGGGTGACCGCCCACCCGACGAGCGGCGGCGCGATCGCCGGCGCGGCCCGCCACGGCTGCGCGGACCGGGTGTGCACCACCAGGGTGCCGGCCACCAGGTCGCCCAGCCGCCGGCCGCGCCGGTCGGTCAGCATCACCGTCACCCCGGCCACCCAGCTGAACAGGGGCAGCACCAGCCCCGGCCACTCCACCGCCACCCCGACCAGGGCGCGGGTCAGCGACTGCCGCAATCCCACCGGTCCGCCGTCGGCGGCGACCACCCGCAGGCCGACCGCCATCTTGCCGAGCGTACGGCCGTGACAGAAACGCTCGGAGAGCACCGGGTAGCCGACCAGCACCAGCACGAGGAAGACGGTCCCGAGGGCCTCGTAGAAGGCCCCGTCGACCAGCGGCGCGGGCAGCACCCGTACCGCCAGCGCGGTGAGCAGCAGCCCGAACACCACCGCCAGCGCCACCTGGGCCACGGCGTCCAGCAGCAGCGCCAGCACCCGGGAACCCAGCCGGGCGACGCGGACATCCAGCTCGACCGCCTCGCCGCTGACCAGACCCGCGTCGCCCCACGTCGGGAACCGGCCGGCCGGGCCACCCGGGGCGGGGTGGGCGTCGGGTCGACCGACGGCGGACGCCGGTGGTTGCGCTGTCACCCGGACAGTGAACACTATGGGCGCCGGAGCGGGGGAGGACGAGTGGATCTCGACGCGTACGTCGCCGAGCACCGACACGAGTGGCGGCGGCTGGAGCAGCTCTGCCGCCGGCGCCGCCCCGACGCCGACGAGATCGACGAGTTGGTGGCGCTCTACCAGCGTGCCGCCACCCAGCTCTCCGTGCTGCGCAGCCGTGCGCCCGACCCGGTGCTGGTCAATCACCTGTCGCAACTGGTGCTGGCGGCCCGGGCCAGGATCGCCGGCCGGCGCGGCCCGTCGTGGGCGGCGGTGGGCCGGTTCCTGACCGTCGGTTTCCCGGCCGCCGTCTACCAGGCGTGGCCCTGGTGGTGCGGGGTGTCGACCGGCTTCACCGCGCTGAGCTTCTTCCTCATCTGGTACGTCGCCGGCAACCCGCAGACCGCGGCGGCGTTCATCGGCCCGGAGGCCGCGGCCGACCTCGTCGACTCCGGCTTCGCCGGCTACTACACCGAGTTCTCCGCGCCGACGTTCGCCTTCCACCTGTGGACGCACAACGCCTGGGTGGCCGCCCAGTGCCTGGCCTCCGGGGTGCTGGTCGTGCCGGTGTTCTACCTGCTGTGGCAGAACGCGCTGAACATCGGCGTGGTGGGCGGCGTGATGGTCTCGTACGGCCGGGCCGACGTGTTCTTCGGCCTGATCAGCCCGCACGGGCTGCTCGAACTGACCGGGGTGTTCGTCGCCGCCGGGGTGGGACTGCGGACGGCGTGGGCCTGGATCGCGCCGCCGGCGTGGCTGACCCGGGGCCGGGCGGTCGCCGAGGCGGGCCGCTCGGCGGTCCTGGTCGCCGTCGGCCTGGTCGGGCTCTTCGCCGTCTCGGCGGTGCTGGAGGCGTTCGTGACCCCGTCGCCGGTGCCGACGGCGCTGCGGGTGGGCATCGGGGCCGCCGTCTGGCTGGGTTTCCTCGGCTACGTCGTCGTCCTGGGTCACCGCGCGGCGGTCGCCGCGTCGGCACCCGCCGACCACGCCGACCCCTGGCTGGCCGAGCTCTGGCCCTCCGCCGTCCCCGGCCACGCCTGGCCAATGGGCCCTCAGAGCTGGCCGAGGGCCTTCAGGCGGAGATAGGTGTCGGCGACGGCCGGGGCGAGACGGTCGGCGGCAGCGTCGACGACGGTGACGCCGTGGCGGGCCAGGGCGGCGCGGACGCGGGCCCGCTCATCGAGGGCCCGCCAGGCCGCGGCGGCGGCGTAGGCGTCGGCGGGGCGGGCCGGCGCGGCGGCGGTCAGGCCGGTGAGCACCGGGTCGTGCACGGCCGCGACGACCACCCGGTGCCGGGCCGCCAGCCGGGGCAGCACCGGCAACAGTCCCTCACCGAGCGTGCCCGCCTCCAGGGCGGTGAACAGCACCACCAGGCTGCGCTGCCGCTCCCGGCGCAGGATCTGCCCGGCGATCAGCCCGAAGTCCGTCTCCACGAGCGCAGGCTGTAGCGGCGCCACCGCCGTCACCAGCCGGTTGAGCAGCGCAGGCCGGCCGCCACCGGTCACCGTGGCCCGGATCGTGGCGTCCGCGGCGAGCAGGTCGACCCGGTCGCCGGCCCGGGCGGCGAGCGCGGCGAGCAGCAGCGCCGCGTCGATGGCGGTGTCCAGGCGAGGCTCGTCGCCGACCCGTACCGCCGAGGTCCGACCGGTGTCCAGCACGCAGACCAGCCGACGGTCCCGCTCGGGCCGCCAGGTGCGCACCAGCACGTCGGCCCGGCGGGCGCTGGCCCGCCAGTCGATCGAGCGGACGTCGTCGCCGACCACGTACTCGCGCAGGGTGTCGAACTCGGTGCCCTGGCCCCGGCCGCGGGTCACCTGCGTACCGTCGATCACCCGCAGCCGGGACAGCTTCTCCGGCAGGTGCCGCCGCGAGTCGAAACGGGGCAGCACCCGCAGCGTCCAGGGCGGCGTCGCCGGCCGCCCGGCCCGCTGCCGGAACGCCAACCCCAGCGGGCCCAGCGACCGCACCGCCAGGGCCACCGCCGGCCGGTCGCCGCGCCGGGTCGGGGCCAGCAGGCTGGGCAGCGCCGCCGTGCCGCCGGGCGCGACCCGGGTCACCCGCTGCGGCGGTACGTCCCCGACGGCGCCCGCCGACGGCACCCAGGCGTCCCGGATCTGGGCGCGCAGCGTACGGCCGGCGGTGTTGGTCAGGCGTAGCGTGACCGTGGCGGTGCCGCCGAGGCGTACCGACCGGTCGCCGTCCCGGGTGGCGGTGACCGCGCGCAGCGGTGCGGCGAGGGCCCAGTCCACGGCGCAGAGCAGCAGCACCGCGCCGGTCATCACCGCGACGCCGACCAGCGGGGCCGGCCAGACCGGCAGGGTCAGCGCCCCCACCAGCAGCAGGACGCCCGCCCGCCAGGTCATCGCGGTGTCGGCACGGTGGCCAGCACCGTGTCCAGCACCGGGTCCACGCCGACGCCCTCCAACTCCACCTCCGGGCGCACCCGCAGCCGGTGCCGTAGCGTCGGCCGGGCGGTCGCCTTCACGTCGTCCGGGGTGACGTGGTCCCGACCGGCCAGCCAGGCCCACGCCTTGGCGGTGGCGAGCAGCGCGGTCGCCCCCCGGGGCGAGGCGCCCAGCTCCAGCGCCGGCGTGGCCCGGGTGGCCCGGCACAGGTCCACGATGTAACCGAGGACGGGGTCGGCGACGTGCACCCGGCCCACCGCCTCCCGGGCGGCGGCCAGGTCGGCCCCGGTGGCCACCGGCCGTACCCCCGCCGCCGCCAGGTCGCGGGGGTCGAAGCCGCCGTGGTGGGCGCGCAGCACACCCAGCTCCTCGTCCCGACTGGGCAGCGGCACGGTGAGCTTGAGCAGGAACCGGTCGAGCTGCGCCTCGGGCAGCGGATAGGTGCCCTCGTACTCGATCGGGTTCTGGGTGGCGGCGACGATGAACGGGTCGGGCAGCGGACGACGGGCGCCCTCGACGGAGACCTGCCGTTCCTCCATCACCTCCAGCAGCGCCGACTGGGTCTTCGGCGGCGTCCGGTTGATCTCGTCGGCGAGCAGCAGGTTGGTGAAGACCGGCCCCTCGCGGAAGGTGAACGCGGCGGTCTGCGGATCGAAGACCAGCGAGCCGGTGACGTCGCCGGGCATCAGGTCGGGGGTGAACTGCACCCGCTTCGAGCCGAGGTCCAGAGCGGTGGCCACGGTGCGGACCAGCAGCGTCTTGGCCACCCCGGGCACGCCCTCCAGCAGCACGTGGCCCCGGCACAGCAGCGCGATGACCAGGCCGGTGACCACGGCGTCCTGCCCGACGACCGCCTTGGCCACCTCGGCGCGCAACCGGTGCAGGGCGGCACGCGCGTCGTCCGTACCGGCGGTCGCGGGCACGGCTGACGGGGCGGGGT